>JAMDBW010000019.1 GCA_023487765.1 Thermoplasmatota archaeon | reverse complement strand
CGGACGTGAACTCGGAAACATATGCAAATGCCCAGAGCGGAACTCCTGTTTTCTCGATCATAAATGGAAACGGAAAGTCTGTTGCAACTGTAGAAATTTCCGGAGATACAGTTTATGCAGGAGCTAATTCCGGGAGTCTGCAACAATACGGTAGTGTGCCATCCGGGGGAGTTTACAGCAACGGTTGGGCGTATATAACGGCGAACGTGATGAACACCACGTCCTCGCAATCCAAGACCGTGACCTGGTCCATGCAGCTCTTTGTGGACGGTTCTTCCATGATATTTGCCAATGTTTCCGTCCCCCATGCCTACCAGTACGCGGGCCTGATGATTGGATCAGCCTCAGGAACTGCGGAGATCACGAACATAGTGTTCAGCAGCTATGAAATCCCCATTTATATACCCGGCTACAACCCCATGGAAGGATACGGCCAGGGTTCAGGCCTTCTTGTAAACCTGCTCAGCCCCTTTACAGTACTGCACGCCAACATGGTGATAAATGACTGGAATGTGCCGGAAGTGGGAATATTAAGCTACCAGATTAATGCCATGAACTACTACGGTACAACAACTTCGAGCTGCGTTGGTTTCTTCCAGCTTGGAATCGACCTCAATCCCAACGGCACAATATCTCCATGGTATGTTCCCGGAGTGAATTGCTTTGCGCACTATTTCCTCAATTCGATGAATCCTGCTGTGCAGCCCGGATTCAAGACCCCTGACGGATCCGTCCTGACGCTGAACATAATTGACCAGCCTGCAAATAACACAATGCTCTTCCAGATAATCGATCAGGGTGTTTCCGCAGCTTCCGGTGACAGGTACTGGAATGCAACAATAGCCTACAACGGCACGGAATTCTACGGCACATACACACAACTGGAATTCCAGCCTTCGTCAGCATACCCGATATCGGACTACTATTTCAACGGGTCATTGTACAACATGGGATACGGCAATTCGCCAGCAGACCTGACACCCCTGAATAACTCTTACATGCTCCCGTTCGTGCTTGACGCACCGCCAACCTGGAGCCTCACGTACTACGGAAGCAACACTGCCGGGTATCGCCAGATAGGCTGATTTTGAGCGGCACTTTGCAGGTGCCGAATTTTTTTCTTTTTTTCATTAAATTTTTGCCCTGCCAGAGAGCTTTTCGTGGCTGGATATGTTTATTAAGCCGATGAAAATCGATATCGATGTTACCGCTGGTAAAGGGAATAATGATAGCAACTGTTGCAGCGGCCCTGGTGATACCAACCGGATATTATATCTATTCCGATTATAATAATTCCTCCCCGCCCATCGTGAGTTTTGTGCCTGCCGATTCTGCAATTGTCCTCAGGGGTGATTACAATAATACTTCGTTCTTTGCATATTCATACAACAACACAACAGGCATTATTGCAAACCTGAATTTGCAGCAGTTAACCGGCAATTTTACACTCAATAAAGGGAGCAATGGTACTTCAGGCATTAACGTGACTGCTCACCCTTCACTTTATGGTGAATACAGGGGATACCAGATTTTTGAATTTTCAAACGTATCCGTTTCCATTCCGGCCATGGCGAACGTGTCAAAAATACTGGTTTCATTCAACCTGTCCGGCAATATTTCCGGAATCCTGCACAACAGCACCTTTTACGCTTCGCCTGTGTCCGGAAACCTCGTTGCGCTTGGAACAAACCTGTCTGTCAGATATGCCATTGATGCACATTTAACCGGCAACAGCTTCCAGGGGCTTGCCGATAAATACTTCACCAGCACCTCGGATTATTCTGTCTATGTCGGGCTGAATAACAGGTATTTCAGGCATTTGAGCGCAAATGTGTTTGCCAACGATACCCGGTTCAGTGTGGAATTCCGGAACAGCTATTATGCTGCCGGTTTCTATCTCGCGGCAAGCCTGATACCCTGGAATGGAACGTTCACAGGAAATATAAGCGGGAATTACGTGAACGGCACCATCAGTGCCGGAATCACGAATTACTATGAGTACAGCCGGATTATCGGCGGCTTTTTCAACAATAAAACAGGTCTTCAGTAGAGGTTGTGCATGGGGAATAACATTCGTAACTTTGTCATTGTAACATCGTACTATTTCAAGAACTACTACAGGTCGAAAAGCTTCTACCTTATGCTCATAATTTCACTACTGGTCTCAGCTTTGATGACCTACTTTTCCCTGAGATACATAGACAGCCTGCCACAACTGTTTCCGAGGTTTAATTTTTCCGGGCTTGGAAACGGAACCAAGGAGATGATTTTCGGGTATCTCTGGGCGTTTGTCCTTCTTGATTTACCGGTTTTTGCTGCGGTTTTCTTTGGATCTTCGGCCGTTTCCAGCGAGATTGAGAATAAAACTGCGTTTCATATTTTTCCTTTGCCCATAGGAAGGGGCAATCTGCTCATCTCGAAGTACATTGCAGCAGTCGCTGTGACGGTCCTTACGGTTATGGTTTACGTGGTCATACAGGCCGCAGTCTTTGTATACCTCTTTCAAGGCCTGTTGATAATAGCGTTTTTCCAGTCTGTCGGGTTGCTGATGATCTTCATTTTTTCCATAATGGCATTCACGTTTCTCATCAGCAGTATTTTTAACAGGAATACATACGCATATATCACTGTGTTTTTGATATATTTCCTGATATTCAACGCTTCCGGGATAATAATAGAATTCCTCTACAAATCCAGCCCGTTCTATTTGCTGAATATATCGGCCCCTATTTGCTGAATATATCGGCCCAGATTATTGATCAGGTTTACATTGACATATCCGCAAGCCCGTTCGGTAATTCATTCTCACTGGCACCCGCCGGAATGGGGGAGATCATCAGGTCAGTTGCCGTTATGATCATATATGGGGTGATTTCGATTTCCACTGCCCTGATCATCTTCGACCGGAAGGAGGTCAAGTAATGCCAACAGTGGACCTGGAACACGTTTCCAAGAACTACGGGCAGATTCGGGCACTCAGGGACGTAAGCCTGAATCTGTCAGAGCCGTCCTGTATAGGCATTCTTGGACCGAATGGCGCAGGAAAAACTACTCTGCTCAAGATTCTGACCAATATAGTCAAGCCAAGTTCGGGAACGGCGACAGTCAACGGCAGGAATCCCTCTCACGAGCCGGAGAAGGCTCTGACAGACGTTGGGGCTCTCGTCGAACAGCCGGAATTTTATCCCTACCTCACTGCAAGAGAACTCCTGACTTTTGTTGCGAGAATAAAGGGTATCCGCAAAAGCGACACGGAGGATGAAATTAAGCGGGTGTCAGGGCTTACTTCGATAACCTCCTACCTGGACAGGAAAGCCGGCACGTTTTCCAGAGGAATGAAACAGCGGCTTAGCCTGGCATCCGCAATGATAGGCGATCCGGAAATACTTATACTTGACGAACCCACTTTCGGACTTGACCCGAAGGGGATGAAAGAAACAAGGGATTTGATACGTAAACTCAATTCGGAACGGAAAAGAATCATAATCCTGAGCACCCACCTGATCGGTGAAGCCCAGGATATCTGTGACCGGATCGTGATAATGAATGAAGGAATTATTGCTTACGATACCATGAATTCCAGAGATGAGACGGGCATAAGGATTGAGGTGTCTGTACTGCCGGATCATCTGGAGATTCCGGACAGGCTTGCGGCTGATTACAGAATTGACGGAAACAGTATTGTCCTGAAGAAGAATTCGAATGTGACCAATTCAGAAATAATAGAATATCTTCAGAACCTCGGTCTCAGGATAAACTGGGTTGTTCCTCGGAACGACATTGAAAACATCTATGTCTCCATAGTAAGCTGACCATGATTCAGGGACTGATCCGGCCGGAGTTAACGTTAACTGGAATGAAAGGTTCCCATGTCCGGCACCTGATCCGGTCAATCAGGAGGATACCATGAAAAGTGGAGAAAAACTCAGGCTTGAAAAAATTTTCGGCGTAATGGGCCCGCTTCTCTTCAGCCTTGGATATCTCGATAAAAAGAAGAAATATCTCTGGGCCGTCATAGCTGCCGGATTTATTTCAACGGTATCCAGGATGTTTGTTCCCCTGCTGATCGGTGATGCCGTGGGATCCATACAGGCATTTCAGTACAGTTCAGTTGAGCACTTCGCACTACTGATAGTACTGGCCTCTGCGGTCTCAGGCATAATGCAGTTTATCGTGAATTACGGGGCGCAGTACCTGAGCCAGGTGTATTCCTATAATCTGAGGAACGATGTATTCGGCCACCTCCTCCGGAAGAAGATTGGTTTTTATGAAAATCAGACATCCGGGGACCTTCTCTCCAGGACTACCATGGACATAGAAGCGACAAGGAATTATATCCTCACGACGCTGGCCCAGCTGATTCCCACCATATTTATGATCGGGTTCAGCTTTGTTGCCTTGCTCAGCCTCAGCGTCGAATTTGCAGCAATATTTCTCCTCACGGTTCCGGTGCTGATACTGATTGGCCTCGTTTTTCAGCAAAAGCAGAGAACGCACTGGAGACGCATAAGGACGTATTATGGCCTTATAAACGAGCACCTGCAGGAAAATATCGTGGGAAACAGGGTAGTAAGGGGATTTTCCGCTGAGAGGCAGGAAATAGACAAATTCTCAGAAACTACCGGGCAGTTTTTTCAGGAGAACATGGAGATCGGACGGCTCAGGGGCAAATACAACAACATGATGCCGCTGACAGTAGGTGCTGCAGCAACAGTTATACTACTCTACGGCGGGTTTGTTTCCATAATAAACGGATCAAATGTCGGCCCCCTGGTATCCGCAGTGAACATATTCAGCATCATCAGTTTCCCTGTGAGCTTTCTGGGGAGGATGATAGTGTTTTCCGAAAATTCGAAAGCAAGCATCCTGCGCATTAACGAGATTAAAACACCGGAGAATGAGGAAGAACTTTCCGTCGTGTCAGAAATTTACCCGAACGGTGATCTGTCCTTCAGAAATGTCTCGTTCAGGAGGGGAGATCGTGAGATTTTGCGCGACATTTCGTTCGAAGTGAGAACGGGCGAATTTGTCGGACTGACTGGCAGGACTGCTGCGGGGAAAAGCAGCCTTGTCAACCTTATATCCGGATTCAGCGAACCGTGTTCCGGCAGGATACTAATAGGCGACAAGCCCCTGAGTGAATTTCCACTTTCATCACTTCGCAAGGCCGTTGCCATAGTACCTCAGGAGATAACGCTCCTCTCCGGTACCGTAAGGGACAATATAGCCTTCGGAAACATGAATGCCAGTGACGATGAGATAAAAAAGTCGGCTGCCATAGCCAGAATAGCGGATTTTATAGAGTCACTTCCGCTGAAATACAGTACGGTAATAGGTGAAAGAGGCATTACCCTGTCCGGCGGGCAGAGACAGAGAGTTGCAATAGCCCGGGCGATCCTCACAAAACCGGGGTATCTGATTCTTGATGATGCAACTTCCAGCGTCGACCCGGAAACAGAGCTTGAGATTTTCAGGAACATAAGGAAAGAAATGACCCGTACCGCCGTGATCCTGGTGTCTCATCGCGAATCTGCCCTTAAATTTGCAGACAGGGTACTGAAACTTGCTGACGGACAGACAAGCGCAGTTCCTGATTTCAAGAAAACCGCAGGGGGAATGTCCGCCGGACCCGGACTTCGCGACATACACCCCGGAGGTGATAGAACTGCCACAGGACTATGACGATCAGGAAGAGGAATTGATCGGAACCGGGAAATCTCTCCCGTCTTTTTCAAGACTGCTGCGGGACATGTTCAGGATGCGCAGGGAGAGCACCGAAGTGATCATCGCCGTAATGATCACAGCGGTAGCCGGGACTCTTTATCCGCTGTCCCTCGGATATGCCATCAACAGTATTATCCGGAGAGATTACAACGGCCTTTACCTTTTCGCCTCAGGATTCTTTCTATTATATGTCGTTCAGTTTTTTTCCAACAGGCTGAGGACGGTAAGTTCAACAAAACTGGCACAATCTACCATCAAGAGCCTGCGGGACAGATCATTCCAGAATCTCCAGCATGTACCTGTTTCATTCTACAGCAGAGTGAAAACCGGTTACCTTATCAGCAGAATCACGAATGATGCCGAGACCCTGAGTGAATTTCTGACCTTCCAGCTTCCTCAGGTGATTTCAGGTATAACAACCGTCCTTGTCTCAATCTCAATTATGTTTTACAAGGATTTCAGCCTCACGCTCTACGCCCTTATCGTCATACCGGTTCTCGCGGGCTTCACGCTTTCATTGCAGGGTAAAGTCAGGCTGAACTATCTGAAAACGAGGAAGACCATAGCCGCCATAACAGGCAACCTCAGTGAGAATATCAATGCCGTACGGACCATAAAAGCTTTCAATGTAGAACCAAGAATCCTTGGCAATTTCAATGAACTCAACGCAAAGAATTTTGAGTCAAATATGAAGGCGTCAAAGCTTTCCTCCCTTTATGGAACCATGATAAGAATCATAGAATCTTTTGGAATCGCCATCGTGATAATCGCCGGATCTTTGCAGCTTCAGAACGGAGCAACGACAGTAGGCATACTTGTTGCTTTCGTGATTTACGTCCAGGAATTCTTTGATCCGGTAGTACAGCTTTCCCAGCTCTACAACTCATATCAATCGGCAATGGTTGGCGTCAGCAGGATATACGGCATCATAGATTCGCCAATCGAAACAGTGCCGGGAGGAACCGGCAGGAAGAGGGAATTCAGGGATTCCA
>JAMDBW010000001.1 GCA_023487765.1 Thermoplasmatota archaeon | reverse complement strand
CTGTCGGCCTTTGAAGCGAAAACCTTCTTCAGCGAATTCGATCAAAGATATGGCTCTCTCAGAAGCAATATTGATGACGTTATTTTTCTTTCCAGGCATTCTTCCGCGGCGGAAGTTAAATCAATTACAGTTCATCCGACTGGAAACTACGGCGAAGCTAAACTCGGAGGAATGGAAAACACACTTTCGGTAAGCGACCCGCAGAAGATGACATCTGCGTTGAGATCCATGGCTGAATATTATGCAGGCAACGAATTTTCATCCTGTTTTGAGGCAACACATCATGGCCCGCTTCTCGGGCTGCCCAACTTCTTCATAGAAATAGGTACCCAAAGTGAACAGTGGAAAAACAAGGAAGCTCTGGATATAGTGATGCAGGGGCTTTTTTCAGATAAGAAAACCAACCGGGACTCATTTGTCGGCATCGGGGGCGGCCACTACATGCCGAAAATAACAAAATACGCTCTTGAAAACCCTGTAAACATAGGACACATGATATCAAAGCATGCACTTGAAAACATAAGCGAGGGTCTGATAATGGAAAGCATCAGGAAAACCGGTAATTGCACGGGATTTGTGGTGGATAAGAAAGGCACGAAATCGAAGCCGAAAGAAATGATAACAAAAATTGCAGGCGATCTCAATCTCGAAATTATATATGTGTGAGCGTAGAAACTCCGGGCATTTGTACTGGTCTAAAGCGTAATAATTAAACTGACATGAATGCATAAAAATAAGTGTATATTCTAACATATATATTATTATCTATATGCGCACTGAGTCAGAGAAGCACATATTCTGCAGGCGACAAAAAGTTTTTTTCCGGCAAGAATATGTTTAAATAGTTTGCATCGCTTTACAGTTTAAGTCAGGCATAAAGCCTGAGTGAAATAAAATGGAAGGAATGGACGAAGACGAACCTCCTGGCAGAACGCCATTTTTTAGAGCCAAAAACTTAGAACGAGCCCTCAGATTAAAAAACCTTTTTCTCAAGTTTGAGGGAGCTGGAATTACAGGGACACAGAAAGACAGGATTTCCAAACTGCATGTTCTCAGGGCAAAAGAGATGGGATATGATACAATTTCTCTCGCCACTTGCGGAAATTACGGGGCATCTATTTCCCATTTTGCAAACATCTACGGACTCAAATCCGTAGTAGCAGTGCCTGAATATTATGCCGGAGAACGGAACGAGGAGATCAGGGCAAACGGTTCCCAGATTCTCGAAGTTTCCGCCAAATATGAAGACCTTGTGGAGTACATGCGTGATCGTTCCAACGACGAGAACTGGTATGATTCAAGCCCGGGATCCAGGAATTCCCAGATTGATCTGGAAGGCTATGAAAACATAGCCTACGAGATAGTTTCTCAACTCGGAAGGGCACCATCATTTGTTTCCGTCCCGCTTGGCAACGGCACAACTCTGGCTGGCATATATTCCGGTTTTGATAAGATGTATGGCAGGGGGGCAATAAAAAAAATTCCAAGATTCATAGGTTCCAGCACACCGAACGGCAATCCAATTGTGGCCTCATGGAGAAAGAGGAGAAAGACTGTAATGGAACTCGACCCGTCAACTATAAGGGAGACCAAGGCGTCCGAGCCGCTGGTCTCATACAGATCTTATGACGGGCAGAAAGCTCTTAACGCCATATACAGGAGCAATGGTTTTGCAACTTACGTCACAGATGAAGAAATGTACCGTTATTCAACGCTGATAGAACACTTTGAAATGTTATCCGTACTTCCTGCATCAGCATCATCGCTAGCCGCGGTGGACAAGGTTTTAAGCAGAAAGTCAGACAGCAGGGATATAGTTGTGGTACTTACCGGCAGGTCGAGAATATGGACAACGCAGTAGTTCTGGCTGAAGGAGTCTTCGGAACCACTTACGGGAAGACTGCAA
The DNA here is from genome assembly GCA_023487765.1 of Thermoplasmatota archaeon. Taxonomy (GTDB): domain Archaea; phylum Thermoplasmatota; class Thermoplasmata; order Thermoplasmatales; family Thermoplasmataceae; genus JAJZOM01. Next base: position 4,914 of record JAMDBW010000001.1, on the reverse strand, counting down.
ACGGGCTTGTCAGGTTCACCAAACGTTACAATGTGAGGTCTGTCATAGATTCAACAAGGGCAGGAAACGATGCTGGCCGGGTTCTTACTGGAAAAACAAGGGGAATCCCTATAATTTCTTCGATGGACGAAGCAGTGGAAATTGGTGCAGATACCCTTGTCGTGGGTGTAGCGACAGATGGAGGTTACATACCTGATGAATACAGGGGTTTCATAAGGTCTGCCATAGGGAAGGGATTGAATGTGGTAAGCGGACTGCACGAATTCATCAGCGACGATCCGGAATTTTCAGCAATGGCAAGGAAAACCGGCTCTACTATAACTGATGTCAGGAAACTGTTCCGTGATCTGAAGCCACCTTATACAGGACAGATAAGGGAGGTCGGTTCATACAGGATAGCAGTGCTCGGCACAGATAGTGCTATCGGCAAGAGGACTACCGCAGTAATCATGACCAATGCACTTCAGGAGAAAGGAATTTCCTCGTTGATGATAGGGACTGGTCAGACCGCATGGATGCAGGGTTTCAAACATACGGTGGTCGTCGATTCCATGATAAACGATTTCATACCCGGCGGTCTTGAAAAGGTAACGGTGGAAGCGTGGAGGGAAGACAGGCCGGAGATCATGTTCATTGAAGGCCAGGGATCTGTGCTGCACCCGGCCTATCCGGGAAGCTTCGAGATCATCGGCGCCTGCAGGCCGGATGCCATAATTCTTCAACATGCTCCCAGGAGAGAATTTTTCGACGGTTTTCCGGAATTCAGGATACCTGATCTTGAGAGGTACATACAAATTCTTGAGCTCCTGTCCGGAAAAAGAGTCATAGCTATTTCGCTGAACAGGGAGAATATGACTGACGATGAGGTCAGGGAAGAAATAGGGGCCCTGCAGGACAGACTTGGTATTCCCGTATTTGACCCTCTGAGCGCCCGGCCATCCATACTTCTGGAGATTGCAGAGCACTGATACCGGATGAGTTACGCTCAGAAGATTTCAGTTTTCGATGAAATAAGGATTAAACCTCTGAAAATTGAAAAACGTTCAATAAGCGGTACTGTCAGTATAAGATCCGGCAGTCTGCTGAAGGAATACAGGATCATTTTTTCTTATTCGGATGAAATAGAAGTTTCTGAGAATCTGGCCGGCCTTATACTCACGATGCCGGTTATCAATTTCACTCTCTTCACGAAGAAACTTCTTCTCGATTTCCCGGTTTCTGATCTCGACGTAAGGCATGTTCGCGACCTCGTGAGGATCAACAACAGGGAAGTTTTCATAAACAAGCTGCTGAGAAGAAGGTACGAATTCTTCAATAAGGAGTATCTGCCGGGGGAATCGGACATAACTGCTGAAAACATTGACGGCATAACTGAGGTAACCTCGTCAGGCGCACATACTGACAAAATACACAGTGGCATGAAAAACAACTCAGTTGCCGTTCTTTCTTCAGGAGGAAAAGAAAGCCTCCTCTCCTACGGCATTCTACAGGAAACAGGTGCCGAAACCCATGCCTTTTATTTCAACGAATCAGGATCACACTGGTTCACAGCCAAAACAGCATTCCATTACTACTCCGGAAACTTTCAGAATGTTCATAAGGTCTGGTCAAACGTTGATCGGTTCTATCGGTTCTGTCTTAGAAACCTGCCCATTATCGACCAGGCCTCCATCAGGAAAAAGACTGATACCTATCCTCTCCAGTTATTCATTTTTCCCGTTTACATAATGGCTATGATCCCTGTTGCTCTGAAATATGGAATCGGCAGTGCAGTCCTGGGCGACGAGTTCGATGATCCGCGAGAAATGACTGATTTCAGGGGATTCCGGCACTATTTCGGCGTTTTTGACCAATCGCATGACTTTAACTCCATGATTAGCCGTTACTTCCAGGCCAAGGGAATACCTTTCGAAGTATGGTCTGCGGTCTACCCGGTATCCGGCTCAGTGGTGGAGAAAATGCTTATACAGAGATATCCGGACCTGTTCAGGCTCCAGCGTTCGTGCCACAGTTGCAGGCCCGTAAATGGACAAATGATTCCATGTGGCAAATGCTCCAAGTGTCTTGGGGTAATGATGTTCATACTGGCTGCCGGAGGTGACCCGAAGGAGATACTTTACAGTGATCCGGAAATCAGGAAACTCGGCGAACTGGTATTCAGGGAACGCATGAGGCTTGACACCGACGAGCTAAACCTGATGAAATTCAGACTTGGATTCATTAAGGATCATTTCGCGCCGCCTGAACATGTGGAAGGTATACACCTTTTGCCGGACGAGGAAGTGTTTTTTCAGAAGATTCCCGATATTTTCAGGGACAGGATATCCAGCCTGATTGAACAGTATTCCTCAGGAAAATTCGTAATGGAAAATGGAGCATGGATAAAGAATGACGTGTTAAAAGAACAATGACTGGGCAATTTCAACTTCCTCACTGGTTCTGCATTTCCGGTATTCCATTATGGGCTCTGAATTCATCGTATAGAAGTTGAGCCCCCAGTTGAACTTGGATAGCAGCTGTTGAGCCGGTTCATTGAATTCGAGGATAAAGAGCGCTGCAGCCATGGCTTCAACCGATGACAGTTTTCCGGGTTTGCCGTAGTTCACGGGATTCACGGGAACAAGTTGCGGGAGCTTCCTCGGGAATCTCAGCCGCAGATCCTTAATGCTGTCTATGAGATTCCATGATCCGTCCACAACAGAAATCCCTCTATTTTCCACGACATCCCGATCACGAATTGTGAGGTAGCCGTCAGAAAAAGGTGTTAAAACAATTGAATTAGCAGCCTTTCCCACAGATATCTGAGTGACAAGCCCAAAACGATCCAGTTTCTTCATGGTCGATTTCTTCGGATCATCCTGGTTAAGATAAACGTAGAAAAGCGACGGGAAAGACATCCTGATCAGAATTAGTCATAACCATATAATTTGTGCAGTGGTATCTGCGGATTTTCCGGTAATTATCATTCCTGAACAGGATTACGTGACGGATTTCGGCTCGCACAAACCTGCACCGGGAAAGATTAAGTAGATAGTAGTCAATAATTGATCGTGGAACTGGTCATAAAATGCAGCAGTTGCGGCAATATCTTCGAGATACATCTCGGGTTTCTTGACATATTCAGGCCGCATGCCGGTCCCGTTACGACTTGTCCGAAATGCGGAAAGAAAGGCTTCAACAGTATCCAGAGATCGGTGACCAGAGGCGGTAAAACCAGGGAGTATTGAACTGCAATATTCTGAATAGCCGGAAAAGAAGCATAAATATTTTCTGTGTGACTGTCCCGGTTCTTATTTTTTCATTCAGCCAAAAAGTTAATTAATTTTCATCCTCTCTCTTTCAATGCATTACATAGTTGTTACAGGTGGCGTAATTTCAGGGCTAGGGAAGGGTACAGTTACATCCAGCCTTGGTTATCTTCTCAAATCACATGGTCTCAGAGTTACTGCCATGAAGATCGATCCATACCTTAATTTTGATGCCGGAACAATGAATCCATACCAGCACGGAGAGGTTTTTGTTCTTGACGATGGAAGCGAAGTGGACCTTGATTTAGGCAATTATGAGAGGTTTCTGGAAACGAATCTCACCGGTGACAACAACATTACAACAGGAAAGGTATACAAAGAGGTAATCGAGAAGGAAAGGCGTGGAGAATACCTTGGAAGTACAGTACAGATTATACCGCATATAACAAACGAGATCAAGAGAAGAATCAGGCTGGTATCCTCAAAAGAGGATTTCGACGTAGTATTGATTGAGGTTGGGGGAACTGTGGGAGACATAGAATCTATGCCATTCCTGGAAGCTGTCCGGCAGCTTAACAGGGAAGAAGGTGGAAAAAACTTCCTGTTCGGGCATGTAACCTTGGTTCCTGAAATCGGCAGTGTCGGGGAGCAGAAGACAAAGCCCACACAGCACAGTGTCAAGGCACTGAGAGAGATAGGAATCCAGCCGGATATACTGTTCTGCAGATCAAAGAAGCCATTGACACTGGAGACAAAGAAACGACTGTCACTTTTCACCGACGTCCCTCTTGAGGGAATAGTCAGTGTCAATGATGTTCCGAACGTCTATCTTGTTCCGGATGCCATGGAGAAACAGGGTATTGTCGACTTTATCATAAAACGGTTCTCACTTAAGTGTGAGCAATACAATGACCGATGGGCATCGTACAAGGAAAACATAAAGAATCCAAAAGAGACTGTAAGAATAGCCCTTGTCGGGAAATACATAGAACTCCAGGATTCATATATCAGTCACAAGGAATCGTTTTCCCACGTTACGGGAAACACCGGTGTGGGTATTGAAATAAAATGGGTAAACTCTGATGACCTCGTAAACAGCCAGGAGAAGCTCTCAGATGTTCATGGAATACTGATCCCGGGGGGATTCGGCTACAGGGGCATAGAGGGCAAGATAGCCGCAGCCAGGTATTCAAGGGAACACGAGATACCGTATCTCGGAATATGTCTCGGATTCCAGGTTGCCGTCATGGAATTCGCCAGGAATGTATTGGGCCTCAAGGACGCCAACAGCACCGAGTTTGATATCAGGACGCCGTATCCTGTGATAGACCTCCTCCCCGAGCAGCTCGGAGTGAAGGACAAGGGCGGGACCATGAGGCTCGGTTCGAAAAAAGTCCTTTTAAAGGAAGGATCACTTGCTTCCCGGATTTATGGCGCAACTGAAATTTACGAAAGGCACAGGCACAGATATGAAGTGAGTCCCGAATACATAGACCGTTTCCAGAATGCAGGGCTGATGTTCACTGGAGTCGATGAGGACGGCATCAGGATGGAAATTGCAGAGTTCAGGGACAGCGAGAACCTCATAGCGGTGCAATATCACAGCGAATTCAAGTCCAGACCTCTTTATCCTTCAAGGGTTCACCTTTACCTGATAAATAAAGCT
>JAMDBW010000006.1 GCA_023487765.1 Thermoplasmatota archaeon | reverse complement strand
TATATAAAATGTAGTCAATGACTAATGTCCCTTGCTATAGTCTCTTTGCGGTTTAATTTTCTTCATCTCGTCTGCGATTCTCATTCTGTCAATCTGCTGCTGTGTCCCGTCAGACATATTCCTGATGGTGACCTTATCGGTTTCAAGCTCTTTCTTCCCCACTATGATCGAGTAGTCTGAGGAGTTAATGGTTGCATTCTTCAACTGTGCTGAAAGATTCCTCTGCGCGATATCCATTGTTGCTATGAAGCCGTTTTTCCTGAGTTCGATCACTATTTCCAGTGCTTCTTTTTTCAGGTCATCCGAAGCTGTGCACACATAGTATCTGGGTTTATCGCCGGAGGATTTCCACAGACCTGACCTCTTAAGAAGCAGTTCCAGAACCACATCCCCCATGCCGAAGCCCACTGCAGGGATGTCCTGACCTGAGATCAATTTTGCCAGGTTGTCGTATCTGCCTCCCCCCAGAATGGATCGAAGTTCACCCTTTGCGTCAAAGACTTCAAACACTATGCCAGTATAATATGAAAGACCCCTTACTGTGGAAAAATCCACGTAAATTCTGGAGTTTGTGTATTGCGAAATTATACGGAGTGTGGTTTCCATCCGGTCAATTGCTTGCCCGAGATTCTGGTCAATGTCGATGTATGAGGAAAGATAATTCTTCAGATCGCCAGGATTGATCTGATGCTCCAGAATCGATACCATGTCTGAAACCGTCCTGTCCGGGATGCCGCTTTGCCTGAGCATAGAACTGAAGTCATCGCGACCTGTTTTCCTGAACCGGTCTATTATCGAGAAGGTTTCCGAAATGTTGTTTATGTCCAATTTATGCAGCAAATTTTCCATAAGTTTCCTGTCGTTGATCCGGATATCGTAATCTCCCTGCAGATTCAGACCGTCAAGTATTGTTGCTGCCAGGCCTATGATTTCTGCGTCAGCCTCAGGAGTGTCCACACCGAAAATGTCCGCGTTCAACTGCATGTGCTCCCTGAGTCTTCCGGACTGCGGCTCCTCGTATCTCCAGATCTTTGGGATGCTGAACCATCTTACAGGCCGGGGAATATCCTTTCTGGCCGTCAGCATCCTCACCACGGAAGGCGTAGCCTCAGGCACCATGGTCACTTCTCTTCCCCCTTTGTCCGTGAAGGAGAAAGTCTGCCCCACAAGTTCATCACCTGATTTGAGCCGATACAGATCCAGCGATTCCAAGCTTGGGATATCGATCATCCGGAAACCAAATGATCTGGCAATTTCCTGCGCAACAGAAAGAGCCCATGATTTTGGTTCTGCATCTTCCGGATAGAGATCCCTGAATCCCCTGAGTCTTTCAAACGTCATTCACTCCGTTATTTGACTCAGGTATAAATTCACCATGAAAGCTCCGGTAATTGAAAACATGTTACCCGTGATGTGACCTTAACAAAGCTCCGGATCGTATAGCAATACGTTTAAATATGACGATGCCCATATTATTATCTGTGAATCCGGAAAGAGCAAACAGTGTCTACGATATGCTTAGGAAAGTTGGATTCAGCAGGAACAGGGCGAAGATTCTGGCGCTGTTGGAACAGAAGACGGATGTTGATCTTGCGGATGTTACCGGTTTGCTCGGGATAAGCAATTCCCGTGCTTCCGAGGGACTTAAGTTTCTTTTAAGGGAAGGATACATTCAACGAATGGAAGTCAAATATCTCATGGGCAAAGGCAGAACCAAGCACATATACAGACTCAGGATGCCCATCACGGATGTTATCGCCGATGCGAAATCCAAGGTTGCCGTCATTATCTCATTTGACAGCAAGATTGATCCCTAACTGCTCAGTATGGACCGCGCCAGACGCTTTTTGTACCTCTCAAGAGAGAAATGGGAATATGAGCCGATAGTATTCCTGAACTGGAGTCCGTCATTCCCGTCGATTCCCCTGCCAATCAGGTTCTTCAGCACCTTCGGATCACTATCTTCCACATCGCTGTAGTGAAATTCATGACCATAAGCGATTTCACCCTTACGGAAGAGTAGTGTATCTTCTTTCGCAAGAAGTTTAGTGTATGCAAGCTTAAGTTTACTGTTTTTCCTGACTATTCCATTGAATATTCCCGTCATTTTCAGCTCTCCGCGATCAGACTCCATCCTGCCTTCCAGATACATCAGACCGCCGCATTCAGCGAGCAAGGGCTTCCCGGATTCACTGTAATCTCTGAGAAATGACATGAGCTTGTGGCTGCGTGACAGCTGATCCGCATAAAGTTCCGGATAGCCTCCACCCAGATAGATGAAGTCGGGATTTTCCGGAACTTCGTCCTCGATGGGGGAGAAATACCGGACATGCCCCATACCTTCCAGGAACGAAAGTGAGTCGGCATAATAAAAATTGAATGCTCTGTCGTATGCAATCCATATCTCTTTGTCGGTTTCACCGGCGTTATTTCTCTTCGGCAGAGGATACGTGACATCCGGCAGATCTTCAAGGAAAGAGAAATCGATGTACCTGGATATTTTTTCCGCAATTTCACGCAGGTTGCCAACTTCGAGGGAAGTGTGCAGGCCGAGGTGTCTCCCGGGGATCTTCAGCTCTTCCATGTACGGTATGGCCCCTATGATTTTTACTCCTCTTTTCCTGAATTCCCTGGCAACCATCTCAAGATGCTTTTCAGATACGTAGTTATTGATAATGACGCCTATCGCCCCGCTTCCAAGAGATCCCCTGGCCATGTAATAAGCGGATTCAGCCATTTTCTTCACGTCCACAACGAGAATGTACGGAATCCCGAATTTCCTGAAATAATAATGAGTGCTGAGATTATTCTGCGATCCGGAATCGTGGAGCCCCATAACACCCTCCACAACGCCGTAATCGTATTTCCGGGAAGCCTCCGCGAATAGATGCACATAATTTCGTCCCTGGATCCATCTGTCGAGATTCATGGTCCTGGTACCTGAAATTACTGATGAAAGACCTCCATCGATATAGTCCGGGCCAATCTTGAAGGCAATTGCATTTTTCAGGTGACTGAGTACTGCAAGCGTAACGCTTGTCTTTCCGGAACCCGTCATTGGTGCAGAAATGCCTATAACCTTCACGAATTATGTATAGGAGTCCGTTAAAAATTCTTTGGTATTTTTGAATTTATAGTTACTATAAACAAATTTTAATTACCAATTACAAATACACTTCCGATGGATAGAAATTACTACATCGATTCCCTGAAAAAGTCCAACTTCAAGATTACCCCCCAGAGGCTTACAGTTATAGACTACGTGAGGTCGCACAGTCCCGGCCATTTCACGGCGGAGGAGATATTCAATTCCATAAAGTCAGAAGAGCCTACAATTACCCTTGCCACAGTATATAACATACTGAAAGCCCTGCAGTCTTCCGGAACAGTGAAAACGTTTGAAACCAGCGGATCAACATGGTTTGAGACAAACACGGACTTCCATGGAAACTTTGTGTGCAGCAATTGCGGAAAAATATATGACATTGGTATAGACGAGGAAGGAATCCTCAGTAATGTCGAGGGATCAGGTTACAGTGTTCAGGAGGCAAACCTCATTCTTAAGGGCATATGCAAAGAGTGTCTGCTGGATCGTGACTGATTCAGCTCCTGAAGTTGACAATTCTATCCAGTACTTTCAGTGCGTCTGTGTTCTCGGCGGGATCATGAACGCGTAATATGTCCACACCCATCTGTGCAAGATAAACAGACGTGGCAATGGTAGCAGGCAGTCTCAAATCGGCTTCTTTCCCGATTATATTCCCTATAAAACTTTTCCTGGAGGTGCCAACGAGAAGACTGTAACCGAACCTGAAGCTACGGACATCCCTGAGAATTTCGAGACTCTCATTCACTCCTTTGGAAAATCCAACTCCGGGATCAACAATTATCCTGTCCCGTTTCACCCCGGCCGCTTCCAGTCTTTGAATGCTTTCATACAGGTGTGATACGACCTCTGCAACGAGATCATCGTAGTCTGTGTTCTGTTGCATGTTCTGAGGTGTCCCCTTCATGTGCATCGTGATACAGTTCAGGTCATTCTTACTGACAACCGACAGCATCCTGTCGTCACGGAATCCAGTTATGTCATTTACGTAATCGATACTGTCAGCAAACTTCCCGGCCGTTTCCGGATGGCGTGTATCAAGGGAAATCGGGATCCGGGTACTGTTTCCAAGATATTCAACCAGCGGCTCCAGCCTGTCTGTTTCTTCCCTCCATCCTGTTTCTACGCTTCCCGGTCTTGTGCTCTCCCCGCCTATGTCGATAATGTCAGGAGAGGCGTCTATTATTTTGTCAATAAATTTCAAGTTGTCTCCGAACCTTGATCCCGGATAGAATGAATCAGGCGTTGCATTCACTATGGCCATTATTTTTGGCCTCCTGAATCCGGATTTCTTTCCGGATGCCACCAGGTTTTTCAGTGCCTGCGCCGGGAAAGGATCGATTTCAGCCTCTTCCAGAATGCCGCCGGCCATTATTTCCTCATGCTTGACAAGATAATGGTTAAGTTTTACTCCATGAATCGTCAGGTGTCCCAGTGTTTTCAAAAAACCTGATTGCAAAGTTTTGACCGTAAATAGCTCAAATATGGAATCTTTGTCACTATCAGTCGTGATCTCAGCAAATCTTGTTCTCGCCGGAAACGCAATATTTTTCATTTTTTCTTGATCGAAAATATTGAGGAGAAATAAAAAAACATGCCTGTTCCTGATTTATTGCCAATAAGTGTATGATCTTATGAACGGGTTATAAAATAAGATCGCCGTCATTTCACTCAAAAGCATGGTAATTTGTTGGCGTTTTGGTAAATTTTTGCACTCCAGTTAAACTTATTAGGAAATTTTGCCTTATCCTACTCTGTTCAAGTCAAAAGGATTCGATGAAACAATGAACGAAAACGAAATACGCCCCGAAAGGGATGCCAGTGTCCACAGGAATTACACAAATATCGGGGAGCTCTCCATGGCCATCAGTAAGGGACTGAGTCTTCAGAATAGAAGCATGAGCCAGGAAGAAGCATTCGAAGCTGCAGAACACCTTATAAACTTCTTTGGTTACAATGACCGCGTCATAGACAACATGCTTGAACCGGAAGACAGGGATGCATTCTACACCATGGAGGATATCGGTGTTCTTCAGACAGAGCGCGAAGAAACTACCCTTTATGACGGCAGGGAATGGAGGATTCATTACTGGATTCTCAACGTAAGCAGAATAATAGACCTGTCAAAGATCAAAACCGTGGAAACGCGAGTCGAGAAGAACGAGGCTTTCCAGATTTATGAGGATATTCCTGACGAATATTGGAAAATGAATTAGGTGCTAACTTGCATATCGCGATTCTCGACCGTGAAAAATGTCATCCGAAGAAGTGCAACCATGAGTGCCAGTATTTCTGCCCTCCAGTAAGAAGCGGCACCCCTACAATTGAGTTTCCTGACAGGGACTTACAGCCCGTAATAAACGAGCCGCTATGTATCGGATGCGGGATATGCGTCCACAGGTGCCCGTTTGGTGCCATAAAGATAGTTACAGTTCCTGACGAGCTTAATCATGATTTAACGCATCAATACTCCCTGAATTCATTCAGGCTCTATTCCCTCCCTGTTCTGAACCAGGGGAAGGTCACTGCCGTGCTTGGGCAGAATGGCATGGGAAAGAGCACCACAATGAAGATCATGGCCGGGCTGCTAACCCCGAATTTTGGAAATTATGATAACCCTGCCGGAAAGGAAGCTGTTGTGAAACGCTTCGCGAATTCCGTAATGGGAGATTACTTTAGGGGACTGTATGACGATACCAGGAAAGCGGTCCTGAAGGATCAGAACATTGACATGATACCAAGGGTAGTTAAGGGGACTATTGGCGAAGCCCTAAAAAAGCGTGATCCCCAAGGGATGCTTGACGAAATATCGGCCGAAATGGGGCTGGAGAGCTCCCTCAACAAGGAAGTTAAAAGCTGTTCGGGAGGGGAACTGCAGAGATTTGCTGTTGCAACCACCCTTCTCAGGGATGCTGACGTTTACCTTTTTGACGAGATGTCATCATACCTGGATGTTTCTGAAAGGATAAGGATTTCAAAGATAATACAGAATCTTGCCAGGAAAAAGACTGTCATGGTTGTCGAGCATGATCTGGCACTCATGGACTGGGTGGCAGACAGTGTCCACATCGTCTATGGCCAGACGGGGACTTATGGAATCATAAGTGAACAGAGAACCAGCAATAAAGCAATCAATTCCTTCCTCGAAGGTTACATGAGAGAGGAAAATGTGAGAATAAGGTCCTACTCAATAGATTTCCAGCAGAAATCTGACAGGAGAACCTCCACAGGAATAGAAGTGGCCTCATGGTCCGAAATGGCGATATCACTCGGAGATTTCAATCTCAAGTTGAATCCCGGACTCATGAGAAGCGGTGAAGTCATCGGAGTTCTGGGAAGGAATGCACTGGGTAAGTCCACCTTTGCAAAGATTCTGGCCGGAGTGATTTCACCGGATTCCGGAACTATTTCCAGAACACTGAAAATTTCGTACAAGCCGCAGTACATATCCACAGAATACGACGGCACGGTATCATCACTGCTCATGCAGGCGCTGAGGGAGAATATGCAGAACACCATGGTGAAGAATGAAATTATCCATCCTCTTGAAATTGAGGAACTTTATGATCTCAGTGTGCAGGATCTGTCCGGCGGTGAACTGCAGAGAGTTTCCATAGCCATGACTCTTTCACAGGATGCTGATCTCTTCATACTTGACGAACCTTCTGCACATCTTGACAGTGCATACAGGATGTCCACAGCAAGAATCATAAAAAGAGTTATGGAGAACAACAGGAAAAGCTGTTTGTGATGAATCCCTGAGA
>JAMDBW010000005.1 GCA_023487765.1 Thermoplasmatota archaeon | reverse complement strand
ACGTCTCTCGCGTCACCCGACACTGAAATTTTTCCTGAATGCATCGTATCTCCCGCATCATCTCCTACGTTTCCATGCACAAAGAATGAATTCTCCTCGTTCAGGTTTGCAAGGCAGTTTCCGGCTGTCCCGGACAGATGCAGTCTAATGTTCCTGATCGCAAGTCTGGGAAAAGTGATTCCTATGAATCGTATTCCGTTGACATTTGCAACGCTGATTTCATCCTTTTCCTGCGCAAGTTTGCCAATGAGAGTATTCAGTTCCGAATGTTCCATTCCCGCAGCGTCTATGTCACAATCTTCCATAAGTCGCATTTTTTCATCCCTCATTACGCAACAGAAAAAACATACGGGGAAATCCTGCGGTTTCCAGTAGAAATTATTCCCTCCTTGAGTCCTGCCATAAAATATGATCCCGGTTCCAGTGCCCATATTCTCGCATCCCGGCTTATCCCGGTGATCTGTTTCTCTTCACTTGCCACGTAATAGTTGAACTGGTCTTCGCCGATTATAGCCGGCCTGAACTTGGATCTGTCTACCATTGCAATGAGGAACATGTCATCCCCGGTGGAATACCCGATCACGGTAGTGAAAGGACCGTCAAGTCTTGCTCCCCTGAACACATTATCATTCCTGATGACATTTCCGGAATCTCTTCTCGATCGGTTGACCATTATCTGTGTTGCCTCCTCAATGCTGAGGCCCTCACGCAACAGTTCCTCGAAAACATAGGCTGTTACCTCACTATCCGTGCCGACAAGAGAATGCACGCCCCTCGATTCCAGGAATTCCACATTGGAACCGAATGAACTCAAATCACCGTTATGAACTATGGCGGTATTGAAAGTGGAAAACGGATGAGACCAGTAAGGATAATGTCCCGGAGAATTTGTCGGCTGCCTGGTGTGGGCAATCCACATATCACCGTTCAATGCGCGTACATTGTATCTGTCCGCTATGTCCGCTGGAAATCCAACCCCCTTGAATATATCCATTGAATCCCCTGAAGAATATATCCTGCCGCGATAGTTGTTCCAGAGCCTTTCATTAATGTTCCTCACAGCGTCATTCAACGTGTCATATGGAACAGGCTCTATCAGAAAAGAAAAACTGTGGTAATTCTCGAAGGTACTCTCCACCTTCATGTCGACAACTGTAAGCCCGTGCATTTTAAGTTCCGGAGCTATGTCGCCGATGGACTGTGCAAAAGCTTTTACCAGATATCCGCGGGAATTTATGCTGTTGAAAACTGCGAACCCCGCTCCAAGGTCACTACCACGGTGTCTCACCGCCTCTATTCCAGTGACTGCGGTTTGCCCGCCAATTTTCGGGGCGTCAGCTTTTCGCATTATCCCGAACACCCCGCAACCGGAAGGGACGTAATTCATAGTGCACCTGCCGCTTTTACTCTCAGTTTTGCAGACACACGGGAGTCAAGGTTGATCGACCTGAGCAATTCCCTGTTCCCGGTGAGTGACGATTGCACACTGTATATTCCCGCTGCTCCGGACAGCAATGCAATTTCCCGCCTGATTCCGGAAAGAAAATTGAAGGCTTTTTCCAGGAGGTTATCTCTGTTTCCTTCTCCTATGGCAGTCTGGAATACCTTGTGCGAGATCATGACCGAATCAGCACCGAGCGCAACCATCTTGAACACGTCCCCGGAATCTCTGAGGGTGCATGATTTAGCTAAAATATCGTATTTTGATCTTATTCCTCTCTTCTTGAGCATGGTGTCCAGTTCGGATACCATGACCTCCAGATCTTCCTGCGATGAATCCTCATCTAATATTATTCCTGCTATATTTCCGCTGTCAATGGCATCGATAGCCTCATTCACTGAATTCACCATCATGTACGCATCATCCTTGTTGTCAGAACTCCAGTCCGCAACTCCTCCACCATCACGACTTATGATTACGTCTTCATAACTCCCGGTTGAATCGCCAAGTACAAGGGAACTGAGTGCGCCGGAAGCCCACGAAAGAGATTCGGCAATATCATCTTCTGCGTCCCGTATGTCGATTATCACGGGCATTGACGTGTACAGTTTACCGGACATCAGGTAAAATGCGGTCTCTATTTCTTCCCTGTATGGATCTATGGACGGTCTTGTTACCTGTGCGCCGTCGCACCTGATCCAGTCAAGTATCCTTCCCGGCGGTGATACGTCCGGTGGTCCGGTACTTCCCATACTTGTTATGACCGGCTGGCCCTTTGTCACCAGTTCGTGATAATATTCGCGCCTGTTTCCCCACAGGGGACCCGGCTTTGTATCCAGGTCAGCAGGAACACCCCTGATTCCGAGGACTTCCAGGATATCTCCCGAAAGCAAATTTCCCATGAGAAGATCTTTTCTGCCGACTAAGTCCCTTATTGATCGAAGGCCAAGATTGTCAAGAATATTCGCCATTTCAAGGCTGAAACCATTTATGTAATTTACGAGCATGGAATAAGCAAATTCTTTCTGAATCTCCCTTGTTCCATCTATCCGGTTTGTAAGTGCTGTTGGACAATATCCTACGTGGCATTTGTGTACCATCACACATCCCATCGAGAGGAGAGCGCCTGTGCCTACGTTCACAACATCAGCACCCAGGGCCATAAGCTTAGCCGCGTCTGTTGCGTCGCCGACCCTGCCGCCTGCTATTATGGAAAATCCTTTCCTTCTTCCGTCGTTTCTGAGTACTGAATCAGCAGATGCAACGGCGAGTTCGACAGGTATTCCCACATTATCCCTTATGACTGTGGGGCTTGCACCTGTTCCAGCTCCATGGCCGTCGATTATCACTCCTGCAGCTCCCATCCGTGCCACTCCTGAAACAATGTATGGCGCGTAATTCGTCGCGGCAACTTTGACGAATACCGGTTTGGCAGAAGCTTCCTTCAGGGCCTCGATTCTCTGTCCGAGATCCTCAATCGAATATATGTCATGGTGCGGTGCCGGAGATATTGCGTCCACTCCGATCGGGATCCTGCGCGTCCTTGATATCGGTTCAGTGACCTTTTTTCCCGGAAGATGTCCTCCGATTCCAGGTTTAGCTCCCTGTCCGATCTTTATCACCACTCCGAGGCCGCTGGACAGGACTTTTGCATCGACGCCGAATCTGGCTGATGCCCATTGAACAAATATTCGACGGTATCCTGCCACATCGGGATGCAGTCCTCCTTCTCCCGTTCCTGCGATGGTTTCAGTTGCATCGGCAGCAGCAGCCAGAGCAACATTCGGATTCCCGCTGAGGGCTCCGAATGACATGTCGCCCAGGTAAAGGGGGGATGACATTGTAATGTCGCCTAATTTGAATGACAGCGTTGCGAGAGGAGAATCCGAAATCCGGGTATCATGCCGGACAAAACGTATCTTGTCCAGCACCCTGAGACTGTTTTCCTGCTCATTGAAGATTTGAACGGGTTTTCCCGTTTCACTGAGAGTTCGTATATGCTCAATTCTCTCCATGTTCCAGAATTCAGGGGAGAGCTGTTTTGGTATTCGTATGTAATTGCTAACTATTGTCACGCATGCCCTATTCAGCTCACATCTTTTGTAGTATATATATGTTTGTAAAAAGTACGAGATTAGTACTGTGATGCATATAATTCGAAAGAGAATCATATTACAAATCAACGCGTTATTTTAGCGCTTCCGCAAGACAAATTAGCTAATCACCGATATTTAAAACACTTATTGCTAAAAACTTTATTGCTTTGAGTATTTTAAATAAAATTTTCAAGAGAAAGCTGTCAACGAAAACCTGAATCAAAAATTATCAGGATGGAAATACCCGCAGCAGTCGTCTTTATCAGAAGTTTCAGCTTCTTGACATATCGTCAAACAGGGGCTCTGTACACAAAGGGCGCGGAACTGTAAGACCAAGTAAACATAATGAAACAGCCTCAGGTTCAGTAGAGAGAATATGAAGTTAGAATAGCAGGTAAGAAAGAAGAAATCACCGAGTTTCCCTGACAAGGACAGAACTGGCAGAGAAAGGTAGTAAATGTCAGGATTAGAGCGATAAAAAATGCAGGACAAGAATTATAGAAAAGAATCGCATTACTAATTTGTTCAAGCATGGATAAGAATTTCAATCTTTCTTTACTCATCATAGTTAATGAACCAATTGAACTTTCTGATCTGTTCAATCGGTCCAATGGCATTAACGGCGTTAGCCTAAAACTAATGGCTCCAGAAACCAGGCTTGTCGGAGGATCCGGCATAACGTTTGCTATTGGTGGAGGCAACCCAAATTTTGCGTTCCGAGGCGCAGTTTTGGGCAAGGATTTAATTGTTTTCAACATGGTATACCAGAATATAACTAGAGGAATCTTTCAAACTCAGGTCCCGGGAACAAAGGACATTCTAGCAGGCAATGAAACATTTAACGCTCTCAGAGACTTAGTAAAGCAATTAGGTTATTCGGATATATTTGCTTATGAAATCGGCATAAATCTAACGATTGAGCACAATGAATACCCACTATACGGTGAGATCAAAGGTCTAAGGACAATGAAATCCCCTAGACTGAAAGCAATTAAACTACTGGATGGCGATACACAAGGAAAAGACCTCAGGGAAGAATATATAAGTGAAATAAGCATTGAACGAATTACCCATCAATCTGGCAAATCAATAGTCAGCACGGTGTATAGAACGAAAGAGTTCGAGGAAAATGCACTGCACGATATTCTGAGTGATATAGATGAAGTCGTAAAATTAATCAGGTAAAAATTATGTTAACAGTTTATCCTCAATATACAGGCGAAAGAGAGAACATCACTGTAAACATCGATCCGCTTGTTACTTTGCCCAATCCGGAGGTCCAAGTCGAAGAGTATATCGTAATGGCACTATCTGATTTTCCAAACCACCTGAAACTGAAAGCATTACTGAATGGCCCACAAATTAGGGAACTATCTGAGTTGCTCCTATATTCTGTGTTAAAACATTCAGATTACGGACTTCCCTTCGTTGAGGTAGTTGCATACGAAGACACCGGAGAGCCGGCATACATAAACCTGGTATTTGAGGACTGTAACTGGGAAGAGTGGAAACTGCTTGAAGAAGAACTTATTTCAGCACAAAATCTGCTAAAGGGGATGGTGGCTGTCACGTGTATCAGGGGACTAACAGAATAAGCAAGTTAGATCCTTCCATCCTGTTGAAATCTATCGACCTTGGAACTAATGAGGAAGTGGAGATCAGAAGGCAACTCAGCGCAATGTATATGGCGCTGTTTAATTTTTGGGCTGCGATCGAATATTATCAAGTAGGAAACAATGGCGGAGGCATTTCGTTGGAACCGGATGACTTCAGGGAACTGGATTTTGACAAAAAAATGGTAGCAATGGCCAAATCCAGAGAGATCCAATATCTGGCCTTTTCCAGAAATGCTAGTGATCACAGACTCAAGAACCCTGCTGAGAATATCATCTTCATGGGAGTTAAGCCCAATCAGAGGAGCCATAATTTGATGATCGATAACACAAGACTGAACCGAAGTTATCAATGCTTTGCGGATTTAATAAAGGCTATAAAGGCAACCTATAATGTGCCCTAGGGTACTGGCATTAAACCATAAAACGAGCATTTAACGTTTGAAAACAAATTCAGTTTTGCTGTGAATTAATAATAGACTCAGGTAGCTGTAACGAGAGTCTGATTCAGGAGTTCGAAAACAGTTTTTCTTTCCAGTGTGTGTTTTTCGTTATACTCCGGAAAGTGCTTTGATTCCAGAATACTTGAAGAAAATATTCCTGCCCAGCTGTCACCCCTGACAAAATAGAGTACGTGATAATCATCATAATTCAAAGCATCCGTGTACGCATAGATATTGGCCTTGTCGGAGCCCCTCTCTGTCGACAGGAGAAAAAGATTGAACCCGGATTTCAAGGCACTTTGAGTGTACACGAAATCGATCGCTTTCTGAAATCTGTTTCTTGAAGTCCCGTCTCCTCTGGAAATAACATCAAGAAACAGTTCACTGTCTGTGTGATTCGCTATGTATTCACCGTTGAATCCGGTATTCATTCTGTCTTTATCCAGCCATCCGTTATGCGCAAGAAACAGATCGGCTTTGTCCACGGTTCTGTGGAATGGATGTGAATTCAATGTGCCGAATGGCTCATTCTTAGCGGCTTTTCTTGTATGCACAACAACCCACCCGTTGGAAATCTCCGGAACCTTGGATTTAAAAATCGGTTCGACGGTCTTGAAATGATTAAGATCATGGCCGTCATAATTTGCAAAACCCCAGCCGTCATCGTGGGAAATGCGTTTTCCGAAGAGATGTTCGGAAAGCGGGTCCGATTCGGCAACTTCCTGTAGTGCTTTGAAAATACCGGTGAACTGATCACGAAATTCACCGACCAAGGCAAACATTCTACACATTGCCTGCCCATAAGGATGCTAAATATATACTTAATTGTGGGAAAATCACAGATAATCATCGCTCTTAAACTCAAAATGTCTATTTTGTGGATGTGTTTGAGACACATTTCGACTAATTTCTCTGAAAACGTGTTTTATTGTATTTTTTTTGGCATTTATTTCTAAAAACGTTTAAATATACGTAAAATGTTCAGTTGACAATGAATTACGAGACGGAAAGTGCAAAAGATATTGTAAAGGCCGGCACGCAACTCAAAAGAGCAATCGGATTCTGGCAACTTGTGATGATTGGTCTCGGTGGCGTTATCGGGTCCGGTTGGCTGTTAGGTGCAATGTACGCAGCGAAAGCTGCAGGGCCCGCATCCATTATATCATGGATAATCGGCGGTCTTTTTTTCCTTGTGATCGCACTTATATTTGCGGAGCTTGGAATGGTCAAATCCGAGGCTGGGGCCCTCGTCAGATACCCATTTTACAGTAATGGGGCCTTCCTCGCTGCAATGGTAGGCTGGGGA
>JAMDBW010000086.1 GCA_023487765.1 Thermoplasmatota archaeon | reverse complement strand
GATAAGTTGAAGGTATAAGGGGAAGACAGGGAAGAAGTAAGGGAGATATCCCCGGAGTCAGGTACAAAGTCTCCAAGGTTAACGGAATTTCACTGCTTGAGCTCGTCAAGGGAAGAAAGGAGAAGACGGTGAGATAATGGTCGATCTGAAGATACTGGGAGAATACGCAGTAAACGAAGTTCAGGTACACGACGAAGGGTTGTCAAAGTACATAAATCTGACAAGCAATGTAAACCTTCACAGCGGAGGAAGATTTTCCAGTTACTCGGCTGGAAAGAGAAACGTGAACACTGTGGAGAGACTTCTGAATAAGCTGATGAGAACAGAGAAATGGACCGGCAAGAAATATAGTGCGTACAGAGTCCTCAGGGAAGCTTTCGAGCTGGTAACGGCGAAGACTAAACAGAACCCTGTACAGATACTCGTTAACGCAATTGAAAATGCTGCTCCGAGAGAGGAAGTCACCAGATTGAAATATGGTGGAATAGCCGTACCTAAAGCGGTAGATGTTTCGCCATCAAGAAGGGTAGACGTCGCCCTCAGGAACATAGCGATCGGAGCGACGAACGCTTCGTACAAGAGCAAAAAACCAATCGGGAACTGTCTTGCGGATGAGATAATGAACGCCGCAAGAAACGATGCATCCTCATTTGCTGTGAGCAAGAAAGAGGAAATGGAAAGAATCGCGGCTTCGGCCAGGTAATTCCCCTTTTTTGTTTTTGTAGTAATTTTTAAACAGGAAGCCCTCATCCGTCACGGTGGTGTGGTTCCTACCAGATGTTGTATTTATGATGAATCTCGTTACCGGTTTGACCGGGGGTTCGTTCACCAGGTTACTGCCAGACTGAATCAGTAGAATTGTAAAGCCGTAGCCAGTCCGGTAATTGCAAGCAGAAGACCAAGGGAAATAAAGGACAGCAGATGTGTTCTTTTCCTTACCTTCCTGACTTTCTCAAGTTCGCCTTCCAGAGCAAGTCTTGTTATGAGTTTTCCGTGGTACATATTGTTGGAGTAAATGATGGCTATTGCGATTATTACCAGGATAGACTTCGCAAGCAGAATCCTGCCTCCAGGGGTTCCCGTGAGTGCAGTTAAGTTTCCGTGCAGATACCATGTGGCGTTGTATATGCCGGTTATAATCAGAATCAGGATGGATGAGTGTGTAAAATAGGCGAATCTCCTGGCAATTTTTCCGACAATCCTGGTTCGTTCCTTCTCATTATCTGTCAGTGTGTATGATACGGGCCAGACGACAATCCACATGAAAAACGACCCACCAACGAAGATTATTGCGGCAAAAATATGAATCCAGAGGATTAATACGTCTAATACTGTCATTTTCACGGAAAGTTCTTCCTGGAATTTAAGTTTCTTTCAGGATGTTTTTTCAAGTAGGGTGATGTTGAATTCCGGGTCGAAGCGGAACAATCAGGAATGTAATTATTTATAGGGTCTCGATCTCTTATACGGCCGTAATGAATGTAAGAAAGATTTGCTGGCAGGATGTTGAAAAAGAGGGCATGGGAAAAGACAAAGCCCGCAAAGTGCTTCACACAGAGAACATGACCATTGCCAGGGTATATCTGGACAAGGGATCTTCGGTTCCCGAACATAAGCACGAGAATGAACAGATTAGCTGGGTAATGAGGGGTTCGATAGAAGTAAGAATCAATGATCGGGCATTCGTTTTGAACAGGGATGAGAGTCTGGTCATACCTCCCGAGGTTCCGCATTTTGTTCTCGCCCTGGAGGAATCTGAAGTAGTGGACAGCTTCAGCCCCCCAAGGAAAGACTGGCAGGCGGGACAGGACAGCTACTTGAGGACTTGATGTGCGTTCGTTGTCGAATGGAAATAGTCGGAATCAGACAACTGGCATCAGGGCCGTTATCTTTAAAAGTTCTATAAATGCCACTATTTCAAAGACAGAGCCGAGCACCCTGTAAATCATCCTTTCGTCAATGCTGTGAGCAAGTATTGAAAAAAAGTAGCCCGATACAAATGAAACAGCTCCAATTATAACGGCATACAGGACATCTATTCTTCCGAAATAGGCATAACCTATAACTCCACTGATTGCAGAGAGCATCATCGCAAGCGTGGCGGTGCCGATCATCTTCTGGGCACTCATGGGAAAAATCAGCATAATGATGCCCAGAAACATTATTCCTCCGCTTGTTCCAAGAGTCCCTGTAAGGACTCCGACGGGAATGCTCAGCAGGAAGACAATGATCAGTGCAGGATTTCCCTTAAGCTCAAAACTCCTCCGGACCTCTCCTCCCTTTCCATAGGATCTTCTGAAGGCATGATACCCCATTATTACGGCAAGAGCTATGAAGAGTATTTCCAGCGGTAGCTGGTCAACGGATACTGCTATCCTCGCCCCTATTTGTGCACCCAGAACTGCGCCCAGTCCCATCATAAGAGCAATGGTCACGGATGCGCTTTTCTTTTTCATGTATGTGTAAATGACTATGGCAGTCGTGATTACATCCACCAGGAGACTTGAACCTACGGCCTCCTGAAAGCTGAGTCCCAGGATGGTGAGTATCGGCACCACCACGACAACACCACTTGCGCCCGTGATTCCGGTAAGAGCTCCAACACTCATTCCGATTATTATCAGGACCAGAATTAACAGCATTTTTGACTCATTGGTGCATATGTTATGAACATTGACTGGAAAAAATATTCATTTTACTTAAAATAGGAGTAAAAGCAAGACATAATGTCCACTTTGCATAAATATTCAGATCAGGGTTGCCAATGACACCGGGATTATGAACTGGATCTGAGAGTAGTTTCAGCTGTTGTTTCACATGTAGTTCAGTTTTTTGACATACGATACGGACTGTTCCCATCCCGGCATCGTTTCCCTCGTGTTCGCCCACATCTTTAAGAATGAGCTGAGGCAAACTTCAGGGACCATCACCCCGAATTTCATCTCCTTTCCGTCGAACGATTGAATTCTTTTGTATACGGTCACAGGTATTTCGTAAGACTTTGAAATGAGGTTAAGAAGAAACCGGTTGCGCACCTGAGCCGAGTAAAGTTTGTCCTTTTCTGAAATTTGGGTTAGTCCCTCTGTCCCCTTTACGGCACCTGTAAATTTGTAAACGCCCATGATATTTACGTCATGGGTCTCAATTTTTATCTGTCTGATCCAGCTGTTGGTTCTGTACGTGTCTTTCATGCCTATTATCTCTGCATCAGGTGGGATGGTACTCATTTCAGCATAATAAAGCGGCTCAAACTGGCTGAGTTTCTTGAACGTCTCAAGAGGCGGTACACCCTGTTCCAGTTCGTCAATCCTGAATTCGTTGAGATACAAAGATGCGTCCAGGAGGGCATTTGCCACTTTTCTCTGATCCGTATCATGGAATCTGAAAATTACGTGATATCTACCGGAATCGAGGAATACATGATCCATAGCCACAGACGGCAGTTCGTGGAGTGAAAAGAGAAGCCTGGCAAAAATTGAATTATGGTATGTAACAGGAAGACATTTTATCCCTTCTACGGTTTTGGCGCCAAATCTGGTTAAAAGAAATTGAATCTCTTTGGTTTCTTTTTCTATTTTGGGAAGAAAATGCATTACTCTGACTTTATCTCCATTTTCAAGGAAGAGATTCGTCTGAAGTCTGATATCGTGTTCTCTGGAGAATTTTGAGACCTCCGATTCCGTTGAAAACGAGATTTCGCATGAGTTGTTCAGTATGCCGTTAATTTCATGAATTAACATTGGACTAAATTGTAAACGCGTTCAGACTACTTAAGTTTTGATGACAATTAACGATTACTGAGGGATTCCGGTCTTCATGGAGTTAATTGAAGGGATAACGCAATAGCGGAAATCCCGGTGTATACCACATTCTCCGCTTAACTGACCGGGGAAACAGCGAAATGTTACAGAATCCGCAAAAGTCCGGAGTTGCAGATTAATTCATTTCTGCTGCCCGTCGAAATTCTCTAACGCGTCGGAAATCATTCTTGCTTTGTCAGTGGCTGCCTCAATGGCTCTCATGAAAGCAGTTCTAATACCGGAATCTTCCAGTTCGTACAGTGCATCTATTGTGACCCCTCCCGGTGTCGTAACCAGGTCCTTGAGTTGTGATGGATGATCTCCGCTTTCCGCAACCAGTTTAGCAGCGCCCATGATGGTCTGATAAGAGTCCCTGAGTGCAAGGTCCCTTGGAAGACCCACCTTAAGGCCTCCGTAAACCATCGCCTCAATTATGGTAAAAATGTAGGCAGGTCCACTTCCACCAAGCGCAGTCAGGGCATCCATATACTTTTCTTCCACCTTCTCGGTCTCCCCGAAGCATTTGAGAAGTTCCACCACATTTTTTTCGTTTTCCTCAGTCAGGCTCTTTGAGCAATAAACTGTAAAACCGCCTCCAACCCTCGCTGCGACATTGGTCATCGCTCTCACGACTGTTGCTTCCGGGATCAGAGACCTGATCTGCTTTTCCTTAACTGCTGCGGCCATGGAAATAACAAGTTTTCCTTTTGTGGCCCCGGAAAGCTCCTTGAGAACAGCAAGTGCATCATAAGGTTTCATTGCAATTATTATGATCTCGGAATCCTCTGCCGCTTTATCGTTTCTTGAGGTAACCTGAATTCCCATCTTAGCCAGGCCACTGATCTTTTCTACAGACCTCCTTGTAACTGTCACATTGTGCCCGTTTTTATGGAGTGCTTCAGCGATAGCAGATCCTATAGTCCCGCCACCCAACACAGAAATTTTCATCGGAATATCAGGAACACGTATGTCATAGACACAACTTAGCATTATTGGTGTAAATATCGTAAATTTTCATAAGCTTATTTAAGATATGTCCGTAAAGTGACGGACTATACCTCATAGACGCGGAGAAATAGCCATAATACGAAATTCGAATAGTTTTTCCTAAAAATGCGAAACAACTTTTATCCTTGATGGAATCAGCCCTGAGAAATGAATGGTACTGCGTACCATGGAAGGTATTACTCTTGAACATAGTGGAAAAAATATTTCAGGATCATTCTGAAAATCCGGTACAGCGCGTTGAACCCGGAGACATAGTAAATGTGAAAGTGGATAAAGTAATAATGCTGGACATTGCCGGTCTCCATCCGGAACTCCTGAACAATCCTCCAAAAAAACCCTTTGACAGGGATAAGATTGCCATGATATTCGATCACTTTGTACCGGCCCCAAACGTGGAGGTCGCTTCCGGTGTTTCAAAACTGAGAAAGCTTGCGAAGAGATGGGATATAGGTAATTTTTTCGATTACGGCAGAGGCGGTATTTCACACACTTTTGCAGCTGAAAGAGGATGGTTTCTTCCTGGAAGAATTGTGGCAAACACAGACTCACATTCAATTGCAGCGGGAGCGTACAACATGCTGAGCAGAGGCCTGGGAACACCTGAACTCATGCAGGTGATTTGCACTGGAAAGACCTGGTACATTGTGGGTGAAACTATCAAGGTAAACCTGACAGGTAAATTGACAGGTGCTGCAGAGGCCAAGGACATCTTCCTCAGGATGGCGGGTGACATGGGAGACATTCCCAACACCAACATTGAGTTCGGCGGCACAGGAATCGCATCACTTTCTGTAGATCAGAGGGCGGTCATTACAACAATGTGCGCTGAACTCAGCGCAGATTTCGCAGTTTTTCCCCATGACAGTGTTCTGGAATCATACCTGGACGGGAGAGCGGAAGCGCCTTACAGGCCGGTAACTGCGGATAAAGATGAAACCTACACTTTAACCAGTGAATTTGACATGTCGGAAATTCGCCCGATGGTGGCCATGCCGGATCACGTTGCCGGGAATACAAGACCTGCTGCAGATATTCATGGATCACGCATAGATCAGGCGACAATAGGATCATGTGCAAATGGAAGACTTGATGATCTTGCTTCCGCTGCGAGAATCCTGAAGGGAAGGAAGGTGGCGAAAGACGTCAGGCTCATTGTGACACCGGCCACACAGTCAATTTATCTCAAGGCTGATGAGCTCGGTTACCTGAGAATTATCGCTGAGGCCGGAGGAGTTGTGACGAATCCGACCTGTGGCGCGTGCATGGGAGGACATATGGGGCTTCTGGGGGAGGGAGATGTAGCCATAACCTCTACAACAAGAAATTTCAAGGGAAGAATGGGTTCAAGGGATGCCAGGATTTATATGGCATCGTCTGCAACCGTCGCAGCGTCTGCTGTGAACGGGTACATTACTGATCCCGGAGATATACTGGGGGTGAATTCAGGTGAATAAGGTTCTGCAGGGGAAAGCATGGACATTCGGCGACAATATCAACACGGATCTAATGTATCCCCACGCCTGCTACACTCTTCCAGAGGAGGAGAGGCCCCGCCATACAATGTGGGCCAACAGGCCGGGATGGGCCGGGCAGGTAAATTCCGGTGACATCCTCGTTGCCGGAAAGAACTTCGGCGTTGGTTCTTCGAGGCCTGCAGCTTCAAACCTGAAAGGACTTGGAATCAGTGTCGTGGTCGCAGAATCTGTGAACGGACTCTTTCTGAGGAATTCGGTTAATGTCGGTCTTCCCGTAGTTTCCTGCCCGGGCGTGTCCGGAATAGTGAGGGAGGGAGACACCGTAACCGTCAGCATGGATACGGGAAAACTGGTAAACGAAACCTCGGGAAAAGCAACAGAGTTCAAACCACTGCCCGGCTTTCTGATGGATATCATTGAGGCAGGAGGAATCATAGAGGTTCTCAGGAAAAATGGCCAAATAGACAGCAATCCTCTGTGAGGATTTAACAGGAAGACAAAATCTGGTGAATTCAAATGAATGAAATATACAAGCTTACGTACGCAAAGGGAGATGGCATTGGACCTGAAGTAGTGGGTTCATCAATTCAGGTTCTCAGACATGCATTGGAAAAAGAAGGTTTTGAGAGCAGATTTGATCTGCAGGAGGTAAAAGTGGGATGGGAATCCGTGAACGCATACAACGATCCGCTCACTGCTGCAACTCTCGCTGCAATAGAGAAATCGGATGCCTTGATCCTGGGTCCGCTT
>JAMDBW010000064.1 GCA_023487765.1 Thermoplasmatota archaeon | reverse complement strand
AGCACAGGGCCGATTACATGAAATGGAAAGTAATTCCGGAAGAGGAGGAAATGAAGCAACTCGGGCTACATGTTGCTTAAGTATTTATTCAACACAGCAGCAGTATCCTGCTGTGTCGAGAGATTCTTGGATACCGAGTGATTCCTTATATACACGATTTTGAGCGGGTCCAATATTTTGACGGGTCTCCTGATGCAAAACTTAATAATATAGAGTGCAATATTATTACAATATGAAAAAGAAGGTTGCGGAGAAACCGATGGAGATCAGGATGGAGGGATACGAGGTCATAGAGAAGACGGCAACACAACACGCCACGTCTGCAAAAGTGCTGGTTCCAAAACACTGGATCGGGAAGAGGGTGAGAGCGGTAAGGCTTGAACCTGAGAACGAAGAGAAAGAAAAGGGCGATTGATGGATTACCTGATAGATTACAGTACTCCGAAAAGGCATCTCGACATCGGCAGGTCTCCCTGAATACAATGGAACCTCAGCATACCTGATGAGGAGATGCGAGCCAGATCAGAATACATCTTCCGCATGGACCAGATGCCTGGCTACGACGTCATTGCCTCCATGATCATGGAGAAATATGGGAATTTCAGCTGCCGGTTCTGCTATTCCCCGCTGGTCATGGACGGAACGAACGGTTCCGGAACAAGGGAATTCCTCTGCAGAAAATGCAGCAGGAAAATGTCGTTATACAACGGAACTTCCAGTAAATTTCTACGGTAAAACTATCTGAATTCCCTCTACCTGACACAATAATTCGCTTCTTTCCGGATTCTCGAAATAGCCACGAGTATGTAAATATTAATATGGTGGAGAGTGTTATTTTTCTATATGTATGTCGATGTATAGTATTTGTCATTACTAATTGGACTATCAGTTAACAAAGGTCTCAATCCAACTTTTGCAGAATGATTTACTCTTTGAGAAAGCAATGAAATTTGTTTTAACCGTATCAATCATCATTTCATAGTGCCCTGTAACTAACGGATGTGATATTATGTTACAGGCTCCACGAGTTTCTTTATCTGCGCTATCTTGTCGAGTATCTTCTTCGCATCCTTTGTCCATATCCATGGTCTGGCTGTACCGTTGCATGCCTTCACGTATCCGTTTATCGCATTCCTGAGTTCGGGTACGTTCCTGAAGCTGCCACGGCGAATGCTTTTCTCAGTGAGATGTGACAGCCAGCCCTCAACCATGTTGACCCATGACGAACTGGCGGGCGTGAAATGGAAATGAAACCATGGGTGGTACTTCAGGCGTTTTGTGTGCAGACAGGTTGTCCAGCACCACATGGATATCCAGTCCTGCATCGACTTGCGAATCAATTATCTTCAGGAAGCAGATGAACTCCTTATGTGTGTGCCTCCGATGGAACTGTGTTATGGCAGTTCCGTCAAGTATGTTGAGTGCAGCGAACAGATCTATGGTTCCATTGCGCTTGTAATCGTTGGATATGCCCTGTGGCATGTCGCTTCGGAGCGGCAATATCCTTTGCGTTCTCTCAAGGGCCTGTATCTGCGGCTTCTCGTCGATTGAGAACACTACTGCCTTCACCGGCGGGTTCCGGTAGAGACCGATGACGTCCAGCAGCTTCTCCTCGAATTTCACGTCCCTGCTGAACTTGAAGGATCGGTATCTGTGGGGCTGCAGTCCGTGTGACTTCCAGACACGCTGCACCGTCATGTGGCTGACACCTGCAGCCCTGGCCATGTTCCTTGTGGACCAGTGGGTTTCCCCTTCAGGTTTCTCATGGAGGGTTCTGTCCAGTATTGTACTGACAACTGACTGATCCAGGGACGGTTTGCGTCCTGCCCTGTGCGCATCCTTCGCTATGCCTTTCAGGCCCCGGAGTGCAAACCTGTTGCGCCACAATCCGACGGTGTTCGGACGGATACCGAGTTCCTCAGCGATCTGCCTGTTTTCCAGCCCGCCGGCTGCCTTGAGAACTATCCGGGAACGGAGCACAAGACGTTGCGGGGTGGAACGGCCCCTGGACCATGGTTCAAGCTGTCTGCGGTCTTCATCCGTCAGCTTCAGCGGTGCTGCAATACGCATATGAATGAATGGGGAAGGAATATAACGATAGTATCCAATTCAGTTACAGGGCACTAGTATGGATAATGAATGCATGATGCCCGTATCCTCCATGATCTTCCTGGCTGCGTATATTATGCCGAAATCCAGGGGCGGATCAAAGATCAGCTTCTCCATTCCTGTTCCAGACAGTTTCACCTTCCTGAGTTCATGCTGGAATGGATCTGTATCTTTCCCTTTCAGCCTCATTTCTGACAGGGACAAGACGTCTGATGACCTTTGTTTTCTGTTTTCCGTCTTCCCCTGTGTTTTTCAGCTATCTGCGCGTACTCTTCGATCCCGTGCTTATGCTTCTTCTTTGCAAACCTGAGGAACACACATGTGTATTGCATTATAATGAAACATGCACCACTGTGCATGCTACACATTTGAAAGGAAAGGGGCTGATTTACTCTTTCAAATCACAAAATGGTTGCGAAACTCAAGCTCAAATCAATGAACAGGCCGGAGATCGTCGATAAGACCATGGTATCCTGAAGGGAATATACGAGGTTTCGATGATCCGGAATGGAAATACCGTACGACAGTGGGGGTCCGTAACAAAGTAATACAGGAAGCTGATTGTCTCCTACTAATTCACTGATACTCAGGTTAAAACCTCACTTCCCGACTGAATTTCTCGCCGGAAAATTCAATAAAGTTATATAACTTAAAATTCTCTTGCGGTGTGGAAAACACCTACGCGGAGATATACAAGAAACAGCACTATGGCCTTGTAGGCAATCATTCAGCCGTCAAGGTATGCCACTGGACCAAGAGTGAACTGACCGGCGGCAGGGGCTGTTATAAGGGTGATTTCTACGGTATCAAATCACATCAGTGCGTGCAGATGACGCCGGCACTGTCCTCATGCACGGAAAACTGTTCTTTCTGCTGGAGATTTCAGGGCTTTGACAGCATGCATATTTCTGATGAGGATGACCCGGAATTTATTCTGGAAGAATCCATAAAAGCTCACAAGAAACTGATTTCAGGGTTCAAGGGGAACCCGAAGGTTTCAGAAGAGAGATGGGAGGAGGCAGAGAATCCGAAGCACATTGCAATCTCGCTGACCGGCGAGCCAACGCTTTACAGCAGACTTGGAGAATTTATAGAACTCGCCAGCCGGCGAGGAATATCAACTTTTCTCGTAACAAACGGAACCCTTCCAATGGTGCTGGAAAGGCTTGATCCTCTTCCCACCCAGTTATACGTGACTACTGCCGGACCCACGAAAAAAATATTCCACGAGTTACTGAACCCCTCCATAGGAAATGCCTGGGAGAATTTCAACAGGACACTTGAGCTGATGCCGTCACTCGATACAAGAAAAGTGATCAGACATACTCTTGTCAAAGACATGAACATGCCTTACATCGAGGAATATTCCAGAATGGACAGCATTGCCCGGCCTGATTTTATCGAATCAAAGGGATATGTTCACGTCGGACAGTCGATAAACAGGCTGGGCATAGACAACATGCCATCGCATGATCTCATTCTTGAATTCACAAAGGATCTGGGAAAGAACCTTGGTTATGAGATGACAGCAGAACGAAGAGACAGCAGGGTTACGCTGCTTGCAAAAGATTCGTCGAAATCGAAGATAGATTTTGGGAACATAGGTAATCAGGCAATCTGAATTTTTATTCCCTGTCTATTTACTTCGGCAATTAAATTATATCACAATAACATTGGTAATTGGTATCGATGGTAGATTTTAACTTCACCGAGGAGCAGGAACTTCTGAGAAGTACTGTAAGGCAGTTTGCCGAGAAGGAAATAGCACCGAAAATTTCTGAAATGCTGCAGAAAAAGAGGATCCCTGATTCCATAATCAGCGGTATGAGGAAACTGAACCTGTTCGGTATGACTGTGCCGGAAGAATTTGGTGGCATGGGTGCCGATGCCGTGACAACAGGCATAGCGGTCGAGGAGATTTCAAGGGCTGATCCTACGGTCTCACTGCCGGTAATGTTCCTTGTCCATAATGCATGGTCATACCTGATCAGCAAATACGCAAAACAGGAATTGAAAACTGAGATACTTCCAAAAATAGCCAGGGGAGAGATTCTTACCGGAATTGCTTCCACCGAACCGAACTTCGGATCGGATATAGGGTCCATGACAACCACGGCAGTCAGGCGTGGAGATAAATTCATACTGAATGGAGAAAAATCATTCATAAGTCTTGTGAGAGACATAAAAGAGAACGGCGGCGGTTACGTGACAGTTGCGAAAACCGACCCGAAGAAGGGCACGGCCGGTGTCACGCTATTCTACGTCCCCTATGACCCGGATAAAATTGAGATAACACCACTTGAAGAGATGGGGAGAGAGGGTTCTTCATGGGGATCACTCAGATTCAACGACTATCCGCTTTCCGAAAAATACATCATTGGAGAATTGAATGGAGGATTCAAGCTCATTCATGAGGGTTTTGAGTTTGCGAGAGCCCTCATCGCTGTCATATCTGCCGCAACCGCGATGACCTGCATAAATAACGGAGTAGAATACATGAAGAGCAGGAAGGCCTTCGGACAGCCCATAGGTAAATATCAGGGACTGCAGTTCCAGCTTGCCGAAGACGTTGCGAAGATGGAGGCAGCGACTACTCTTGGTTACAAAGCGTTGTGGATGTATGACGAGGAACAGAGGAACGGCAAGTTCAGCAGATTTGAGGTTTCAAAAGAGATCGCCATAGCAAAACTGCTCTCCACAACCTGGGCTTTTGACGCAATAAACGACGCACTTCAGTGGCACGGAGCCTACGGATATACCAAGAATAACCCGCAGGAACTGGCTTTGAGAGGAGTCCGGTCATTCCAGCTTGCGGAAGGATCCAGAGAGATAATGAAACTGATAATTGCGAGAGAGACCCTTGGAAAAGACTTTATGAAATCGTGAGAGGAACCGGAGTTGGCCGAAGAAATAACAGTAAATGAGTTCAGGAAAATAGATCTCAGGACTGCAAAGGTAATCCACTGTGAGAGGGTTGAAAAATCAAGAAATCTCCTGAAAATCGTTGTTAAGATGGGATCGGAAGAGAGGCGGATAGTGTCAGGCATCTCCTACTTTTATCAACCTGAGGAACTGATTGGAAAGACGCTGATTGTTGTTGCAAACCTGAAGAAGGCCAGACTGATGGGTCTGGAAAGCCAGGGCATGGTTCTTACCGCTGAGGATGGAGATTTTCTGTCTGTTGCCACAACTGACAGGGATTCACCGTCCGGCTTGAGGCTTTTCTGATGAATTTCATTGAAAAATACCGGCCGCAGAACAGTTCGGAGCTCATCGTGAGCCCGCGAATCATCAGCGACATAAGAAACTGGATCAAGCTCTGGAAGGAGGGGACACCGGTGAAGAAAGCGCTGATTCTGTACGGTCCTCCGGGAACTGGAAAAACTACCACTGCCAGCGTGCTGGCGAAGGAGATGAATGTCCCAATTGTGGAAATGAATGCTTCCGACCAGAGAAATGCTGACGCCATGAAAAGGATCGCACTCATGGCATCGCTGTACGGCGATCTTAGCCAGATCGACTCGAGTCAGAGCGGATTCAACAAGATAATACTCATAGACGAGGCAGATAACATATTCGAAGGAAGAAGCAGGGAGACCGGAGGAGATTCCGGCGGATTGACCGAGCTCTCCAGGGTCGTATCAAGGACAATGAACCCGATAATCCTGACAATGAACGATTATTACGCCTTCAGGAGGAAGAACAGTGCCAGAGAAATCATCAACAATTCCCTGGTAATTGAATACAGGCAGTACAGGAGAAAAGGTGACAATGAATATAAGCTGTTCAGGTCTAGGATTATTGAGAGAATAAGGGAAATTGCCTCGAAGGAAAATATGCGTTTTAATACTGATGCTATTGAAAGGCTGGTGGACAAGAATTCTGACGACATAAGAAGCACGATAAATGATACCATGAGCGTCCTGAGTTACACCGATGATCCGGGTCCGTCCGGCGAGGCCTCCGTGAGAGATATACAGAGTTCCATTTATGATGTTGTTCACACTACTTTCAAGGATCGCAACTATGAGAAGACTCTATTCCAGCTGTATGAAAAAGATTTCACCACTGAGGACTATCTGATGTGGATTGACGAAAATCTTCACAGCGAAGCTCCAGATTTAAATGATCTCTCAGAAGCTTATGATCTTCTTTCCCTCTCCGACTCATTTATCGGCCGGGTACTGAAGAAACAGCATTACGCTTTCAAGGGCTATGCGGAGGAACTTGCTGCAGGAATATTCAATCGTATTGAGCACCCGAATCAGAAATACGTGAAATATGAATTTCCTTCCTACATAATGAAGATGTCGCGCCTGCGCGATGCCAGAGAATCGAGAAAATCTGCCGTCTCGAAACTTTCAAGATTCACCCACAGCGGTAAATTAAGGACATCGTCAATGTTGTGGTTTTTTTCGGATTTCTTAAAATCCAAAGCTAATCTGGCCGGATTATCGGATAAACTGTTGCTTTCGGAAAAGGAAATTTCAGTTCTGAAAAGGCGCTGAAATGGCGTTTTCCTGAGGTTTAGTCCTGATCCTGTGATCCGACATTTCATTTTTGCATTTTTTTATTGTGCCGCTGGTAATTATTGTGGATACTCCCTTAATCCTGGTGTTTACAAACTGAACCAGTGAATCCCTGTTGAACTGATTTGTCAGATAGATTGCGTAGTTCTGTTCCACATATTTTCTCTTGGACCGGAAAATCCTGAAGAGCTCCCGGTCAAGTCCGGCAAGTGCGCCCTGTAAATTCTCACCGTATATGAGCACATATCTCTTCCTGAACTGAGATCCCTTCAACTGTCAGAAATCGAAACGAAGCTAATTTAAGTATCGGATGATATCCTGCACGTCGCATTCTGCGCGATTTGATTAAAACGTCAGGGCACCTGATAACATATTTATATGGAGATGGGCTACAGCATCATTCGCGATAGATAGAGGATAGGTTTAAATGCCAGAAATACACAGCTCATACAGTTTAGT
>JAMDBW010000050.1:21300-30211 GCA_023487765.1 Thermoplasmatota archaeon | reverse complement strand
GGGATCCGAAAAAGTTAAAGCAGGACTTCGCATCAGTTTCTCTGTGTGGCATGGCAATTTTCATTAACTGTGTGGATTCCATGTCACACAATTGTCTGACAATTTATAAATTTTTGATCTACTGTCTCGGGAGGGGATGTGGACATGTAAGTTTGAAGTCAAAATCTCCTTCATTGAAGAACGCATTCAATCCTTTCTCACATGATTCAATGGCTTTCCCTGAATTGCCCTGAAAAGAATGAAGGTGGCAAGTATTGAGAGTAACAACGGATACCCGTCCTGGTAACTGTACAGAATTAAGACAGGGATACTTATCGCCAGAGGCAGCAAAATCATTGCAACAAATGAAATAAGAAACAGCCCTTTTTTCTTCATATGTTCTTCAAGGAAATAGTTCATTATTGCAGAAACAAATACAATATCTCCACCGCCGATTATGACATGCAGCCCATGGAGGAAATATACCAGGTTTATATACAGATCTACTGATCCGGACGGCATTCCACCCTGTGCACCGGAAAGGAAGGACAACATATCCAGAAATGCAAAGACTGACAGTATAATAACATAATATGCCCACTTATGCCTGAGCAACTTTGACAGGACGACTCCGCCTGTTAAACCGTACGTGAGAACTATTGCATTACTGGCCGGGTACAGGTTGACATCCAGGTACCCGAAAATTACGGACAGTATCACGGCAAGAAGGAAGACTGATGAAAGAACGGCTTTTCTGTATCCGGAAGCTGCCGGCACGAGAAATACCAGGAGAAGCACTACTGCCAGAGACAGTGCAATTTCCATAATCTCTGCCTGAAGAATTGATGAGGGCATTTGAGAATGGTACTAATGGATCAGATAATAATTTTTCACAATCACGTTGCAGTGAAGTTCGTTTTCTCAGATGCGGGGGGGGTTTGACCACATTAATATTTATTTACGAAACCTTCGGCGGCAAAGCCTCGGGACCCGCACGGGTTAAGTCTTCGATTGTCCGGTGTATTCGTTGATAACACCTGCGGGTTGTGCATAATATGCTCCTGTCCGAAGGTCGAAGGTCACGCCATCGTGTAACATGACTGACAGGGATTACCGCAAGTCCACTGGTCTGTTGCATTCCGTCCCGAAATGGTTGACGGCCAATAAATCCCAAAGTGCAGACTCCATTTAACGTGAAGCAGTCGACAACGGTCTATGTATCTGACCGCATGGTAGTTCTCAACCCGTGCCGATTAAGAACTTTATAAGTTAAATTTAAATTGCTTGGCATGTTTTCTATTTAAATACGGAGGATTTTTCTTTGAAAAATATGCAAATCAGGGAAGCCTATATTGTTGACGCAATCAGGACGCCTATTGGGAGGAGAAACGGTTCCCTGAAAGATATTCATCCGGTGGATCTGCTCGGTAACCTGCTTAAGGGTGAAATGGCCAGAACAAAGATTCCTCCGGGCAGAGTCGAAGATTTAATAATCGGATGTGTGAGCCAGGCAGGCGATCAGGGCTTCAACATAGCAAGAAACGCGTGGCTCTCCGCGGGGCTGCCGGAAAATGTGCCGGGAACTACCATTGACAGGCAGTGCGGTTCCAGCCTTCAGGCAGCAACTTTTGCGGCACAGGCAGTCATGTCCGGAACACAGGATCTAGTTATTGCCGGCGGAGTGGAATCCATGTCAAGGGTTCCCATGGGAAGCACGATCAATAGCACGGGTAACCCGATAACCCTTGGTCTCGTTGTTCGCTATGGCCTTGACCGGGAATGGTTCAATCAGGCCAAAGGCGCGGAAATGATCGCGGAAAGATACGGCTTTGACAGGGATGATCTCGACGAGTTCAGCTACACAAGCCACCTTAAAGCGGCAGCAGCCGCGGAACGATCAAGGGCGGAAATAATGCCGGTCGAGGCTGATGTTAACGGAGACAGAACTGAAATATTGACGATACTGGACAGGGACGAGGGCATACGGCCAAATCCTGACCTCGAGAAAATGAAACTCCTCAGGCCCGCCTTTCAGGGACTGAATCTTATTACCGCCGGTAATTCGAGCCAGATATCGGACGGGGCGAGTGTGTCCGTGATAGCTTCCCGGGAAGCCGTAGATGAGTTCAGTCTTAAACCGAGAGCCAGGATAGTTTCAATGGCCGCAATAGGTGTGGATCCGGTTACCATGCTGACCGGCCCTATTCCAGTCACGAGCAAAGTGCTGGAGAAGGCTGGAATGAGCGCTTCGGAAATTGACCTGTTTGAAGTGAATGAGGCCTTTGCATCCGTTGTTCTTGCCTGGCAGTCCGAGCATGACATTCCGTGGGACAAAGTAAATGTGCATGGCGGAGCAATAGCTATAGGACACCCTCTCGGAGCCACAGGAACAAGGATAATGTCAACAATTCTTAACACTCTTGAAGAAAAGGGGAAAAAATATGGCCTGATAGCCATCTGCGAAGGTGGCGGAATGGCCAACGGAATGATTATAGAAAAAATTTAGGGAACTACTTGTCGCATTTTCCCGTAGGGCAGGCTGGATCAAATGTCGCATCCAGCTTGAGGTATTTATCAGGAACTGTTGTCAGGAGTTCAATGGCCTGCTTTTCAGCTTCAGGCTTCTTTTGTTCCATTGCCTCATTCTTCTCGCTCAGCCTTGACTTTGTTCCGGAATACAGCACCTGCACAGACTTGCTGTTGTCCCTGTAGACGGTTATGCCCTTGCAGTGAAGTTCATGAGCCATGAGATACGCCTTGGCAATGTCATCAGGAGTAGCTGTTGACGGCAGGTTGATTGTCTTGGAAACTCCGGAATCGCAATACCTCTGGAAGGTTGCCTGCATCAGGACGTGCCATTCCGGATCGATTTCGTGAGCTGTCACGAATATCCTCTTTATGTCCCCTGGAAGATCAATCTCATGGAGGTTGCCGGATCGGGCAACCTCGTGCATGAGCTCTTCAGAGTACAGATTCCTGTCCTTCAGCATCCGTTCAAAAATCGGGTTTACCTCCATCAGTTCCTGTCCGTTGAGAACATGCCTCACAAAAGCGATTGCGAACAGCGGTTCAATCGATGACGAGCAGTTTGCTATTATGGATATGGTTCCTGTGGGAGCAATAGTCGTTGTGGTGGAATTCCTCATCTTCACGCCGCTCATCTCATAGGCTGAACCGTGCCAGCCCGGGAAAACTCCCTTTTCCTCTGCCAGTATTGTTGATTCGGCATGGCTTTCGCCGTCAAGGAAACTCATCACTCTTTCACCTATTTCGAGACCTTCTCCGCTGTTATACGGAATCCCGAGAAGAACCAGCAGATCGGCGAATCCCATGTACCCGAGACCTATCTTCCTGGTAGTTCTGGCCATCTTCTCGATTTTGTCAACCGGGAATTTGTTGGCATCGATGACATTGTCAAGGAACCTCGTGGACAGCTGTATTATCTCTTTCAGGTGTACCCAGTCTATTTCGCCGTCTTTCACGAACTTGCCAAGGTTTATGGAACCGAGGTTGCATGGTTCATACGGCATAAGTGGCTGTTCACCGCAAGGGTTCGTAGCCTCAATATCGGAGATATGCCTGACCGGGTTCTTTCTGTTAATCTCGTCCAGGAATATCAGTCCGGGATCAGCAGTCTGCCAGGCTTTGTTCACTATGGTTTCCCACATTGTTCTGGCTTTGATTCTCTTGATGATCTTTCCGCTTCTGGGACTCCTCAGTTCTATGTAGTCGTCTTCATCAAGCTTCTCAAAAAACTCATCTGTTATTCCAACAGATATGTTGAAATTGCTCAGTATGGTGTTCTCCGAGTCCTTGCTTGTTATGAAGTCCATTATATCCGGGTGGTCGTACCTCATGATGCCCATGTTGGCACCTCTTCTTTTTCCGCCCTGTTTAATGACATCGGTTGTGGTGTCAAATATCTTCATGAATGATACAGGACCGGAAGCGACACCTTTTGTGGAACCAACCAGATCGTCCCTCTCCCTCAGTCTCGAGAACGAGAAACCTGTTCCCCCGCCGGATTTGTGTATCATGGCCTGATACTTCAGCGAGTCAAATATTTCTTCA
Organism: Thermoplasmatota archaeon; assembly: GCA_023487765.1. Lineage (GTDB taxonomy): Archaea > Thermoplasmatota > Thermoplasmata > Thermoplasmatales > Thermoplasmataceae > JAJZOM01. The sequence goes on along the minus strand of JAMDBW010000050.1, from coordinate 26,161 downwards.
ATGCTGTCTCCGACCGGAAGTACGAAACATGCTGACAGCTGTCCCAGCCTGGCGCCAGCGTTCATAAGAGTGGGTGAATTCGGAACGAATTCCAGTTTGCACATCATGTCATAGTACCGGTCTATAGTCTCAGGCGCGGAAGTGGGCTTTGTCTGGGCAAATTCCATGAATTCCTCCAGAGTCCCTTTCAGCTCCTTCTCCATGACGAGATGGTTGAAGGCTCTCTCGAGAACCTCGATGTGTGTTCTGGCCAGGCTTCCCATGACCTTCCCGTTCTTTGGAAGTTTCCCTGTCTTCTGGTAAGTTCTGTAATCGTATAACAGTTCCACAACACCAATGTGAGTTGCAACGCGCCTGAACATCTGTGTGGGTGTCTCAACGATCTTTCCCTCCTCATCCTTCAGGAGATATCTTGCTTCCAGGGTTTTAATGGCGTTGATAGAAAGCTTCAGGTCATCCTTGACACCCAGTCTTTCCTTCTCTTCCCTGATTGTTCTGCGTCTCTCCCTGTAAAGTATGTATGCCTTGGCGACCTCATTGTATCTGTTCCCCTTTTTGGAGGTTGCCATAAGGACCGTTTCAACACGATCCTGAATCTGCTCAACAGTCGGTTCAAGCGTCTCCTTCTCAACTTCCCTGACTACTTTATCTGCTATTTCCTCGGCCTCTTTCATCGAACCTGTCTTGACCGAGAGCATAGCCTTATAGATGGCTCTGGAGATCTTTGATTTCTCGAATTCTGCTTCAGATCCATCCCTCTTGATTATCTTTTTTATTTTGTATTCCTGATCGCTAGTCATTGGACCACTCCTTACACTGGTAATGTTATCATCCTGTCGACGCGCAATATACCATTTTTCAAGTCAGTATATTGCGCCAACCCGATAGCTGGATTGAGATCAATTTCAGCAATATATTATCCGAGTTGATCAACAATATGATAAGTAATGATTTACCACATCTGATCTTATTAAGATTTACTAATTTTTGCTGTGACTTTTTGCTTAAATAACGAATTGCTTTTCGGTCAATAATAGTTTCGGATTCGTCCAGGAACTGGTAATTACCTAATCATTTCTGAGTAAAGTCTTCCCGGGAACATCCCGTGATGTCTTAAGAAAAAAGGATTGCTCAAAATTTAATATTTAACATCACAATGGCTGAACATGAAGACAATCGAGTGCGTTCCCAACTTCAGCGAAGGGCGCAATCGGGAAAAGGTAAATGACATAGTTTCTGCAATTTCTTCTGTAGGAACTGTTAAAATACTGGATGTTGAACTGGATGAGAATCACAACAGAAGCGTCGTTTCTTTCACAGTCGACATGGATCACGCTGTGGAGGCTGCATTCAGAGGTATTGAGAAGGCATCTGAACTTATTGATTTAAACATGCATTCCGGAGAGCACCCGAGGTTCGGCGCATCTGACGTGGTGCCATTCATACCGCTGTCAGGCGCGAATATTGAGGACTGTGTCATTCTGGCGAGAGAACTTGGACGGAGGGTCGGGGATGAGTTGAAAATACCGGTCTACATGTACGGGGACGCGTCGTTTCTGGAATCAAGAAAAAATCTGGAGAATATCAGGAGCAAGAGTTTCCAGTACGAGGAGATCAGGACATCAATAACTGACCCGAAATGGAAGCCTGATTTCGGACCGTCAAAGGTAGACACGGCAGGGGCCACAATTATAGGTGCAAGGGATTTCCTCGTTGCGTACAATGTAAATCTCAATACTCAGGACATGTCAGCCGGGAAGAAGATTGCCAGTGCATTAAGGGCAAAGGACGGCGGGTTCACATTTGTAAAGGCTCTTGCGTTTTTCCTTGAGGATAAGAAAATGGTTCAGATATCAATGAATCTGACAAACTTCAGGAAGACTCCAATACACAGGGTTTTTGAACTTGTCAAACTGGAGGCGTCGAGATATGGCATATCGGTGGGGGAGTCCGAAGTGGTTGGACTGATTCCTCTGGAGGCACTGGTTGATTCTGCAAGATTTTACCTTCAACTGAACGGATTTAGCGTTGATCAGATTCTGGAGAAAAAAATTTGGGGATGAAAATGGAATCACTTGATTCATTCATGATCAGACTTGCGAGCCCAAGCCCTGCTCCCGGAGGAGGAGCAGCCAGTGCGTCAGTGTCGATAGTCGCTGCTTCCCTCTCGTCCATGGTTGCCGGGCTGACCATAGGAAAGAAAGGATACGAGGAACACCAGGAACTCATGCGGAAAATACTGACAAGATCCAGTGAGATAACAGGTGAACTGAGGAAACTTATGGAGGAGGACGAAACGGCATTCAACGGGATCGTCAGCGCATGGAAGCTCCCTAGGACAACCGACCGTGAGAAGGAAATACGCGCTATGGCGATTCAAAAGGCCACGAAACTTGCCATAAAAGTGCCGTGGGAGATAGCTGAAGTTTCCAGGGAGATCCTGCAGAACGCTGAATCCCTTGCTGCATACGGCAACAAAAACGCGGTTACCGATGCCGGATGTGCCCTGGAATTCTCCATGGCGGCGTTAAAAGGTGCAATCCAGAACATTGCAGTAAATCTGAAATCACTGAACGACGACGTACTGGTCAAATCCGAGAAGATAAAGATTAAAAACTTCCTTGACGATTGCGGGAAAATCTACAATTCAGGAATGCGAGAAGTAGAGATCAAGATCCAAATGGAGTAATTAAAGTGAAAAACGGGATACCTGACATAAGTGACCTTCTTGAAGCTCAGGCTTACCTCAAGGGGAAGGTCAACCGAACAGAACTGCTGCATTCAAACACCTTCAGCGCGATGCTTGGCGGTGAAATCTACTTTAAGATGGAGAATCACCAGAAAACAGGATCTTTTAAGATCCGTGGCGCGCTGTACAGAACCTCCAGGCTTACAGACGACGAGAAAAAGAGAGGAATTATTGCTGCAAGTTCGGGGAACCATGCCCAGGGAGTCGCCTATGCTGCCCGCTTCAATAATTTGAGTGCAAAGATAGTGATGCCGGAATACACTGTCCCTGCCAAGGTAAACGCTGTTCAGGGATACGGCGCCGAAGTGGTTCTGAAGGGGACGGACTATACTGATGCCAGGACTGAGGCGGAAGAAATAAGGAAGCGTGAAGGGCGTGCATTCATTGAAGCTTTCAACGATCCTTACATTATTTCAGGACAGGGCACTGTGGGGCTCGAGATACTTGAAGATCTGAAAGATGTGGATATTATAGTTGTTCCCGTCGGCGGCGGCGGATTGATCTCAGGTATATCCATTGCAGCAAAGCACGCCAACCCGGGGATCAGGGTAATCGGGGTGGAATCGGAACTCTCTGATTCCATGAAAAAATCTGTGGAAGAAGGAAAAATAGTTGCTCATACAAGCGGAGACAGCATAGCTGACGGAATCGCCGTGAAATATCCGGGAGATATGACGTTCGACATCGTCAGGAAGAATGTCGACGAGATAGTTACAGTAAGCGATGAAGCCATAGCAATGGCACTCTATAAATTACTGGAAAGAAACAAGACCCTTGTTGAGCCTTCTGCTGCCACCGGGCTGGCTGCGATTATGGAGCACAAGATAGAGGTAACAGGCAAGAAAGTCGCCGTGGTACTCTCAGGCGGCAATATGAACTTCCTGCTTCTTTCGAAAATCATTTACAAAGCCCTTGAAACCGAATCAAAACTAGTGCGGATTGAGTTCAAGATCCCGGATCGGCCGGGAACCCTTCACAAGATATCATCAGTCATATCATTAACTGGCGGGAACATATATCACGTGGAAGTTGACAACCTCTCAAGGGACACCCCGGTTGGTTTTCAGACAGTTACGTTCACGGTAAATGTCAGGGATGATGTGCACATGAAGGAGCTTATGGAAAAACTGAAGGAACTCGGGTACAAACACTTTATCGTCACCTGATTACCACGAAGTCGCCTGAGTTCTCTGCCTCCGTCTCTTCAGACAGGAATTTTTCCACCTTTGCAGGGAAAAATTCTGTGCAGGATCTGTGTATCATCGACTGAATGATTTCCTGATCTCCTTCCAGGTGTGCTTCAACAGACCCGTCATCAAGATTCCTTACCCATCCTGTAATACCCAGCGTTCTTGCCAGTCTTGCCATTTTGTTCCTGAAATTAACTCCCTGAACAACTCCATAAAACCTGACCTTTCTTGCAACTTTCAAAAACATCCCCTAATTTTTGCTTATGATTGTCATTACGTCCCCGTCAAGCAGTTCATAATCAAGTCCTACCCTGAGCTCATTCTGTTTTCTCTGCGGACCGGTTAATATTGCATACCGGAAAGCTTCCAGCATTTCCCTGCTGATCTTCCTTACCACATCCCTGACTACTGCTCCTTTTTTCAGTAGCAATGGCCTCTCTGTATCGACATATCCGGATTTTTCCCTGAGATATACCCTGATCAGTTCAAGGGACTGGTAAATTGCTTCCTTCAGTTCGTCAATCCCAATTCTGGCCGACGCGGATACTTCTATGACCCGGCCATGGTGCCTCAATCTCCCGATGTTTTCCGGGTCATGAGGGAGATCTATTTTGTTTACGACAAACACTCCCGGGACGTAGATGGTGTTTCCCTTCAGGTGGTCTATTAGATCATCCATGGTTATTGATTCCCTTATGAACACTTCGGCATTTGTTATCTTGAACTCCTTCAGGACATCCTTTATCTCGTCATCCTGTACGCTCACTTTTCTTGGTTTGTGTATCCTGATTCCGCCGCTGTTGGATTTTTTGATCGCTATGTTCCTTTTTTTCCTGTTGAGAACTATTCCTGCGCGGTGCAGTTCAAAAATGATCCTGTCCACACCTTTTGCATCCACGTCGGTCAGAATTGGTATTGACGA
>JAMDBW010000050.1:0-21290 GCA_023487765.1 Thermoplasmatota archaeon | reverse complement strand
GGTAAGCACAAGGACAAGGTCGGCGTTTCTGACTATGCTGAGAACCTCTCTTCCCCTTCCGGAGCCCGCGCTGGCGTTCTCTATTATTCCCGGCAAATCAAGAATCTGTATCTGTGCCCCTTTATAATGAAGGATTCCTGGAACGACCCTGAGAGTCGTAAAAGCAAAGTTGCCAATCTCGCTTTTCTGGGAAGTCAGATCATTGAGAAGACTGCTCTTGCCGACATTCGGGAAACCGACAAGCGCGGCAGTGGAATCGCCCGTCTTGGGAATTGAAAAGCCCTCCCCTCCTCCCTTCTTATGCGACACTGCCTCTATCTCAAGCCTTGAAAGTTTTGCCTTCAGAAGACCGATGTGCTTCTGGGTAGCCTTGTTATACTCAGTATTCCTGAGCTCTTCCTCGATCTCCTTTATACGTTCCTGAATCGTGACCATCTATTCTGATCCCTAAGTATGGAGCGGTTTAAATTTGTATCACATCGCATGATCAAATTACAGTTCGCGGGAAACTATTTATTGAAGAAATGGTTATTTTTTCATGAATAAAAAAGCACTTGTATTATCGATTGTGGTTGTGGCCCTGCTGCAGTTGTCCATGGTTTCCGCGGCGGGTTGGCATGTCCAGAATACACTTAACGGCACTGCTAATTATGAAAAAGTGAGCCAGAATGTCGAGTCCCTGAACTGGGCAGGTTATGTTGCATCGTCAAACATGAGCAACCCCTCCCCGGTGGTGACAAGTGTTGCCGGTTCCTGGATAGTCCAGAATGTGACCGGCTCAGGGAACAAGGCAACTTATTCTTCGCAATGGATAGGCATTGGCGGGTTCTTCAGCGGTGACAGCTCACTGATACAGACAGGTACGGAATCAGACTATAATGGCGGAGGATCAGCATCCTATTCCGCATGGTGGGAACTCCTTCCGGCAGCAGAGACAACGATAACCAACATGACAGTAGTGCCCGGAAATGTGATGCAGGCCCATATCTTCATTGTTCCAGGCACTTCAGCCCTATGGAATATATATCTCAATGACACCACGAATGGAGAAAGTTTCCACAACCAGGTGACATACAGTTCCTCGATGCTTTCGGCCGAGTGGATAGAGGAGAGACCGACCGTAAACGGCCACCTCAGCACGCTTGCTGACTTCGGGACGGCTTATTTCGGCCAGGACTTCACAGGTATCACCGGCACCGGCTATGCGACCATAAACGGTACTACAGGCCCGATAGCTTCATTCTCCTGGGAAAGCATAACAATGGTAACATACAGCTCGATACTGGCGCAGCCCGGCGCACTGAGCAGTGACGGATCAAGCTTCACCGTCACCTACGTGGCCTCATCGCATGGCTCGAAAAAAGTGAAGTAGAGCCAACCACAACTAACCTATTTTTTGTTAATCTGAAACAGAAACAGGGTTTCAAAGAAGTACGAATCACTCGCAATCTCTTTGAAACTGTAATTTTTAGACTCTTCAATCAGGGCAGCTATATTTGTAAGACTTGAAAGTACCAGATATATTGTCCCGCCATCCTCGAGATGAGCGGCAGCGTCGTTCAGAAACGGTCGGGTTACGTCGAAACCTGCTGGTCCTCCGTCCCACTGTCCCGAGTTTTCTATCCTGTCCTCCGTCGGAAGATATGGCGGATTAAAGATTATGGTGTCAAATTTTCCAGTGATTCTCTGGAAAAGATTTGAATTTATCAAATCCAGTGATACGTGATTCCTGATGGCATTTTTTTCAGTGCATGCCAGAGCCGCTTCGGATACGTCACAGCATGTAACGATACTGCCCATTGTAGCACAGTATACCGATATTATGCCTGATCCGCAGCCTATTTCCAGGACAGTATGACCGGGGACAATATTATCCATCACGAGAAACGTATCTTCGGAGGGAGGGTATACGTTCTGGCACGGTTCGATTGAAATCCGGTTATACTTTCCGTAATCTATTCTCAACAGTCCAGGAACGCAACCAGAATTAATTATTGTTCTGCTTCGCCGGGAATGAAATGATCCAGCATCCTCTCCGGGAATTTTTCCCGGAATGCATCGCCTTAAAAAATTCTTAATAAGTGCTGCACTTAAAGGAAGGACGATCCATTGCAAAAAACAGAAGGCGCTAAAAACGTAATAATTACAGAAAAAGCTGATGCTGCCAGAAGAATTGCATATATTCTTTCCGAAGGGAAGTCAAAACAGAAAAGATCCAAAGGACTTAACTACATTGAATTCGGGGAAGAAGGCGATACATATGTCGTGATACCACTGAGCGGACACATAGTGGCAATTGATTTCCCGGACAGCATGAAGGAATGGAAGAGCACAAACCTTGAAGCGCTGACCTCGTCAGGAATCGTTCACCGGGTAACGAATAAGAGCGCCTTCAACAGTCTTGTCGCCCTGACAAGCAGGGCCGAGACCATAATAGTTGCTACCGATTTCGACAGGGAAGGGGAACTGATTGGGGCGGAAGCTCTGGAAATAGTTGATACAAACGTTCTCAAAAAGATCAAGAGCACCCCCGACATTAAGAGAGCGAGATTCAGCGCGCTTACTCCCGACGAGATCAGGAAGGCTTTTCAGGACCTGACGGAGGTCGATAATGATCTTGCACAGTCTGCAGCTGCCAGGGAGGAAATAGACCTTTACTGGGGAGCAGTTCTGACGAGATTCTTTTCACTTGCCTCAAAGAGACTGGGCAGAAACTTTCTGTCCGTGGGAAGAGTGCAGACTCCAACGCTTGCCCTGATTGTGAGGAGGGAGATTGAGATCCGCGACTTCAGGGAGGAACCCTACTGGACCATAAGCATTCTTTTCAACAAGCGAAGGGATTTCACTGCCAGCTACCAGGGCGGACAGATATGGAAAAAAGACGAAGCTGAAAAAATTTACAGCGAAATCAACGGGAAGAACGGAACCGTCCTGGAGTTTTCCAGGAAGAACGAGAGGATACTGAGACCTCCTCCTTTCAACACGACAGAGTTCCTGAGGGAGGCTTCAAGAATAGGCGTTACGCCTTCCCGAGCCATGAATATTGCTGAGAATCTTTACACAAGAGGGTTCATAAGCTATCCGAGAACCGACAACATGGTTTATCAGAAATCCATCTACTTCAAGAACATACTTACCAAGCTGATGGAGACTGAATTCTCATCCGACGTTGAGAAAGTCCTTGCGCAGGAGACCATCAGGCCTTCCAGAGGCCGGACGGAAGCAACCGATCACCCCCCGATATATCCCGTGTCAGCAGCCAGGAAAGGAACACTGAAAGGGGATTATGCAAAGATCTATGAACTGATAGTAAGAAGGTTTCTGGCGACGCTTTACAGGGACGGGCAGAAAGAAGTCTCGGAAACCCTGATTGATGTGGAGGGACATAAGTTCGAAGCTAAGGGAACAAGGGTACTGGACCACGGGTGGCTTGAGCTTTACCCGTACAGGAAGGTGGAGGATGTGATTATTCCGGATCTCAAGCCGGATGATACCGTGAAAGGCAAGGAGTGGTTCCTGAACGAGGAGAAGACAAAACCTCCGAGGAGGTACGACCTGGCGTCGCTGATAAAGAAGATGGAGGAGCTGAATCTGGGTACAAAGAGTACCCGGCACGACATAATCGAGAAACTGCAGATGAGGAACTTCGTGGAGGGGAACCCCGTCAGGCCCACACAACTTGGTATGGGACTCATAGAGGCACTTCTCACAGTGGAATCAAACATCACAGAGCCCGACATGACCTCCCGTCTTGAAAAGGAGATGGATCGGATAGCAAACAGGGAAACCAGCAAGGAAGATGTGGTCGGGATATCGAGAGGCATGCTCCTTGACGCACTCAAGGAATTCAAGCAGAAAGAAACCCTGATAAAGGATACCATAATTTCAGCACTGAGGAGGGGGAATCCCGTCGGGAAATGCCCGTATCACGACTGTGACATAGTCCTGCTGAGGAACAGGGACTTCTCGAAGCTCAAGTGCAACGATGACAGCTGCACCATTGATTTTTACAGCCCGTCAAGAGGAACTCCGCAGATTCTTGATGAAAAATGCGACATCTGCAGTCTTCCCCTCATCAGGATAATCAGAAAAGGACAGTCGCCGGACACAAGATGCATTAACCCCAAATGCCAGCATAACATCGACAAAGACACAATGGGGAAATGCCCGGAAGACGGAGGGAATATGATCCTCAGGCAGTCGAGATTCGGGAAGAGGTTTCTCGGATGCTCAAACTACCCGAACTGCAAGGTGACTTATCCGGCTCCGCAAATGGGACAGTTAAGAACTACCGGTGATGTGTGCACACATTGCGGTGCCCCGGTTCTGGTGGACTTCAGGAACAAGAGAGTATGGAAATTCTGCCCGAAAATGGATTGCCAGTACAACAAGGAAAAAAAGAAGACGAAGGTGAAGAAACCTGAAAAACAGGATTCCTGAACTGGCCGGTATACTGATATTCGTTATCTCATCAATTTTCGCGACTTATCTGTCACTGAGCCTTGATTCGCTGTCTCCAGGCATCGGTGCAGCGTCCGGTACAAGCGGTTTCTCATACGTGATATATTACCTGATCTCGGCAGTGGTTTTTTCCGGCCTTATCTTAATCCTCGCAAGAAAGAATCTGGCAAGGATTCTCAAATGGGTCTTTATCGCGGTCATTGCTTACATCGTATTCTATATCTGGAGCATTCTTGGCATTTTTATTGCCCAGAACTATCCGGAATACTATGCCATAAGTTTTGGCGCCCCTGCCATAATGGTGCTCCTGCTTGTATTCAAGAATGAATGGTACGTTGTGGACACCGCCGGTTTCTTCATGGCAGCCGGCGTAGCATCAATATGGGGCCTGGTCATAGGAGTATGGGCTGCAGTGGTATTTCTGGCGGCTTTTGCCCTGTATGATTACATTGCGGTTTACAAGACCAGGCACATGATAGGGCTTGCCAGCATTGCCTTCAGTGAGAAGCTGCCCATGCTGTTTGTCCTTCCTTCCCGGAAGGGGGTCAAACTGGATTCCATCAGGTTCGGTGAAAACGATACTCACGACAACAGTGCTTTGCTGCTTGGATTCGGTGACATAGTTTTTCCATGCATAATGGTGGTGTCCTCAGCCATGTACGGTAAAGCAGACATAATACCGTTTATGCTGTTCCCCATGATTGGTGGAATCGCAGGCATGCTGATACTGTTCTTCACCAATGTATCCCGCCCTGCACCGGGATTGCCGTATATCAACACGGGAGCGGTGGCAGGATTCCTCGCGGCATTCCTGATATTCAGGATATTCTGAGAAATCAGTGAAGAAAGACCCTCTTCCCTGTGAAGTACATAGGCACCTTGAGTTCTTCCGACTTGGCTATGACTTCGTCATCCCTTATTGATCCGCCGGGCTGTATCACTGAAGACACTCCGGCGGATGCCGCAAGTTCAACATTGTCGTAGAACGGGAAAAAGGCGTCAGAAGCCAGCGCTGAACCTTTCGCTTTCTCTCCTGCCCTGTGGATGGCAACTCTCAGTGCCTCTATTCTTGAGGTCTGCCCCGCTCCTATCCCGACTGTGACGCCGTTTCTGGCAAGGACTATGGCGTTGCTGCGGCAGTGAGCTACAACCTTCCATGCAAATTTCAGGTCATCGAGCTGCTGTTCAGTCGCACTCTCTACGGTTTTCAGTTCCAGATCCCCGAATTGCGTCTTCAGCCTGCTCTGGACAAGGAACCCGTTGGATATGGATCTGACTCTCAGGTTTTCATCAGGCGTCATTGAGACCTTCAGGACGCGCAGATTCTTTTTCTTTTTAAGTCCCTCCATCGCTTCCAGCGTATAATCCGGTGCAATCACCACTTCCACGAAGAGTCTTGCAAGCACATCAAGGCAGGCCCCGTCAAATGTCCTGTTAAGTGAGATAACTGAACCGTAAGCAGATTCAGAGTCCGCGTCAATGGCCATTTTCAATGCGGCCGATATGTTTTCAGCAGAAGCCACTCCGCACGGTGTGTTGTGTTTCAGAACCACGGCGGTGGGTTCCCGGAATTCCAGAACGGTTTCGAACGCCGAATCGGCATCAAGAATGTTGTTGTAAGACAGTTCTTTTCCCTGGAACTGTTCTGCATTAGCTATCCCGAGGGAAGTCCCGTCAGAATAGGCATAACCCTTCTGATCGGGGTTCTCTCCATACCTCAGTTCCTTTCCCCTGATTCCCCTGAGATACATCCTGGCCGGAACGGTTCCCAGAAGATCCATGGTCAGTGCGTTATAAATTGCGATGTCGTAGTCCGCAGCCCTTGCAAATGCCTTCAGGGCGAGCCGTTTCCTTGATTCCAGTGATATTCTGGAGTTCTGGATCAGTTCATTCATCACAGACTCGTACTGCTGAGGATCAGACAGAATTATCACATGCTCATAATTCTTTGCAGCGGCCCTTAACAGTGAAAAACCGCCGATATCAATGTTTCCGATCATTTCATCGATGTCATGAGTCTTTGCAGCTTTTTCAAATGGGTAAAGGTTCACTATAACCATGTCGAATTCCGGGAAGCCATGTTCCTTCAACTGTGCCGTTCCCAGTTCATCGCGCTCAGACAGAATTCCGGAAAAGATGGCCGGATGCAGGGTCTTGACCCTTCCATCAAGCAACGTTTCGAATCCGGTCAGCTGTGAAATGTTTGTGCTCTTTATTCCGGAATCTGTGAGGAACTTATGCGTCCCTCCGCTGGCAAAAATTTCTGTGACAAACTGTGATATACTCCTGAGAAAATGATCCAGATTGCTCTTGTCGTCAACACTAGCAAGAATCCTCATTATTCATCCTTAATGCCTACCTCCTTAATTCACTTTCACAGGTTTCCGTGATAATGAATAACAGCATTACTCACAGTAATCATGCTCAACAGTCTGGTAATTTGTTTTATTCAAATACAAAACCTTTATTTTAATATTAAAATCACACGAAAAGAGGCAATTCAATGGAAAGAAATATCGCGGTAGAAGGAATAATTCAGATACCAACAATAAAAAGAGAAGTCGAGATCGTGGAGAGGAAGGGTATTGGCCATCCGGACAGCGTTTCAGACGGTATTGCGGAATCGGTAAGCAGAGCATTAAGCAAGTATTACCTCAAGGAATACGGGAAGATACTCCACCATAACACTGATCAGGTGGAAGTTGTCGGCGGGCAATCTGCCCCGGCATTCGCCGGAGGAAAAGTACTGGAACCGACTTATATCCTTCTCAGTGGAAGGGCTACCACAAAAGTGGGAAACGACAGAATACCGTACAAGTCAATTGCAATCAAGGCCACACGTGAATTTCTGGGCAGTAATTTCAACCATCTTGAACTGGACGCGGATGTCATGGTAGACTGCAGAATAGGTCATGGCTCGGTGGACCTGAATGAAATATATGATACCTCAAAACTGAGGGCAAACGACACTTCTTTCGGTGTGGGTTTTGCGCCGTTCACCGATACGGAAAAACTTGTTTACGAAACTGAGAGATATCTCAACGGCCCTTCACTGAAGTCCAGGCTTCCCGCAATCGGGTACGACATCAAGGTTATGGGTTTCAGGCAGAAGGACAAAATTAACCTCACAGTCGCGGCGGCTTACGTCGATAAATTTGTCAGGGATGCTTCACAGTACTCCGCGATCAAGGAAGAACTGAGGGAACTTATCAGCAAGAACGCACAGAAGATAACGGACAAAGAGGTCCGGATATTCATTAACACGGCGGATGACGAGAATGGGAAAGAATCCGGGCAGTATCTTACAGTCACTGGACTTTCAATGGAAAACGGAGATGACGGTTCGGTTGGAAGGGGAAACAGAGTTACGGGCTTAATAACACCATACAGACCGATGAGTATGGAAGCCGCTGCGGGAAAGAATCCTGTCACGCATGTCGGAAAGCTGTACAATGTGCTCTCCAATCTCATAGCGCAGGACATTATCAAGGAGCACGGAGGCGATATAGAGGAAGTGCACGTGAGGATCGTTTCCCAGATTGGAAGGAGAATAGACGACCCGCATGTTGCAAGTATCCAGGTGATGTATGCAGAAAATGTCGATCCTTCGAAACTTAAGAACAACATAAGGAGAATCGCCGACGACAGGCTCGCAAACATAAGCAACCTGACCAACATGTTCGTTGAAGGCAAACTCGCAGTCTACTAGACGATCCGCCACATTGTGTACGCATCGGAGGAATCGCTGTAATAAGCTTTCAGCCTCGATGTCACCACAAAACCAAATTTTTTATAAAAATTAATTGCCGAGTCGTTATCCGTCCGCACTTCGAGCCTTATGCTCATAAAATTACTTCTGCCGCAGAAGCCGAGAAATTCATTCATCAGCAAGGCCCCGATTCCGTGATTTCTTAATTTCGGGTCTATCGCAAAAATAAGGATTCGTGCCTCGCTCTGTGTGTGTCTCGATCCTATAAGAAAACCATCCACACGGAAACCGGAATCGAACACCATAAAAGCCTGGGGCCATGCCTCATACAGGTCGAGGATCAGCCCGTTGGTGTAATATTCCGTCAGGGAATCCGAAGCAATCTCAATAACTCTTCCCAGGTCTCCCGGACTGAACTGCCTTATCAATCCGTATTGTGAGTTGTTGATTGCCATTTATGTCCCGGTACAGATATTATCATAATGGGATTTCTACTTTTGCGATGTTGTAAAATACGAAAAATCAACTCTGTTCCAGCTGTCTGAGCTTGATCTTCCTTATTTCCCTGTTATAGGCTTCAGCCACCTCCGAGAAACCGATTGTTCCCAGGACACTGCTTCTGTCCATGGAAGAAACAACAACGAGCTTCCCCGACGGACTTCTTGCCAGGGTATCCAGTGCCACATGAATATTCTCGTCCTCCGTTATTGTCAGCGGATCATTTTCCATTATATCGGAGACTTTTGTCGCCGACAGGTCCATGTCAGGCTTTATGGTTTCAATTGAAAGTGTTCCCCTGAGCTTGTGATCGGCCTGCACAACAATAAGCTTGGTCCTTGTGGAGCGCAGCATTTCAAGGACTTCCCGCACATCCATGTCGGGACTGGCAGCGGGATAGTTGGTCTGCATTGCATCGTAAACCGATACCTGGTCCATCACCGGCTTCTCGTACTCTAGCCGGTGCGCCGGAGAAGCCTCCCTGTTCTTCACCTGTGCCCGGTATATAGAATATTTTGTTCCCGAAACGAAGTAGGAAACTGTGGAAGCCAGCATCAACGGAAGAAACAGGCCAAAGCCGCCGGTCATCTCAGTTCCCATAATCAGCACGGAAATTGGTGCCTTGGAAATCCCCCCGAAAAATGCTATCATGGTCACGATTGTCAATTCGGCAACATTAATGTAAGGGAAAAACGGGTGTATCACGATTCCCATTGCAGCACCAATGAAGGCCCCGGTCACTATGCCGGGAGCGAATACTCCGCCTGAACCCCCGGATCCTATGGTGAGTGATGTTGCAATGATTTTCAGGAAAAAGAGTGCAATCAGTATCCAGAGAGGTAAAAGTGCAAGATTGTTAAAGAAAATCAGTTGTATCCATCCATACCCCAGTCCCAGCACCTGGGGGAATTTTATTGCGATGATCCCCACCAACAGTCCTCCCAGTGCAGGCCGGAAATATTTCGGGATGAAACCCAGTTTCAGGAAAAGGGACTGAATTCCATAGAATGTCTTTACGTACAATATGCCTCCAAATCCTGCAACTATTCCTGCCAAAAGGTATATTAGAAGAGCCTGCGGATGACTGAACCCCAGGAATGTCGAGGAGGGTATGGTGAAGAGGGGGCGATATGAAAACGCGTAACCGAATATGGCGTAACCGGTGATTGAAGCTATGATGGATGGTATGAGGGCTTCAACCTCAAAGTCCTGCCTGTAGAGAATTTCAGTGCTCAGTAAAGCGCCCCCGAGAGGTGCCATGAATATGCTGCCTATTCCCGCACCTATGCCTGCAGCCATGGCTATCCTGCGGTCGTGATCAGACATTTTGAACACGTCTGCAACGAAAGAGCCGAAACCAGCCGCTATCTGTGCCGTGGGTCCTTCCCTGCCGGCACTTCCCCCTGAACCTATGGTGACTGCAGATGCAATCAGCTTTACAACAGGAATCCTCCTCCTGATCTTTCCGTTGTTGTAATGGAAGGCACTGATTGCCGCGTCGGTGCCGTGACCTTCAGCCTCCGGAGCGAATCTGTATACTATAAATCCGGATAACAGCCCTCCGAGAACTGTTGATACAGGTATCATAATCCATTTCACATTGCCTGCACCGTATGAAGCGGTCTGGCCGTCAACGCCTGTAACCGGGGGAGAAAAACCGGTAATTCCGGTCAGGATGAATTCCGTCATCAGCTTGATGGCCTCAAACAATGCCAGGCTGCCAACTCCGGCAATTACCCCTATAAGCAGTCCCACAATCAGCCACTTGCCCACACTGCCTTTGTTTACCATAATGGTCAATTTGGCAACAAATCTGTTTTTAAATGCAATTTCAGGCAATAATCAGGTATTAAGCTATATTATAAATAAATTTTACAGTAAAGTTTTTCACAGCATTTTTCCGGCGAAGAATTTTTTCAGATCCACAACGGGATCGCGGCTGAGTTTCATTTCCGGAATATAGCTCTTGAAGTATGAAGCCCGTCTGTCAAGTATCACAGCGGCTCCGACATCGGATGAACTTCGAATGAGCCGGCCGATTGCCTGCCTCATCTTCACGAGAACAGGAAAGGTTACGGCGTATTCCCAGCCATTCCTGTAAACAGCCTCATAGTAGGCCTGAAGTGATTTCTGCTTGGCATCCGGCCTGGGATAAGGTATTCCGACCAGCAGTACCAGCTGCAGTTCCTCCCCGGGAAAGTTCATGCCTTCTGAGATTCTACCACCCATTACGGCTAATAGTGGTTTTTTCCCCGATCTGAACTTTGACAGGAGAGACATAAGGTCCTGCTGGCTGGTTCCCTTTGTTTCGGCAAGGTACGGGACTCTTAACCCCAGTTTGCATATCCTCTCCATAAGGTTATACGATGTGAAAAACACAAGGCTCTTCTTTTCCACCTGCATAAGTATGCTTTCTATCAAATCCCTGAGTTTCACCGCCTCAACATCATTAAACTCTTCAAATTTTGTCGAGATATCGTCGAAATACAGCACTGTTCTGTTTTCTTCCGGAAAAATATTTCCGAGCTTTCTGGAAGGCATTTCCTTGAAACCCGTAATATTTTTGTATATCTGGAAAGGTTCCAGTGTTCCCGACATATGGATGGATTTGGAAAGCCTGATGGGATCAAGTATCGCGGTCGGTTCCATGCAGAAAGCCTCCACTTTTCCTGAATTCTCCTTCGAGAGTATAGCCACATACCTCTGATCCTCAGAATCCTGCCACTTCAGGATTTTATGTGCCAGACTGAGAACGTGCGATCTCGGAACTTTTCCGGCATCTTCCTTCTTCTGTGAAACAAACTCGCCGAAAAGGGTGAAGAGGGAAGAATATGTCCAGAAGCTGTCCATGTTGATCTTCGATCCTATGGAGGAATATTCAACGAAATCTCCAAATCTTATCCTGGTCTCATCCCTCTCCTCAAGAAAATCTTTTGTCAGGTCCAGGATTCCGTTGCGGAGCGTCTCGCAGAAATCCGTGGCTCTGTATCTTTCAGACAGTTCAGCATCTCCGAACTCCTGGGCTTCTTTTTCCGCCAGGTTGATATTCTGCATGGTTATGGAATATGAAGACATCTCTCTTGCCAGATCCGGAAGATTATGAGCCTCATCCATAACAATGACGAGATCTTCCCTGCTGACTCCCCATCTCATCAGAAACCTTTCAGCAACGTCATAGTTAAGGAAAAATGCATACGGGGCTATCACTATGTCTGCCCTGGCTGCGGCAAATTTCAGGGATTCATAAGGGCAGACCTCATTGTCTATTCCATACTGCATGGAATCTTCGGCGCTTGGAATTTCCCTGAAAAGTCTCTCAAGGTTTTCACGTGACGTCACCCTGTCATTGAAGAATCTGCATGCCCCCCTGTCGCCTTCCCTGACCTTCCTCTTCCTGCTGTTGCAGAACCTGGATAAAGATTCAGAACTGAATTCTCCGTCGTCGTCGAATTCCCTGTAAAGAGGACACAGATTATGCCGTCCCTGCAATGGAACCGCCCTGATGATCATGGTCGCCGACAGATTCCTGAGTTCCCTCAGGACCTGTTCCTGCTGGGAGTTTGTTCTTGTGAGATACAGGACCTTCCTGTTCTCCTTTTTTGAAAACTCAATTGCGGCCGTAAGACCGGTTATGGTTTTCCCGGAACCTGTGGGGGCCTCTATGGCAACACTCTGGAACTCATGGAGTGAGGCGTTTATGAACTCAACAAGGCTCTTCTGGTAAGCCCTGAGTTCATGGAGTTCATCCAAGCATAATCCCCCACTGTTCAGCGGGTCTCCTCACGAAATCCTGGACTGGAGTTCCTTCTTCCTGCCCTCAAGCAATGCAGGGTCAGGGAGTAACTTATCAGCATCATCGAGACATTTCATGGCTTCCCTGAATTTACCAAGCTTTTCATAGACCTCTGATTTAGCGAGGTGATACTGATAATTGTCAGGGACTATTCTCAAGGCTGAGTCGAGGTCTTTGATTGCGTCATCATATTTTCCGAGGTGCATAAGCAGTTCATGCCTTCTGTATATGAATATCTGGTCCGTTGTGTTCAGTTCTACGGCCCTGTCGAAATTCTTCAGGGCCTCGTCGTATCTCTTCATCTTCCAGAGGACATTGCCCAGGTTGTAGTAATAGTCCGGAATGTCGTTTTCCAGTGTCACTGCCTTCGTGAAGGATTCAAACGCTTTCTCAACGTTTCCGGCATCTTCATACGCGGCCCCTATGGCGTTATAGTAATCGGCATGATCAGGGTAGAGATCAATGCTCTTCTGATAATCCTTGATTGCCTGTTCAAGCATTTTCATGGAATAATATGCAAGACCTCTATTGAAGTGGAAATCCGGTTCGTTATCAATAAGCTTTAAGGCCTTTGTAAATTCCTTTATGGCTTCCGGATACTTTTTCAGATTGAAATATGAGATTCCTCTTTCGTTGTAATCGTCTGCCTGTTCTGACTTGCCTGAAGGACTGAATGAGCTGGACATAAAGCCTAAAGATTGGTATGATATATTAACCTTAACTGAGGAGTTCAGCGAACACAGGATCGGACGAACGTTTTATCCGGAGACTGAACAGCCGGAATTCACTGTTTCTGGAACCTGCATGAAAGAACCGTCAGAAAAGCCTCGAGGTTTTGCCGTCGCCGAAAATATCCCTGTAGGTCTTCCAGTGAGTTCTTGCTATTTCTTCTATTCTCGTGCCTTCTTCCCTGCATCTGTTCAGGAACTCCACCGTATAAGGATCAGACGGATAGCCTGACCCTATTGGGCCGTATTTCTTCTCCAGTTCTGTTATTCTGTTGTCCCGTGTAACTTTAGAAAGGATAGATGCAGCGGAAACGGAAGGGTAGATGCTGTCGGCCTTATGCGCGCAGAATACGTTCCTGCCGGTCAGGGTGCTGAGCTTTGCTGTCAGCCTCTCCGGATAGACATCAAATGAATCCACGAATATCCGGCAGTCGCCGGGGGCCGATCTGATAAGATCAGAATATGCATCTTCTTCGATCAGGTTGAGATTCTTGTGAATCATCAGGGAATTGATTTCTGCAGCGGATATTTCCTTAATCCTGTAATATGTGCTCTGTTTCACTATGTCGGTGTACAATCTTTCTCTGGAGGTTCTTGACAGTGCCTTGGAATCCTTCACCCCAATCTGCTGGAATTTTGAGGTTTCGCCGCACACAATCGAAACCACCATTGGACCAATCACCGGACCTCTTCCTGCCTCGTCCACGCCGCATGATATCTCCACAGGCAACTTCTCACCGGATCTTTTCATTACAGTTGCGGCATGATTCAAAAAGTGTTAAATTTTCCCACAACATTTAGTTCAAGGCACAGAAAATGATTGCACAGGATCCGGTCAGTTTAATGAAGTCAATGCGCTCGCGTATTGACAGAGAGCTTGAAATTTACTTCGAAGAGAAATCTCAACAGGAACTGGTTCCCGTCTGCAGAAGTGTGATGGAGCACATAAGGGAATTCACACTCAATGGCGGAAAACGCATAAGGCCGATGCTCGTGATTCTGGGTCATGATCTTTTCGGCACACCGGATGAGAAAGTTTACCGGGCTGCGATATCCATAGAACTGACGCAGACAAATCTCCTCATACATGATGACATAATGGATCAGAGCGAGACGAGAAGAGGGAAGCCGAGCCTGCACGTAAGCGTGAGGAACACGATTGCCCGAAATGCACCAGATTCCAGGAGAATATCTGAAAACATAGCTATTGTTGCCGGTGATCTCGCAAATTCTTATTCTCACGAGGCTCTGTTGACCTGTGGATTGAGTCCTGTAGAAACGATGAGGGCCAATCTTGAACTTACCAGAATCATTGAGATGACCGGTTACGGACAGCTTATTGACATAGATTCCGCCAATAATCAGGACTTTTCACAGAGAGACCTTTTGAGGCTGCACATACTGAAAACTGCCAAGTACACAATAGAAGGACCGCTGATGATGGGTGCACTTCTCAGCGGCACAAGGGAGAACATTCTCCCGTTGAGCTTTTACGGTATTCTGCTGGGAACAGCATTTCAACTGCATGATGACATACTCGGACTGTTTGGAAATGAGGCCGAAACGGGGAAATCGATCAAGAGTGACGTGAATGAGGGGAAAAAAACCCTTCTAATGCTGAAAGCCATGGAGAATTCAGATGAGAAGACGCGTGAATTTATACAGACCAGCCTCCGGAGTGGAAACATATCTGATGCTGATTTCCAGAAACTGAGGAATATCGTCCGTGATTCTGGATCATATGATCACTCCAGGAGAATGATGGAGAGAATGATCGAAAAGAGCAAGGAATATCTGGCCCAGGTAAACGGAGACAAGGAGATAAAGAAATTCCTTGAATGGCTTGCGCACTATATCATTGAAAGAAAGAATTAGTATCTGGGACGGTGTTTCTCATACATCTGCTTGAGGGTGCTGTCGTCGACATGAGTGTATATCTGAGTTGTAGCAACGCTTGCGTGCCCGAGAAGCTGCTGTATGAACCTTATATCTCCTCCATTCCTCAGTACCGCGGTTGCAAAGGTGTGACGCAGGACATGCGGCGTCACCTTCTTCCCGATTCCTGCCTCATTTCCCAGTTTCCTCACAATCCTCTCTATGGTCGACGAATCAAATTTCGATCCTCTTCGGCTCAGGATCAGGGCATCGTTGCCATTGCCGGAACGGTACCTCTGTGGCAGATATTCTGACAGTAAGTCTTTGCACTCCCCCGGAATTATCACAATTCTGTCGCGATCTCCCTTGCCGGAATGAACATAAAGTATACCTTCACTCAGGTCTACGTCACTGATCTTGAGATTGCATAACTCCCCGACGCGAATTCCGGTATGTGCGAGAATGGAGATTATTACGCTCGTCTTCAGGTCCTTTCTTGAGGCTTCTTCTAACAGCCTGGATGCATCCTTTTCGCTGAGGTAATTAGGCATCTTTCGGGGACGTTTTGGTACAGTCAGGTTCACGAGGGGCGTGATAGATTTAGATTTGTACAGGTGCCTTACCGCCTTTATAGCCAGATACTGACTGGATTTGGAATATTTCTTCACTGAAGCAAGATAATTCTTGAAATTCTCAATGTCGTCAGTTGAGCATGTTTCCAAATTTTTGTTTATAAAATTCAGGAAGAGAGATACGAGGAACTTGTACTCTTTTATTGTGTGGGGGCTTTTTCGCTCCCCGATCATATAAGAGGAAAACCTGGCAACTTCTTTTTCAGTATCCATGGCTTATCTTCAATCCACAAGGCTGTTAATTATTTTTGCTTAATATCCGGTAAAATTTGGAGGAACTCCTGAAAATCAGTTAAACGCGATATTAGAAAAAAGAAAATTTTGAGTAGATTTACCTACTCTTTTTAATGGTCAGGGTAACGAGGCCTCCGACGAGGGAGAATATAGCCATTGCAAAAACTCCGGAAAGGAACGATCCCGTAGCACTTGCAAGGAAACCTACCATTATCGGCCCTATTATTCCTCCGAGATTTCCGGTCGCATTAATCAGTCCTATTGAAGATGCTGAACTCTCTCCGGACAGAAACTCTGTCGGTATAGTCCAGAAGGACGGCAGGAACGAGAATATCCCAATGGCTGCTATTACGAAGAATACCATTGATACAACAGCAGAAACATGGAGTGTCAGAGCGCTAATCACCAAGCCCAGAAAGGCTGTAGTGAATACCGCGAACGTTACCATTTTTCTTTTGCCGCTCTTGTCAGAATATCTTGAAATAAGTACCAGGCTGATCGATGCAATGATGAATGGTATCGCGCTGAGGTAACTTGCTGTTGAGGCCGTCAGGCTGCCAAAGGCTTTCAGGACACTCGGAAGCCAGATTACATATCCGTAAAGACTTGTGACTCCAAGCAGGTACACCAGTGTAAGCTTCAGTACGTCAGGGTCCTTAAGTGCTTTTTTCCAGTCGGTTTGTCCTTTTTTCTCCGTGTTTTCCCTGTCGAGTTCATCAATAAGCTCTTTTCTCTCACCGTCACTCAGCCACTTCGCCTGTTTGGGGAAATCTGTCATGAGGAACCAGATAAATGCTACAGAGATCAGTGCCAGTATACCTTCATAGTAGAACAGGAATCTCCATCCGATCGTCTTTCCATATGCACCGAATATCACTCCGGCTATCAGGCTGCCCACTATGCCTGCCACGGGAATAGCCGCCATGAATATTCCATTCGCGGCTCCCCTCTCCTTCTTCGGGAACCACATGCTCAGATACAGAACGACTCCAGCGAAGAATGGAGCTTCAGCCAGACCCAGAATGAATCTCAGGGCATAAACCTGAGGAACGTTGCTTACAAACCCCGTGGCTATTGTAATGATGCCCCAGGCCGTAAACGTAACAGTAAATATCTTCCTTACGCCAACTCTTGTTATACCCAGATTGGAGAAAATCTGCGGTATGAAATAAGCCACAAAGAATATTGCAGACGCCAGTCCTGCGACTGTATCGGCCGACGAAGCCGGTATGCCCAGGGTAGTGAACATTCCTCCTGCTATGGCATAACCGATATTCACCCTATCCAGAAAATTTATGATATAGAGTATGAAAACCAATACGGTTATCCGTGCGAACGCCTTTCTCATAAACGGTAATGTAGCCGTTGACTCCGTTTTTCCCACGAACGAAGCTAATCTGTGTATGTATTTAAATATTGCGAAGAAAAAATGAGCAATAACACATCTAAACCATATTACTTTTAAGTTTTATCCAAAATTTGATTACGCATCAAAGACGTTTTCTCCGCCTATACGTAAACGGGTTGCAGGATTAGTTACAGTTTCCTCATGTACACGTCCGTTACCGCATGATCAACGCCCTTTCTGAGAATGAGGTGCGCATGAAATTTCGAAGGGCCTATGTTTTGCAGAAGGTTGACTCCATTGATCTCGTCCCATATCCTGGATGCGGTTGCAACGGCCTCGTCAATTGATAGATCTCCATATTTCCTGAAGAATGATTTGGGGTTCTTGAACGCGGTTTCCTTGAAAACAAGAAACCTGTCTATGTACCATTTTTTTATGTCATCTTCGACAGCATCGACATATATGGAGAAGTCAAAGAAGTCTGAAACAAGGAGTTCAGGTGATGAAGGGTGAGCCATCGTATGTCTTGTCTGGAGGACATTCAGGCCCTCAAGAATGAGAATGTCAGGTTGATCTACGGTCTGGAACTCATCCGGAACTATATCATAGATAAGGTGTGAATAGACTGGCACCCTGATATTCCTCTTGCCGGATTTCAGTTCATAGAGGAAATGGATCAGACTTTTCAGGTCATAACTCTCAGGAAATCCTTTCCTGCTCATGAGATTGCGTTCCTCGAGAATCCGGTTAGGGAGGAGAAAACCATCTGTTGCCATGAGTTCCACATTCGGATTGCTCGGCCACCGGGATATCAATGTCTTCAAAAGTCTCCCTGTGGTACTTTTCCCGACAGCAACACTTCCAGCTATTCCAATCACGTATGGAACTCTCTTGCCGGATTCACCGAGAAATGTTTTTCTTGCATCGTAAAGTCCCCGTGATGCGCAATAATAGAGGTTGAGTAATCTGGAAAGCGGAAGATATACCTCTTCCACCTCCTTTATTGAAATTTTCTCGTTGATCCCCCGGATGGTGGCCAAGTCTTCCTCTGAAACAGTCATTGGAGTAGAATTTCTCAGGTCGCTCCACTCTTTCCGGTTAAAGGAAATGTATGGAGAAACCGAACTTCCGCTGAGTACCTTAAGCAAATTTATCCCTTCTCAGTCAAGAGGTGATGATCCTGACCGCTTTCAATGACAGACAGGCTAAAAATCTTTGTTATATGTTATAGCCTGCAACCGGCAATGGATCAATGGTGTCCGATCTATGCTGCGAGAACAACAGTTTTGAAACATACGCTGGGAGGGAGATTTGAACTCCCGATCTACTAAGAGAACAGGTTTTCCAGACCTGCGCCCTACCAGGCTAGGCTATCCCAGCTTCGCCATCCACCATGGCTTGGAATTATTTAATCATTCGGTGAAGCATATTATAGGCTGTCAGACTGAAACTGAAAACTCTGCCGGGAAAAACAGATAAAGATCCATTGGAGTCCGGTTTGCGTCGGGATGTCCGTAATTCAACGCTGTAATCGATTCCAGGAAGAGTTACGACTTGTGTTCACATTTTTCGCAGTTTATTTCATGTTTACCGGATTTCTGTTTTGTATTTTGAAAAAATATGTCATTATGCTCAATATTTTTCCGCAACCGGTTTTTGAGACTGCTGCTCATTTTATGTGTTCAAAAACTGGAACAGAAAGCGTTCTCGCCACGCCTTCCATGGATTTCAGCTTATCAAGGACCAGGTCAGAGAGTTCCTTCATGTTTCTTGCCACTGTCAGTATTATCAGATCCCAGTTGCCGGAAATTATGGAAGCGGACAGAACGTTATCCATGCTGGCTATGTTTCTGCACAATTCTTTCTGGGTCACATTGGCTTTGAAATCATATTCCAAGAGTACGTAAGCTACTATGCTGAAGCCAAGCTTCTCGTAATCCAGTTCAACGGTATACTTTTTTATGTAGCCTTCTCTCTTCAGCCTCTCCATTCTTTCAAAAATAGTCGCTCTGGGAATCCCAAGTTTTACCGATATTTCCGATATTTTGTCGCGCCCATGGTCCCGCAGGTACGTTAAAATCTGTATGTCCTTTTTATCTAACTTGCTTTGCACTGATGAAAAAAATTACATAGTATATAAATTAATGCTTACAATTCGTCCGATTTTCTATTTTACATTTAAATACAGATGAACAAAAATTATTGAATCCTAGTGATTACATAACAAAAGAACAGCGCCGGGGGGGAGATTCGAACTCCCGAGCTACAAGAGCAATAGATCTCGAATCTATCGCCTTACCGGGCTAGGCTACCCCGGCGTGGAACCATAGATATATTAAGTGAACATTAGCTTTTCTCTTCCGGTTAAACTCAAGTTAGCGAAAAGTCTTCTTCTGGCACATCAGGTCAAGAATAACCTCAGGAATAGCGAGTATTCAGGATCGGATTTGTTTCTATCGAATTCTCCCGTACCGGGAAGTTTGCATATTAGTGTTTTGAGGGCATCCACCATGATCTCTTGCCATGATTCTATATTCATCATAACCTTATGCTGTAACGATGCAACTTTCAGGAAAAGTCTACTGTAGATAGCTTCACGGGACGTGTTTCTTCTGAATAAGTCTCGGATGTTCTTGTCGTGCAATTATCTGACTGATAAATAATTTTGATCTGCTGGTTAACTGTGAAAGATGTCACTCGGCGACTGAACGTTATTACTATTTAGAAAAAAGAAAATTCCGGTTAAAAAAAATTGGTGTAGGGTTAATCAAGCAGTGGCATTTCCTCAAGGTTCATGAGTTCCTTTACGTCGTTAGCCTTGACATATGATACACCACTCTTTACCCCCCAGTACATTATACCAAGTGAAACTATTGCAACCACTATAGAATCGTATGGGGAAGGTACAATGCCAAGCCCATGGAAACTTCCGATATATGAGAAACCAAGGACGAACAGGATATAAACTGCAAACCAGATTCCTTCCCTGAGGTGTTTTGGCTTCTCTCTTCTGAGCGCGAAGGTTATCAGATAATAGAATACACCAATCAGCATTATTATTGACCCAAGGTAAAGATGCGGGAATCCGGCCCAGTATATTATCAGTGTTCCCAGGACAAATCCTATCGGGGCAAGTATCTCCATTGCCTTCAGTTTACTGTCGTTCTGGGTTATTCCTGACTTCCTGAACACGAGAAGAGGTACAGCCGCATATGAAAGCGTGTAAACTCCCATAGTTCCGAGAAGCGATATTATGGCTATCCAGCTTTTCAGCGGAATGAGTAAAAGCAGTCCGAGGAAGTAGTTCAGAATCAGTGCTCTTCTCGGGATAGCCCATTTTGAATCTATTTTACCGATGAACTTTGGAAGGAACCTGTTGTTTGACAGAGCGTGAACCATTCTTGCATTACCTGCAGTATATACAAGGCTTGAACCTGCAGGCGAGTATACCGAATCTGCAAGTATTATTGTGTATAGCCAGCTGAAGTTTATTGCAAGTGCGAGCTGCGCGAAAGGTGATTTATAATTTATTCCGTGCCATCCATGTATGAGTTGTCCTCCCGGAAGGGCCCCTATGAAGGCAATCTCCAGAAGAACGTACAGTGCCATTGAAATCAGTATAACGGTTATAAGAGCTCTGGGGATTGTTTTCTTCGGGTTTTTCGCTTCACCTGACATGTTCAGTATGTTCCTGAAACCCGTATATGCGAATACCAGACCTGCTGTGGCGATAGCACCAAGTGCGGGAGCGTAACCGTAAGGGGCAAACCCGCCATAACTTGCGCTGGTGAAGTTGCTTCCTCCCTGCAGGCCGGTGGAAAAGAGTGCTATGACAGTGATCACGGGAACTACGAATTTTATTGTGGTGACCCACTGATTGGTAATGGCGAAAAGTTTAACTCCGAAATAGTTAACGACCACAAAAAGTGCCATGAAGCCCATCGCTGCCAGGACTCCGGCGCCGCTCAATACATTACCGGCATACAGGCCGGATTCCCGCATCTTTACCTTG
>JAMDBW010000079.1 GCA_023487765.1 Thermoplasmatota archaeon | reverse complement strand
ATGAGCATGGTGAGAACGGGTCGTGGGGTATGCAGTTGACCACGCCATCGAGAATGGCGGAACAGCAATTTTCTCTGAAACCACCGAGATAATCGGTGCTGAGCACATTCTTGCCAAGAGAACAGCAAGTAAGGAAGTGACCAGTAAGATTTATGAATCAACGAGGAAAAACGAGGAAATGGCCATTCTGAATGGCGTGGACCTCGTAGGAACCAATCCGGTACCTGACAACATAAAAGGTGGATTAAGTACTATTGAGGAAAAATCACTCGGATCGATCCTGAAGTCGGGAACAACCAGAATAATGGATGTTATAGACTATGCTAAAACACCGCCGGGGAAGGGTCTTTATTTCATGGATTCACCTTCTGCCGCGACTGAAGTTTCCACGGCACTTATGGCATCCGGATGCCAATTGATCCTCTTCTCTACTGGAAACGGGAATCCTATGGGAAATCCCATCAGCCCTGTAGTGAAGGTGACAGGCAATCCCAGGACGGCAAAGGTCCTGAAACTCCATATTGACGTTGACGTCAGCGACATAATAACAGGAGATACATCTATCAGGGAAGCTGGTGAAAGGACGATTGGCAGTGTAGAAAAGGTGATAAACGGAAAAATGACTCGGGCGGAAATTCTCAGGCATTACGAATACTCGCCAGTTCCAATAGGGCTGTGATGCAGAATGAGAGGAATACAGATAACTGATTTTGGCTCACCTCTGCGTCTTGCGGAACTGGAAATAGAAAAGTTACCGGCGGGATACGCAAGAATTAAGGTGCAATCCAACGGCATCTGTGCAACCGACGTAAAGATGGTAGATGGCGTCGGTTTTCGTCCCAAGTTGCCATTTACTCCCGGTCATGAACCGGCTGGAATCGTTGAGGAAATTAACTCTGATAGCGAAAGCCACCGGAATCTTGAAGGGAAAGCAGTAGTAATACATCCCCACGTAGCTTGCGGGATGTGTGAAAACTGCATTTCAGGGAATGAAAATATTTGCCTCAGGATGCTGGCCAGTTACGGGATTAACACAAATGGAGGCATGCAGGAGTATCTGAATGTGCCATTGAGGAATCTGGTGGCTCTGCCGGACGATGTGTCAATGGATATGGGTGCTCTTGCCGGCGGAGTTGTAGCAGTCCCTCTCAGAGGTCTTAAGCAGCTTGGGACTTTGCTGAGTAAAAAAATTCTTATCCTGGGCACGGGAGGATTGGCGTTTTCCGCAGTCCAGATAGCTAAGTCCATGGGTGCTGAGGTAATAGTCGTAGGCAGAAAACAGGAAAAGCTGGAAGTGGCTTCCAGAATAGGTGCTGATTTTGTGATAAACAGCAATACAACCGATTATGTTGCAGAAATAAAAAAAATAACGGGCGGATTTGGTGTTCATCATTCCGTGGACCTTGCAGGGGACAGCAACGAGGTTCCGAAACTTATACAAACCGTAAGGAGGGGAGGCAAAGTTCTCATAATAGGATACTCCGCAAACACTTTCCAGACTGCGTACAACAAGTTGGCACTGGATAGTATAAGCCTCATGGGCACACGTTCATACACAAGAAATGATCTGTCAGAATCAGTGGGACTGATATCCCGGAATAAGTGTAAACCGATCATTTCACGGATATTCCCGCTGGAAGAAGCCAACGAAGCCATGAGCATGGTGAGAACGGGACAGAGCGTTGGTCGCGTAACGATCCATCCTAATGAATAATACGGTCTCTCCCGGATAAACGACAATTGATAAAATTCCGGAGAGGCACTTATGTGCATTACCCTCACATAAACTTAATAAGCGGAAAAGAAGAATCTGTCTCGATGGAGAAACAAAGTCTCCCAAAAAAGGCTTACAATGCAATTATTGATGAAATTGTCGGCGGTGCCCTGAAACTGGGGCAGCCCGTATCACAAACCAAACTCACAAAATTGCTGAAAATGAGCAGAACTCCTTTGAGAGAGGCACTGTTTGCCCTTGAGAAAGATGGAATTTTTACGAGGAGTGGAAGGAAATACTCGGTCTGTTACATATCCAGAAGGGAGATACTGGAGCTATACGAAATACGTGGACATCTCGAGGATATTGGAATAGATATGTGCGTTGAAAATTTAACCCCTGAGTTGAAAAGGAGCATCACGGTAATGATGAAGAAGATCAGGAAAAATACCTTCGGAGAGGATTTTGATCCTGATGTCCTTGCTGACCTCAACGGCAAACTCCATCTCATGATCGCACATGGAAGTCAGAACAGATACATGACGAAGTTCCTCAGGGAAATAATCCTCAAACTGAAGATTGTCAGGGTTGCGACACTTAACAGTACCGAAAGAAGAGTTGAGGAATTTGAGGAGCATTCAAAGATTATAGAACACATCATGAAAAAAGAAAAGGAGCTGGCAAAGGCAGCCATGAGGGAACACAGGGAACACGTTCTGAAGTTCGTGAAAGATAAGGTCTTCGACACACTTTTTTACTATGATGAGTGAGTGCCGGTGGTGGTTCCTGCAAATTTTCAGGCAAAAAAGATGGAAAACCTGGGACATATATCGATCCGGTAACGGCCTGGACGGTATGCGTGCAACCAGGTGAACGGCCAGCATGGACGTGCATCATTTTCATTGAAATGCAATGGGATCTCAGGATACCGGTATGAACTAGCGTGACAGCTTACGGCCATAAAAGGATCTATCTGGGTAAGATTTTTGCTCCTGCCATTTGCTCATAATAACAAGCCAGCCTCGTTATGTCCTGATCCATATACCCATGGCTGAGAACTGTCGCATAAAGTTCCCTGACTGCTTTGCCCAGTTTTAAGTCTATTCCTGCTTCGTCAGCATAATCTACAGCTCTTTTCACATCATCATTGTATATGTTAATTGTGGCACCCCAGTTGAAATTTCTCGTAAGAATTTCATTTGGAAATTTACTGTCCACTACATTTCCCAAATGTGCTCCCGGTGATTCAATAAAAACATTCAAAAGTCTTTTCGGGTCTATTCCTGCTTTCACGCCAAGAATCACTGCCTCGGAAGTGATTGCCATGGAAGTTGCTGCCATAAGGTTGTGAAGTGCCTTGACAATCTGAGCGTGTCCCGCCTCTTCATCTATGTAGAATACATTTTTGCAGAATGTACGCAAAACTGGAAAAAATTGCTCAAAGACTGATTTACTTCCTGAAACCATGGCAGTCATTGTTCCGGCTTCAAGGTCGGATTCTTTCCACTTTACGGGGGAATCCAGAAAATCAACGTTCACACCCGAAAGTCTACTGGATATCGATGTTGAGGTCTTGACGTCCGTGGTGGAAAGATTAATGCACGTTTTTAATTTTTTACCCTTGATCAGCCCGTTATTTCCCAGGACGGCATCTGTTAAATCTACAGGATTATGAAAATATACCAGAACGGTATCACAGGCATCCGCAATTTCCACAGGGGAATGGGTCACAATAAAGTCGTTGTCCTTATCGATTTCCGTCTCGCTGTCATAATCAGAAACGTATAAATTACTATATTGTTCCGAGAGAAGTCTGACCATAGCAGAACCCGCTCCTTTCACTCCAATAAATCCCAGATTACCTTCATATACACATTTTATGCCGCTCATATGACTTTATGCACGGAATTGATAAATATTTGGCGTCCAAACGTACTCACAGGTTTTTCGCAGCGATGACACGAAAAGATGTTCAAGAAGTGTATACATAGTTGGTCACCTCTCTGAAAATAGTTCGGATACCTCTTAAACAAAAAATTTCAGAACAGAAAAGTTAATAGGAGAAAGTCCATTGTTCTCCGATATCAGTTGAAATACTGTATTATTGGTGCCGGTTCTGTCGGCGGCTATTTTGGTGCACGCCTTCAGCAGGCTGGTGAGTCAGTCACATTTCTCGTCAGGCAGGGAAGAAAGGATCAATTATTGAAAGAAGGTCTGAACGTCAGGAGTTATCTTGGAGACCTATCATTGAAAGTGGAAGCAGAAACTGACGAGAAAAGTGTAAAGGATTGTGATGTCGTGATTCTGGCGATCAGAAATTATCACTTTGACGAGTCAACATTGTCAAAGGTTGTATATTTTGCAAGTAAGGGTTCAAAAGTGATTTCTTTTCTGAATGGCGTGGAACACATGGAAAGGCTGCGAAGCGTAATCAATGATAACCAGATTATCGGGGGCTCAGCTTTTATAGATTCCAGGCTTTCTGCAAACGGGGAAATAGTCCACAGGGGGCAGGAACCGACGATAATTCTAGGAAGCCTGAAAGGAAATATCACCAGTGAGATCAAAAAAATGAGCTCTGCACTTGAGAAGGCAGGCGTGAAATGTATAATCGCGGAAGACCTGATGAAGTCTCTCTGGAGAAAATATCTGTTTGTCATGATGGGTACCCTTACCGGGGTCGCAAACTCCAGCATAGGTGGCATCGTCTCCAATAGCTGGTTGAACAATACGCTTGAAAGATTTGCGCATGAATTGAAGTCAGTGGCCGAACGGGAAAAGGTCAAACTTGATGATGCCAGCGTGAATGAAATGCTGCTGGAAATCAGGGGCATGCGAAAGGAATGGAAATCTCTCCTTACCGAGGATCTTGAAAGCGGTAAGAGGACAGAACTCGACAGCCTCTGGGGGTACCTTATCCGCAAGGCAGAAAAACACAAACTGAATCTCCCTATTTCCGAAATGAGTTACGGAATACTCAAACTGAGGGAGAGTGCAGATAGATGAGTGATATGCACACAGTACCGGAGGTACGTAATTTCAGTATGTGGTTTCGATGAAGGAAAATTTGAACTTCGATTTTTCTGAAAATGTTGCATTTATCTTCGGCGGTGCAGGCGGCATTCCTGCTGAAATAGCCATGTCGCTTGGAAAACGGGGTGCAGAGTTGTGTCTCTTTGACATTAACCTGGAAGCCCTGGAGCGTACCTCGAATAAGCTGGAAAAGGAACATATCAAAGTTAAAACCTACGTAACTGACCTGACTGATGAGGAATCTATCAAGAAAAGCGTGGATAAGGCGATGAATGAATCCGGCAAGGTTGATATCCTTATTAACGGGGCGTCAGTAATTACCAGGAAACCAATATTTGATCTTTCACCACATGAATGGAACAAGACACTGGCAATAAATCTCACGGGAACCTACCTGACGTGTAGACTCGTCGGAAAAATAATGGCGCAGAGAGGGTATGGAAGAATCATGAATTTCACCTCCCAAAACTCATCGGGGGCACGGAACAATGCTGACTATGCCGTTTCTAAAGCAGGCATCGAATCACTTACCAGATCACTTGCAGTCGAACTCAGAGAACTGGATGTTGACGTTACAGTAAATGCTATTTCGCCACCTCCTACAATAACAGAACTCTGGAAAAGAGGAAGGAGTGAGGATCAGATAAACACTGCACTGGAACAGAAAACCGTCTTTGAAACAGGAGAAATGACGAGAGTCATTCTTTTTTTATGCTCAAAGGAATCTGGCAGCATCAGCGGGAATATACTTACGCATAAGCACAACCTCTTCAGGGTCCCGAACAGGTAGCATAATTCTATTCAGGACTGTACGCCATTGAACCTGACTGTCAGCAATTCAGCATGGGTACGATTGTGTCACTTCTCACGAAATATCCATTTATTTTCCGTTCCTGAAAGCCGGAAAAACGAGATCATAGCCGAGATAAGAAGGAGCGATGATTCCAAGTATGATCACAGGCTTAACGGGCCTCTCCTTGCGGCAAACGGGGTAAGTCCATATGGGGTATACGATGTCATTGGAAACAGTCCAAAGATTACAGCGTGAACGCCGGTTGACTTTTTTCCAGAATGGCGGCTAAATATTTCCATTTCCACATGGAGATTTAGTGTTATAGCTGCTGGATGCGAAGGGATGGAACATGATCGGAGAGATGCGTGAAGAAGGAATGATGAAAGGTATAAATGCAGGTGGAAAATTCTCAAGCGCCGATTCTGGAAAAATTTTGACCGCCGTTTAGATGATGAAAAAGCAGTCAGGACTTCCGGTCGAAGTAGTAATTCACCACTTTTTTCATCCCTCTCCTTATCATTTCGGACATCGATGAGGGCGACACTCCCACAACATGGGATAAGTCCGTAAGCGAAATCCTGTGGGAATTCTCGAAATATCCAAGTTTCAAGGCAGTTTTCAGGGTGGCTTCTTCCTTATTGGTAAGATCCAGGTGTGGTTGAGGTTTCACGCTCACTACATCAAATTCTATTCCTGCGTCTTTCAGCCGCATTTTTAGCGCCCTGAAATCCGACTTGGACGGAGTCATGATTTTAAAACGCAGTATATTCCTTTTCGGAGACAGAGTCCCCAGTACTTCCAGAAAAGATAAATTTGAAAAAAAGGTACAAACCGCACAACTGCAGCTTTCAACCCAGGCTGTCCTGTCATTGATTCTCTTGATCTTGAAGTCATATTGATGCGAATCTGAGCAAATGTTGCAATCCGATGAAGAAATCACTCTGTGCAGGGTACGGTCCGGCCTGATTGAAAGCCTGTCGACTGTGCAGCTATTGTGCGCAAAGGTGTTGGTCACGGGACAATCATCTCTTTTCAGATCGATTATCGCTTCAACCTGACATTTCACCGCTATCAAATTTATATGTGCCAAACATATATAAAGTCATTACCAAAGATATAATGGTCCAGAAAAATCACTATTTTCTGCCGTTCGGGACAATAAGGACAGCAGAATCCGTGAGGCAAGGGGGTTTCATCGGGAAACTCCATCTTGCCGGAATCGTTTCCTGCTCCCCGATCTGTCTGACCGGCAACTTCAACGGAGGAGACCCCTTTCAAGAACGAGTGCCACGGACACAATTAATCCGCTCATGTGGAAACGTGGAAAAAAGCCTGATCGATTCGGTATTTAATTTATTACTTTTCACCTCATTCTACATTTGAGGTTGATTTCGTTGCCTTCTGAAATGAATTCTGGTTTTGTTGACGTAAAAAAAAGTAATGGAGAGACCAAGCGCGTAGAAATTGACGAGGACGGCTTTCTGGTCAATCCTGGTGACTGGTGCCCTGAATTTGTGGACGCCATAGCCGGGGAAGAGGGAATAACAAAGCTTAGTGAGGAACACTGGAAGATTATTAACTACCTCAGGGAATACTACTCAACATACGAAAGTTGCCCACCAATACGCATGGTTATCAAGAATACCGGGTGCGATCTCAAGAAGATTTATGAACTGTTCCCGACCGGGCCGTACCCTGCACAGAGTGATT
>JAMDBW010000069.1 GCA_023487765.1 Thermoplasmatota archaeon | reverse complement strand
CTTACTTTCCGCATGAATCTGGAACAATATCCTCGAATTTTCAAACGCCCGGAACAGCGTTCCAGTCCTTCTGATACTCGCTGTTTGGAACGCCTGCCAGCCTCAACAGATCTTCCTGCCTCTGTGTGAGCTTCGGCAGGAATTTCTTCACTATCTTCCCGCCCGACTCAATCCAGTTCATCTGCACCATGGAGAAATCGCCCAGGACACGATCTGTTGTCGGGGATTCGCACGACCGGGATTCCGGGTATATCTGTATGGAATCCCTCCCCTCTTTTTTCATGCCGTTCCTGACCTCCCTCTCCATCAGGCTCTCTATGAGAAGGGCAAGGAAATAGACAAACAGGAGGCCCTCTATCCGATCAACGTTCTTCAGCATAACAGGCGCAACCCCGTATACGGATTTGAGCTGCTCATGCCTCTTCTCCACATGGGGCTGGTATTTGTACATTGCAAGGACGTCCTTCAGGGACAGTTCCAGGTCGTTGGTTATGAGGGGAAATATGCCATCGCAGGCTTCGTCGAAATCTATGTTATCTTCCATGGGCTTCCATTCAACATGGAAACGTTTCTTCGTGATGATCCGGTATTCCGTTGATTTCGACGGCCTGCCCCTGGATAACTGTTTCCTGATCTCCCTGTCGCTTTCAGTGATGCTGAAACCGACCCATCTCGAACCCTTTCCTGTGGCATCTCCTGCCGCTTTATCCACATCATCTCTGGTGTGGAGCCTGCATTTCTTCGACCTGAGCTTTGTTTCCAGTCGTTCAAGATTCAGGATGGACGCGTTCATCATTCCGTTCCTGATCTCCCTGTCATGCCTGGATTTCTGTGAACTCCATGCCCATATGATACGGAAACCGTCGGAAGACTGTAATGGCGATTCCATGAGTTTCCATACCTGGCCCCTTTCGCTCTTTCTTCCGTGCACTGTGGCCTCCCATGGATCCGGATGATCCTGCAGCCAGTCCCTGAACAGGCCGTGATCCTTCCGGGTTGCAGGAACCACGGTGATGAACCTGCCATGTTTTTCATGGATATGCCTCATGTTTTCTTCGGTGCAGAGCTTTGAATCTGCAACATACATGAAATCGGGTCTTCCCGTGAGCTTGAGAATAGAGTCCCATGTCTCAATGTGTGTTGGTGAATCGTTTGTGTTGCCATCAGCAGCACTGTAATGAACCGGGACAGAACCATCGCCGGTCACGGTGAGAATCCATACAAGCTGCTTCAGATCCCTCCTGTGATCCTTGCTGTGGCCGAACGTCAGGTTGACTGTCTTCTTCATCCTCGTCTCCTTTCCTGTTCTTCGATACAGGCCGCTGAGTGCAACCGAGGTGGAATCGTTGTGGAACCTCTCCATGGAGAGATCAAATTCCTGCACGGCACGGACAACGATCTCCGTCATGATGGATGACCTGTCAGCATCGAAAAGCCTTTCCAGCGACCTTCCTATGCGATCATCGTTAATGCGCCTTACACTCTCCTCCGATATGCCAAGCAGTTCAGCGGGGAATTCGGCTATCCATTCCTCAATGCCGTACAGCGGCTCCCTTGATACGAGTATGTTCCTTATCAGTATGCCGATGCACTGAGTTGTATCCGGATCGTTTCCCGCAGGGAGACGGCTGGCCAGTATCTCATTCAGATGCAGCCTCCCGATGAAGTGGTTGATAGCCGGCAATGCCCCTATGATCCTTGTGTGAAGCTGTAGATCATCGGGATCCATGATCAGGGGAACAGCAAAGAGCTTATTAATGTATGGGCATTACTGCCCATATGCATGCCGTCATACTGATATTTCACCTGCCGCAGGGGATGAAGAACAGCGATCTCGGAAAATTCGTGAAGAGATTCTACGGGCAGGAGACAAGTGCACAGAAGGGGAAATACAGGTACAGGAGGAAGGGGCTGCTTGATCATATCCCGCATCGTAAACTCCTGCGGGGAGTTATCATAATACGAGAGAGTGACCTGGGAACCGTCATGAAATTATTGATCGAGTGGAATGCAGTGGTGGATCAAAGAATAATTGAGCCAACCGAGGAGGATTTAAAAATGCTCCGGGAGGCAGGGAAATAGGTATTCAGGAAACTGACGGATAATTCGAAGATAAGCCCTTCAGCTCATGCGGAAAGTAAGATTAATAGATCTTGTTCAGAACATTCGATTTCAGGTAATCGATAACTTCCGCCACGTGTGTCTCCACACTGTCCCTTGCCATTTCAGAATCACCTTCCTCCATAGCCCTGAGGATGTCCTCATGTCCCTTTATTTCACTCAACCGCCTATCGCTACTGCTGAACACTGTGGTCCTGATTGCCTTTAGCTTCAATCTTACCCGGGCAGTATATTCAGTTATGTATCTATTTCCGCTGCCAGCTGCTATTATTGAATGAATTTTTCCATTGAGGTGAGGTCGGCGAGTCTTATTGGATCAGGATCATCAGCCTGGTTCATTCTCTTCAGTGCATCCAGCGCAGTCCTGAGTTCCTGCATCAGTTCAGGAGTCTTTCTTGTTGTCGCGAGGTATGCTGCTTCTGACTCCAGCTGAAGAAGAACTTCCCTTATTGGTGTCCTGCTCATGCTAAGTGTTTTCACAATGATGTCGGGATTCAGAGATTGGCCTGAATGGTACCGTCTGTTCACTATACTATCAAAAATGTATCCGTATGCCATCTCAGTAAGGCTCAGTTTATTGGGCAGATCAGTTTTCATTTTAAATTACCTTACGATTTTTGAATACAGCATGCTCCGTTACCTGGAAATTTCGTATCGATTGCTACGTTGTCGTACAAACGTGGTCTTCATATTCCAAATACATGAATACCTTCCTCATTTCCATCAGCATTTGCGCTGTATATCAACAAAAATATCATACGAAATATGCAAAGCGAAAGATATTAATACTGATGCCAATTATGTTTATGATGGAAGATCTAACTTATGAACAGGTCATAGAAAAAATGAACGCTGGGAGCGTGAATAAAGTATATATTATCGCCGCCATCATAACCGCCCTCGGAGGATTCCTTTTTGGTTATGACACTGCGATAATTAGCACCACCTTACCGTTTGTTACACCATTGTTCAAGCTTGGAACCAGCCAGGTTGCACTTCTCGTTGCCGGCGAATCTATTCTGGCCGCCATAGGAGCGCTTGTCGCCGGACCACTGGTGGACAAGTATGGCAGAAAGATTCTCTTGATAGCTGACGGTTTCATGTATCTGATTTTCGCCATCCTGACCGCAGTAGCTTCAAGTGGAACGCTGCTTATAGTCTGGAGAACCCTGATCGGGTTTTCCATTGGTGCGGATACAGCCATAGCCACTGGATACATCTCTGAGTTTTCCCCAACGAAATTTAGGGGAAGACTGGCCATAACCCAGCAGCTGATGATTTTCTCCGGATTCACTGTTGCATTCTGGGTCGGTTACCTTCTCTCCTTCTCCGGGAACTGGAGAGTCATGTACGGAATTGGGGCAATTCCAGCGTTGATCCTGCTTTTGCTGAGATTCTACCTCCCGGAAAGCCCAAGATGGCTCCTGCTTCAGGGCGAGGTTGAAAAGGCAAAAAAATCAATGAAAAAATTTGGCCTGATTGTAAAGGAGAACATTATCACGCCAAAGCCTGAAAAGGGGTTCAGGGACCTGTTCGCCAACAAGTCTGTCAGGAGGGCTCTGATTCTTGTGGGTATCTGGCTGGCTTTCCAGCAGATAACAGGAGTTAACATCATCCTGTATTTTGGCCCGACAATTTACGGTTACATGGGTCTTACGGGACCAAGGGCTATCCTCAACACAGCCATATCTGAATCCCTCGGGGCCATTGAATATGCAGTATCTTTCCTCCTGATAGACAGATGGGGAAGGAGAAGGCTTGGAGTAATTGGCTATGGAGGTCTCGTATTTTCGATTGTTCTCATGCTCATAGGCATAAACTTCCTTGATGCGAAGGCGATAACACTTGCTGTTGCGTTCGTATTTGTAGCCATGACCCTCTTCCTGCTGTTCTTCCACATAGGTGTTGGAGGAGTGGGATGGGTACTCCAGGGGGAAACATTGCCAACAGAGTTCAGGGGGAGAGGGATGGGCATCCTGGCCGCAGTGGACTGGATTGCCAACTTCATAATCATCTTCATTTTCCCGTACTGGAATGCGTCGTACGGTATTTTCTCGTTCTTCGTTTTGGAACTGGTTCTCAGCATAGTTGCGATTCTACTGATATCAATGTTCTTCCCCGAGACAAAGGGAGTTCCGCTGGAGAAAATGCCTGGCCTGTTCTCAAGAAAATTCAGTGAAATGAGGAAACCATATGTTCACGATGCAGAAGTGGCTGCGTCTGGATCTAAATAATTCTGGCATAAATTATATCTAACCACTTCTTTTTATTTTTCATTTATTATCAAATGCATTTTTTTGACAGGCTTGCCTATCTTTGCTGTTTTCATTGGCATGGCCGGGTCTATGGCTGGGCTTTAGGGAGGGAAAGATAGCCTGAAATTAGTATGTGTATACCAGTCACGGGAATGGATCAATGTGGAATTCAACCTGCTGCCAATTGAATCAAGGTGACAGAAATTACCCATTATCAGACCAAAAAAACTGATAGGAAGAAATGGGAAAGCCAGTTTATTTCTTTTCACCATGGAATACCAGCGGTGCGAATGGGCCCGGCACCGGAACCGGTTCCCTGGGAGAAAGTGATATGCCGGGACCATTCGGAACAACCTTGTCACTATCCATTGTGACACTGTGGTCAAAGTATTGATCGGGAATTCCTGAAGGAGGAGTCTCGATCCATGCGTCAGTGCCTGTACCAATGGCAACGCATGCGGAGGCAATGGTGGAGACCCAGCCATTATGTGGCCTGCTGTGGAAAGCAATTCCCGCATTGTACGCCTTGAAGAGTGCCACGAGGTCAAGCATGGGGGTGATACCTCCAATCTTTCCAACGTCCGGCTGATAATAAGAAAGAGATTCCTTCTGGAGCATTGTCAGGAACTGGTTGGTGCTGATCTCATTTTCTCCGCCTGCTAGAGGTGCAATCCTGTTCAGTCTGGCAAGACCGTCATAATCATCATGGGGCCACAGTGGCTCCTCGATCCAGAAGGGCTCGTACTTAACTATCTTTTCTATAAAACCTCTCGCCTGGTTGAAGTTGAAGGCGCAATTCAAGTCCACCGCTATCTTGACATCATAGCCGATTTCTTTCCGGATCAGTTTCATGGTATCGATTGTGTCGCCGGTACTCTGGTGGATTTTGATCATGGTGAATCCTTCCTCCACAAGGCCTTTCACAACCCTGAGGGCATCGTCAGTGGTCTCATATCTGGCAAGGGAGGCATATCTTCTAGCTCTGCCAGAGGTTCCACCGAGCAATGAGCTCAATGAGGTTTCCAGCTCCCGGGCCTTCAGGTCCCAAAGTGCAATATCAATTGCAGACATGGCACCATTGGTCACCCCGTATCCTCCCGAAAAGGAGGCTCTGGCCATTTTCTCCCATATTCCTCTTATGTCGCGATGATCCGTACCTTCAACGACTTTCAGGTAGGCATTCATAATGGATGAATAGGTTTCCACCGAATTCAAGGCTGCAGGCAGGGTTTCTCCCCAGCCGGTCTTTCCACCCGACCGTGCCTTTGCATATACCTGAAAACTCCACTGTCCCTTCCATTTCTGCGGTGGTGTGGTCGAGTCCAGGGGTATGCCTGCCTTGATAACTTCAATCTTAAAGTCCTTCATAATTGTCACTAATAGTATAATTTGGGTACAATCTCGTTCTTGACATATTGCCACACATCCATCTGATGCTTTCGCATGATATCGGCTGCTTTATGCGGGTCGTTGCCGAGTATTGCCTCCGTAATTTCCTCATGATCCGCCTTTTCTTCTGCCCTTCTCCCTGCGCTCATGAATATCGTTATTCTCACAATCCTGAGGCGGAGACGCAGATTGGTGATGTTTTTCTCTATGTATGAATTGCCGCTTCCCTTGGCGATGAGGGCATGAAGCTTTCCCGAGAGGTTTGCAAGAGCAATTGGATCAGCATCATCCGTGGACATCCTGGATATTTTCTGGCTGATCAGCTTGAGATTCCTCTTCATGGCGGGCGTCATCCTGATGGTGGAATAATAAGCCGCAAGGGCTTCCAGTTCTGCCTTGAACTCATATATCTCGTCTATCTGTTCTTTAGCGAGGTATACTACATTGTAAAAACGGCCCACCTTGGAAATTATGCCGTCGTTCTCGAGGGATATGATGGCTTCACGTATGGGGGTCTTGCTCATACCCAGTTGATTCTTCAGCATGTCCTCAGTGATGGATTGTCCCATCCTGAGCTGGCCGTTCATGATCATGTTCATTATCATATTATAGGCCTTGAGGGAAAGCGGCACCTTCTCCCCATTCTGGTTGCCGGATTGATATTTTCCCTCTTCGCCAAGCTCTGCCATATTTATCCGATCATGCCGATATGTATAATTTTGTGGGTGCAAACTCGTGGTGCTGGAGTATCTCGTTTGCCGTAAGCCGGCCGGAGGCAGTTTTCAATGTGAGATCATGAAGCCTCCTGCCCGCCTCCCTCAGGTCGTAATCGAACCTGAGAAGGCCGGAGACGTCGAGGTCAATATGTTCGCTCATTGTCTTCACAGTGTTTGGATTCGCAGATATCTTAATCACGGGTTCAATGGGATTGCCAATGATATTCCCCTGTCCCGTTGTGAATATGTGCACAACGGCACCCGACGCTGCGAACAGGGTTACTGCCTCAGCTGCGGCGGAGGAGGTGTTCATGTAATTCAGACCCTTGCTCTTCGGTTCCTCAGCATAGTCAAGGACTCCCGTAACGGGCCTGGTTCCCGCTTTCTGGACATTCCCGAAGGCTTTTTCCTCAATGGTGGACAATCCTCCCTTGATATTCCCTTCTGTTGGCTGTGACCCCAGAAGGTTGGCTCCGCGGCTCGTAATCTCCGTCTGGTAATCATCAAAAATCTTCTGGAATTTCTTCCTGAGCGAAGGATCCGGTATCTTACGGGCTATGTGGTGTTCAGCACCCGTAAGCTCAGAGGTTTCCCCGAATATCACCGTTGCCCCTTCGTCAACCAGCATGTCATAAGTGACCCCTACCGTGGGGTTGGAAGCTAGGCCGGATGTAGTGTCTGATTCCCCGCATTTAGTGCTTACTACCAGTGAGGAGACATCGAATTCCTTTCTCTGTTTCTCTGATGCATCCTGAACCATGTACCGAGCAAGACGGGATGCCTTTTCCACAGTCCTGAGGTCCCCGTTGCCCTCTATGCTGACAGTTTCGACATGCTTGCCCGTTTTTGCAATCTCGTCGGCAACCTTAGATGCCCATTTATCCTCAATCCCAATGACAACTGCCGATGCCACGTTCGGGTTCTTCCCAAATCCGGAAAGCGTCCTGAACATCAGGTCAAGATCTTCGCCAAACTGTAGCCTGCCATAGGGATGCGGAACTGCCCTCGTTCCATGTATTAGTTTCTCGACTCCAACCGCCGCGCTGTTTGATAAATCATCCAGCGGTATAATGAGAATGTGGTTCCTGACCCCAACTCGTCCATTTTCCCTCTCATAGCCAAGGAAGGATGGCATCTTACTGCCACCTCATTGATCTGATATTATGCACATGAACATGTTCTCCCTTACTCACCGGCTGAATGGCTTCTCCAATGGGTTCTCCATACTCTATCACTTTCTCCCCCTTCGGCATTTCCCTGAGGGCTATCTTGTGGCCAAGAGGAATATTGTCACGAGCTTCCAGCTGCAGTTTTCCAAGTGTATCCATGTAAACCCCTTCGACTTTTTCACCCTTTGAAATATCTTCGGTGGCTACTCCCACGAAGTCTGCTTCTGCATGTATAAGGAACTTCGACACCATAAATGCCTATAAAGTAACTATAGATAAACATTATGGTTAGAAAATACCATAGAATATCTTGAAAACACTTCCGGCCAGTTTACAATAGTGCTCGGTCCCGTCCCTTTACTGAATTGTGAAATTGTTGTCTGTGAGGGAGATTCTTTCCCGCTCACTCCCCGGTCTCTGAAGGTTGGAAGACATACGGTGTCAAATCTCATCATCCTTTATTTCTGCAGGATCGGGCTTTCTTGAAATCGTCCTCCCTCCATCAATTATGATCTCGTTTCCAGTCATGAAGGAATTGCTGTCCGATGAAAGGAATTCAAGGAGCTCCGCCACCTCTGATTTCCTCCCCATCCTTCCTACCAGTGTGGCAGCCCTTGAATCGAGATCCCTGCCGGGTTCTTCTCCGTCACCTTTAGCATAGATGGGGCCTGGCATGACAAGATTCACGAGGATTCCATGTGGCGACAGATCGACAGCCATGCTCCTGGTCATGGATCTCAACGCACCTTTCACGCTGGAGTAGGCAAAAGAGGAATCGAGAGGGAAAAATGATTGAACCGCCCCTATATTGATTATCTTTCCCTCCGTGCCAGTGCTGATCATTTTGGCGGCGACTGCCTTGGAAAGCAGGAAAACCGCGGTCATGTTCAATTCAAGCATGGTGTCCCATTCGTCCAGTTCAAGATTAAGGACATTAAAACGTGAATTCCTGGAGGCGTTGTTTATGAGAACGTTCACCCTGTCGTATTTTTTATCGATGGTTTTGCAGAGTTCTAGCAGCTGATCTCTGTTGCTGAGGTCACACTTCAGGAATTCCACATGGCCCTTCGCTTCCCTGATTAACTTGGATGCCCTGCTTTCATCCCTCCCCACTATGACTACCTGTGCTCCCTTAGACGCAAGCAACCGGGCCGTTTCCTCGCCGATCCCATGGGTTCCGCCCGTGATTATTACCCTTTTTCCTTTAACTGTCATTTTATTCACCTGTGATATTTTTCGTAGCCTTATTTCCTGTCAAGAGTGTAGCTTATGACCTTCGGCTCTGTCATCTCCAGCATGGTTTCATGTACTGATTCACGTCCAATGCCGCTCAGTTTTGGGCCGCCGAAAGGCAGGTTATCCCATCTAAGCCTCGTTGTATCATTGATTACCACCGTGCCCACCTCCAGGCTTCGGGACAGCCTGTAGGCCCTTGAGAAGTTGGATGAATAAATGGATGCGTTGAGCCCATATATTGAGCTGTTAACTATCCCTATTGCCTCCTTATCCGTGTCAAAGATCCTGATGGGAAGGATGGGCCCGAAAACCTCGTCCCTGAGAATGCCTGTGTCATCGGTTACTGTACGGATCAGGGTGGGGGGAAAGAACGACCCGATTTTCGGAGTGGTACCCTGGTAGAGAACCTGGCCACCCTTTGAGACAGATTCCTTCACAAAATCCTCCATCTTGCCAACAGCATCCTGATTGATCAAGGGCCCCACATCCGTAGCCTCTTCCTTTGCATTTCCTACCTTCAGTTTCCTGATTCTTTCCGTGAGCATTTTTGTGACCTGATCCGCTACCCTTGAGTGGACGATCAGCCTCTTTGTCGAATTGCAGAACTGCCCTAGGCCAACATTTGAGGACCCGGTGAAGCTGATCAGCCTCACCTTATGATTTTCTGTAAGTTCCTTTCCGATCATGGCGGAATTGCCGGTCAGTATGCTGACAGAGCCTTCGGGGAAACCGCTCTCAAACATTATCTTTGCAAGTTCAATCTGGGTGAGCGGAGCCGAAATTGTTGGTTTGTGGACTACGGTGTTACCGACTGCCAGCGCAGCACCCACTTTA
Source organism: Thermoplasmatota archaeon (assembly GCA_023487765.1). Taxonomy (GTDB): domain Archaea; phylum Thermoplasmatota; class Thermoplasmata; order Thermoplasmatales; family Thermoplasmataceae; genus JAJZOM01. Next base: position 21,176 of record JAMDBW010000069.1, on the reverse strand, counting down.
TGGGCAAAGCTTGCAGCGGGGAAATTGAATGGCGTGATGGATGCAATGACTCCAATTGGTTCTCTTACTGTGAGGGCAATACGGTTCTCGTTTCCACCGGGATATTCATAGACGTCAAGAGGAACAAAAGAGCCTTTGGTAACCGTTTCTATTTCCGACGCGCATGATTCCAGGATAAAGGCTGCGCGTTTGATTTCTCCCCTTGCGCTCTTGATGGGCCTGCCGATTTCTGCAGACATTAGCTGGGCGAGTTTTTCAAGATCCCTTTCTATGAGCTCCGAGGCTTTTCTCAGGTAGCCTCTCCTCTTGCTTGCAGGCAATTTTGAATATGTCTGGTAAGTTTCATGTGCCATGTTTATTCTTTCCCTGACCTGTTCGAGTGTGAGCATTGGCACACTGCCGATCACTTCTATTGTTGACGGATTCAATACGTCTTTTGCAGTCCCTGATGGATTTATTCCTCCGGCAATATTGTCAGGCATTTCTATCACATTATAATGTCGTTATAAATATTAAACTTTAGTTTTTACATATATTGTAGAGTATCTTGAATACAAAATTCATTAATATGATTATAGCATACACGAATTATGAAAATAAAGGATATCAAGACGTTTTTTGCGGCGGCTGTATGGCGGAATTTCGTAATTGTGCAGGTCACAACGGACGATGGCATTGTCGGATACGGCGAAGGCACCCTAGGAGATTTTGAGAAGACGGTTGAATCGGCAGTGAACGACCTTAAGCCCTTCCTTATCGGACGGGAACTGGAGATAACTGAAATAACGAACTTCTTCCTCAGGAACTTTTTCTGGAGAAACGGGCCCATCCTCTCGACCGCGCAGAGTGCCATTGAGCAGGCCCTCTGGGATGCTGCAGCCAAGTCCGCCAACAAGCCGGTATATGCACTGCTGGGCGGCAAGGCCGTTGAGAAGGTCAAGGTATATGGAAATGGATTTATCTCCGGAAATGCCACCTCCAAGGAATACGGAGACGCTGCTTTGAGGACTGTGGAAAGGGGTTTCTATGCGCTCAAGTTTGATCCGTTCGGGGGGGCCGGCCCCACAATCACGAGGAAGCAGCTGGATGCCGCGAAGAGCAGGATCAAGGCTATTCGGGACAGCGTTGGCGATGACATAGACCTCATGATAGAGGCACATGGCAGATTCAACACCAGGACAGCCATCAAGATCGCGGGCGAAATAGCGGAATATGATCCGTTCTGGTTTGAGGAACCGGTCCCGGAGGAGGATATACTTTCAATGGGTGAGGTGAGGAGAGATTCGCCTGTACCTATTGCAACAGGGGAGAGGATCATTTCCAGGAACAGGTTCTGGGAACTTCTAAGTAACCGATCTGCGGATATAATCCAGCCTGATGTCTGCCACATGGGAGGCATCCTGCCACTGGTTGAGGTTGGAGCAATGGCAAACGTGAACTATGTAACAGTTGCACCCCATAATCCCAATGGTCCTGTAGCAACCGCCGCCTCGCTGAATGCCCTGATTACCATGCCGAATGCGCTGATACTGGAATTCTGGCTTGACGCGGATACCGTCAGGCATGATCTCATAAAGGAATACTTCACCCTTAAGGATGGTTACATATATCCCAGCAACAAGCCAGGCTTGGGAATAGAAGTGAATGAGGAGGCACTTACGAAATACCAGTACCAGAAAATGCATCTCGAGTATTTCAGTGAGAAGTACAAGTACCACGGGGATGTAAAAAAATGAAGATCTCGAGAATCCTGAAGGGAGCAGGCATCCGCAGCTCATACGGAACAATGGGGGCAGCCGGTGTTGTTCTCGTCGATGACACAAAGAAGATACTTGTGGATGTCGGCCATTTTGGGAACCGGGATGCATTGTTGAGGGAAATGGGAAAATCGCAGATTTCACCCGATCAAATAGACGTTGTTGTGCTGACGCACATTAACTGGGATCACTGCCTGAATGTTGATCTCTTCCAGAATGCCCAGATCATACTTGGCGAGAATGAGCTTGACAGGGGCACCCTGTCCGGCATTCCTGATGGCTTATCCCCTGCATTCAAAGAATACCTCTCCACCCTCAAGGTAAAGACAGTGAAGGATGGTTACAGTATCACACCAAATGTGTCAGTGATCGATACGCCAGGGCACACCCCGGGCCATATTGCGCTCTCCGCTGTGAACAACGGATTCCTGACCATCTTGACCGGCGATGCTGTTCCCAATCTCAGGGCATACAGGAGAGGAGTGCCCGATCTTGCCTTCCATAGCGAGGCACTTGCAAGACAGAGCGTATCAAAGATTAAGGGAATGAAGCCTGGCATGATTATTCCGGGGCACGATGCCCCGTTTACGGATGATGGCTATACTGAAATTGACAATGTTGACATAATACTCCGGGAGGAGCAGGAAGTCAATACCGTTATTTCTGTGGGAAAGGTGACATCTGACAGGCCGGTGGTCTTCCATGCCTGATCTTCTGGTACCCGTAATTACGCCTTTCGAGCATGGGGCAGTATCCATTGTCAAGCTCCGGAAACACTCCGATTTCCTCCTCAAGAAGGGAGTTGATTTCATCTTCCTCAACGGTTCGACAGGACTTGGTCCTTCTTTGAATCTCAACGAGAGACTTTCCATCCTTCACGCCTTTGAAGACATTCCCGAAAAAATCATAGTCCAGGTCGGAGCTTTGAACCTTGATGAATCCCTTGCACTGGCAAGGGAAGCTGCCAAAATGAAGGTCCACGCGATTGCCACGCTTCCTCCCTATTATTATCCGAGATTGCCTGAAGAGTGGCTCATCAGGTATTTCAGGACCATAGCCGATGTTTATCCCACGCTGCTTTACAATTTCCCGTTAACCACAGGATATGACATAACTGCAGAAATGGTTGGGAAGGTCCTGGCATCCGGTGCTAACATCATCGGCATCAAGGACACCGTCCCTGACATAAATCATATGCTTCAGTTAAAGTGGAGCACGCCTCCTGACTTCAGGGTCTACTGCGGCCCAGATCCTCTTGTAATGTCTGCCCTGAGGTCAGGACTGGACGGAGTTGTGGGGGGCAGCGGTAATTATGTTCCGCAGATACTCAGGACCCTGGTTGACCATTTCAACGATGATACCGGGACGAGGGCACAGAAACTTATCCAGGCTATTACCTCTGTGGCCAGAAAATATGGCCAGTGGAGTGCCAATTATGCTCTCGTCGAGATCCTTCATTCGCACTCTGCAGGTGAACCAAGGTCACCCATTTATCCGCTGGATGACGCTACCAAAAGCAACATGGCTGTGGAAGTCGGGAAAGTCCTTCCGGACGGTGATTCTGTTTAGGAAAGTACTGATAACTGCGCCGTGGTTCACGAAATCTTGCCTGGAGGGTCTGAAGGCAAATTTTGAAGTCACTCTGAACCGGAAAAAGACATGGTTCTCTGAACCTGAACTTATGGAGATTATCGGCCAATACGATGCGGTGATAGCAGGCCTTGACAGTTTTCCGGCAGAAATTATCAGCAAAGCTCCACATTTAAGAATAATCGCGAGAAGAGGCATAGGTTTTGACAAGATTGATCTGGAATACTGCAAAAGAAAAGGAATTGCTGTTACAAATACTCCAGTGCCGGAGGAGCACCTCGCTGTGGCGGAATTTGCAATAGGCCTCATCATTGATGTCCTGCGCAACATAACGATATCCCATGTGTCATTGCAGAAGCAATCCTGGGAAAGGGAGGCCTTTCTGGGCAGAGATCTCATGACGTCTCATGCGGGTATCCTGGGTTTGGGGAATATTGGTGGCACAACTGCTGGAATCCTGAAGTCAATGGGGGTAAAGGTCAGCTATTGCGATCCTTATGTGACCGATGACAGGTACAGGAAAGTGGATATCGAAACGCTATTCAGGGAATGTGACCTGATTTCAGTTCACCTGCCGAAGACACCAGACACTGTCGGCATGATCAACGCCCGCCTTCTGTCTCTCATGAAGAAGGGGAGCTACCTGGTGAACACTTCCAGGGGTGAAGCCTTCAATGAACTTGACGTGGTTAAATCCCTAGAGAACGGGACCCTGAGAGGAGTTGCTACGGACGTATTTTCCGAGGAACCGCCACACAACAGCCTGCTTCTCTCTAGGAAAGATGTTATTGCCACCCCACACATTGCTGCTTTTTCAGAAAATTCATTCCTGAAAATTGATACAATATGTGTGCAGAATGTTCACAGGGTACTTCTGGAAAATTTGGAACCAATGTTCAGGGTAGTCTGACTGAGATTAAGTTGTGATGGTCTCACTGTCTTTTTACTTGCAAGGTTTTTCGTCAACTAATTTATGAATTCGACTCAACTGAAGTTATACAATTATATATCCTGAGTTAATTCATATTGGATGAGACTACCCATCGCAAAACAGTTAAGAAAGAAGACACAGTCCGAAGTGGCCTATCTGCAGGATGAAGTGGTAGACATAATGTATTCAGTATCAGATGACCTGATTCTCCATGGCGGTACAGCAATCTGGAGGTGCTATGCCGGGAAAAGGTTCTCTGAAGATTTAGATTTTTACTCCCAATCCTTTACCGAATTAATTTCAGTTTTCCAACGTGAGATTGACTCCCATGGGTTGACTTTATCAAAACTTAAAGACACGGGGAATGTAATTTTTTCAAATGTCAGTAACGGTAGTGTAAGTGTTAAGGTGAAAATCAACCACGTATCAGACGTTTCTGGAACGCAAATGCCGTATGAGCTGGCCGATGGTTCCAGCATCGAGATTCTAAGCCTCACGCCAGACCAGTTTATTAAGGAGAAAATTCTTGCTTACTCCAACAGAAGATACATCAGAGATCTGTATGACATATACCATCTGGTTAATTCTTCAGACCTATTGGAGACCACCAGACAAGAACTCATGGAATTTATGGAAAATCTTCAGCCTCCCGCGGATGAACATGTATTGAAAACAATTGTATATTCAGGGCTACCTCCTTCACTGGACAACTTGAAACGGGGAATAATGAGTGGTATTAGATGAAATTCATGAAAGAGTTCATTGAGAATTTTTCCAGGCAGCCTGCTTTTTCTTCAAGTGAAGCCAGGAACTTCTTCTCATTCAGAAATGGCCCAAAGGGCTATTACAAAACCGCAGTAAACAATCTCATTATGTCAGGAAGATTACGTAGGATTACCAGGGGGCATTACACCTTCCATGATGAGGTCCAGTTTGTTGGATTTGCCTTTAAGCCTTTCTATTATGGCCTTGAAGATGCCCTCTCCTTGCGAAACTTGTGGGAGCAGGAAACAAACCCGGTGATAATAACTCCCAGGAAAGTCAGAAGTGGATTGAGGACATTTGAAGGGCGCAATTATGTTGTTCGCTGGATTGATCGGAGCATGTTCTTTGGGTACTCACCACTTCGTTATGGAGATTTCTACATTCCAGTTGCAGATCCCGAAAAAATTCTCATAGACATGGTCTACTACCATGAATTTCTTTCTGGAGAAGTCATTGAGGGTTTGCTTGAAGTCATTGAAAAAGACCTGTTGGACGAATATCTGTACAGACTGAAGCCGAGCCTGAGAATGAAAGTACTGGCAATCCTTAAAGGAAAAGGGAAATTCACGGGCAGGGCGTCTGATATACTTCCTTAGCAAAGCACCGGGATTTCAACATTCTCAGGGAATTCATGTGCGGGCAAAATCTATTCACGGTTCACTTCTTATGTGTAATAAATGTCTGTGCCACCGGCGATATGTTGATATCTGAGAACGTGGAAAAGGACAGACAGATTCGAAAAAATTGATTTCAGTAGAGATGGCAGAAGATCATCCTGTCTGTACCTTCAACCTTGAGGCCAGCGAAAAACCCCGTGAAATCCTTAATCTCCGTTATTTCAAGATTCAGGTCTTTTATGGCCCCTAACAGAATCTCCTTTGTTTTCCTCTCCGTATGTGCCAGCTCAGGCCATTGATGAAGCTTGCGCCTCAACGATATAATGGATTGCCCCTCTTCGTCGGATAATTTCAGCCTATCCACATACAGTTATCATTTGAGACGTATAAAGAACTGACCTGACACGATTTTAAAGAATAGACCTTCCCTGACATACTCCTTCGGCTGAAGCATGTGTGGTTCATACATTGTGAAAGTAGGGATCCCAGGGAAGTCCAACCACAAATATTACCAATCTCTCCTTTCTTTTTTCGGGCCAAGGCGCAATATTACCAGCACAAATCGAATACTAGCTCCGATTAGTTGGGATGATGGATTTAACCTACCGGGATGTACTCACTATGCACTTTGGAGATTCCGAGGTCTCTCAAGCTTTGGAGCCGCTCAGATTCACAGTCTGGATAGGTACTCATCAAACACCTCCTTTGCGAATCCAAGTAATCATCACTCCGTTCCTTTAACAATTCAATGCCTGAAACGGGCTTTTACGACATTTATGTTATATTTGTTTTAATATTCATTTTCCCATTAAAGTCGGAATCAGGCAGTTCCGGGCAAACATTAATTATCAGTGAGGCATATTTTCCCGTTACTTATCCAAAGGCGTATCGAAATGGTTTCACATACGATGGCTGAAAAAATACTCTCGAGATCAGCAGGCAGAGAAGTACATTCCGGTGAATATGTATGGGCAAGTCCCGACCTCATTTATATTCACGACATACTCGGCCCTCTCACTTACGACGTTTACCGTCAGATGAATGAAGGCAAAGGGTTCTACACAGGAAAATTTGTAATAGTCCATGACCACATTTTCCCTCCCAAGGATATCCAGAGTGCGGAGAATGTGCAGCAGATGAAGCAATTTTCCCGTGAACTCGATGCCGAATTCGTAAAAGGAGGAGAAGGAATAGAACACACTCTACTCGTCGAAAGGGGTATAATTAAACCAGGGCAGCTGATTCTCGGCGGTGATTCCCACACTGTGACTTCAGGAGCAGTGGGTGCCATGGGTATCGGAATGGGCTCCACAGACATTGCAGCAACCCTGGCTCTCGGAAGAAACTGGTTCATGGTCCCGGATACCATGAAAATCATGCTCAGCGGAGAATATCCAGAGTTTGTGACAAGCAAGGATATAATCCTGAAGATTCTCGGGGAGATCGGAGTGAACGGCGCAAACTACAGGGCGATGGAATTTCACTCCGACGATGGCCTGAAACTTTCACTGGACGACAGGCTTTCTTTATCCAACATGACTGTGGAGGCTGGAGCAAAGGCAGGGATGTGTGTTCCCTCCGACGAGGTGTTCCGGTACTATGCCGACATGGGTGAAAACGTGGAGGAAATTCTGCCGGACAGTAGCGCAAAATACTTCTCGCAGATAAATCTGGATGTTACCGATCTTAGGCCTCAGGTCGCCAGGCCTTTTTCCCCTGATAATGTAGTGGACGTTTCCGAAGTTAAGGGAATCGAGCTGGATCAGGTCTATATAGGTAACTGTGCCAACGGAACGCTCAGCGATCTCAGGGAGGCGGCCGAAATACTTAAGGGCAGCCAGGTACACAGCAGGGTGCGCCTTATAGTTGTTCCTGCCACCAGGAACATATACAAAAAGGCTCTCGACGAAGGATTGATAAAAAAGCTTGTTGATGCGGGCGCCACAATCGCACCGTCAACCTGCGGGGCATGTGCCGGTTTGCATATGGGCGTCCTGGGAAAAGGTGAAACTGCCCTTTCAAACACAAACAGGAATTACAGGGGAAGAATGGGACATCCCGAGAGCAGGGTCTACCTGTCAGGCACCTATGTCTGCGCTGCATCTGCGATCGAGGGAAAAATATCTGATCCGAGGGAATTTGCATGAAAGGCACTCTGTTCGTTTTTGGCGATAATGTGGATACTGACGTGATTGCTCCGGGAGGATATCTGCATCTTGGTATGGATCAACTGCTGATTCATACAATGGAAGCGCTTGATCCTGATTTTCACAGAACTGTAAAGAAAGGAGACATAATTATAGCTGGAGAAAACTTCGGCTCCGGGTCCTCAAGAGAACAGGCACCCCTGGTGTTGCGTGATGCCGGGATTTCATTTGTAGCCGCAAAAAGTTTCGCAAGGATATTCTTCAGAAACTCTTTCAATGTCGGGCTGCCGCTTGCCCTCATATCGGATGTCTCAGCAGTAAGAAACAGGCATGAAGTTGAATACGATCTCGAAAATGGATACATTAAGGATCTTACGGGCGGAGGAGAGGTTGCAATTGAGGTCCCGAAAGGTCCCCTAATGGACATCCTTAACAGTGGTGGAATGATTAATTTTGTCAGGCAGGAACTGGAAAAAATTAGAGGAAAGTCCGGTCCCGGATAAAATCATGCAGCAATATTTCAACATCACGCAACCCGAAATTTTTTCTAATGCGTTAAAAAGAACATTAATATATAGTTAGTAGTGTGAGCGCTTAATGACGGAAACGAAAAACTACGAAGGAAGCGTTGCAGACAGACTCGAAAGGCTGCCTTCCAGTAAGTTCCACCGGAATTTCCTGCTCATGCTCACCAGTGGAGAATGGGCAGAGAGCCTGATGCTCCTCGGAAACGGAGCAGTACTTGCTTTAGTGGGACTTTACTTTGGCCTTACCGGTTCATTGGCTGCATACGCAATTCCAATACCGTTCTTTGTTGGCGAATTTTTTGGCTCGATGTTTTTTGGGAGACTTGCCGACAGGAAAGGAAGGAGAACAGTATTTCTGTATAACCAGCTATTCTTTGGAGCTGGTATGCTGATTGCCGGTTTCATGCAGCAGTGGCAGCTCATTGCGCTCTTTGTCTTCATCGGAGGTATCGGTGTCGGAGGAGAATTCCCGCTTGTTGACAGCTATGGAACAGAAGTCTTCAAGGGACATCACAGGGGTTCAAGACTGGCAATTGTGTATACCCTTGCGGTAACCGCAGCACCAGTAATAATATATGTTACATCAGTGACGCACAGTCTCGGTCCGATTACAAATGGGGTAGGGTACTATTCCTTCAGGATTCCACTGTGGATAATGGGTATATCCGGTTTCATAGTATGGGGACTGAGGCTTAGGCTGACAGAATCCCCAAGATGGCTGGAAATCCATGGCAGGTACAAAGAAGCAGACCAGGTAATGACGCACATCGAAGATGCTGTGAAGAAGGATCTGAACCTGAAAGAACTACCTCCCGTTGAGAGCAAGACTTCCCTGGCAGAGAAACCGTCTAATTTCAAGGATATATTTGCACCGGACGTAAGGAAGACTACTTTCATGATGATGATCTTCCAGTTTTTCCAGTCCGGAGTGTTCTATGGTTTTGTAACTTTCGCTCCCGGAATAATCCTCCATAAACTGGCCCTCCAAAACCAGACATTCACAAACCCTCTGGGATTCGCTGCAGTAATATTCACAGGCTTTGTCGTAGGCAGTATATTCAACGTGTTCATAATCGACAAGGTTGAGAGGAAATGGGGAATTATCGTGTTTGCAATCCTTGGAGGAATATTCGGTACGATGTTCGCAGACCTAAGTTCTCTATCTGAAGTCGTAATATTCGGTTTCCTTACCACATTCTCCCTCTGGAACTTCTCTAACTTCCTGCACCAGTACAATGCGGAAGTATTCCCGACGAGAGTGAGAACGACTGCTGCTGGCTTCGTATATTCCCTGAGCAGGATCTCAACCGCAATTCTCGTCCTGATAATAGCGGCGGTTTTCGCACCTCTGGGTAACATGGCGATATTTGCATTCATCTGGGTACTCGTGGTGGTCTGTGTCGTAGATCTAATAGCATTCGGACCAAAAACCAGCGGAAGAAAAATAGAGGAAATAGCCCAGTAAATAAATTTAATTTTTTAAATTATTTTATTTTTTTTAAAGAATTCAATTTTTTCATCAGAATATCCAAGTTCCCGCAAGATTTCTTCATCATCCTCGCCAAGTTCAGGAGGTTCTTTCCGGAAAGCTGATCCATTTGGGATTGTGGGCATGAAAATCTTGCCGCCTTCAAAGTTCTCTTCGGCCATTTTCGGCTTCAAATGAATATCATTGAGGAGATCCCAGGGGGTGTTCAGAACGGAGTACGCAACATTAAGTTCTGAAAGTAACTTCTCAAGGTCGGCATAATGTATTTCACTGATTCGTTTTTCTATAATCTTCAGCAATTCCGGTCGCTTGGCATATCTATCCTCATTTTTTTCGAATCGGGGATCATCACAGATGCCGAGTTCCAATCCCTGACAAAACTTCACCCATTGATTATCCGTGGTCACTCCGATGAATATGTCCTTTCCATCCCCTGTTTTGAAGAAGTCGTATATCGCCCATGAAAAACCCTCCACATTTATCGGTTTGATTGGTTTGTGGTTGATCTGGTAGGTCACGATATGCTGTCCAATGAGGAAAGCCGACGTTTCAAACATACCGATATCAATGTATTCCCCTTTCCCGCTCGTCTCCCGTTTGTACAGTGCCGAGAGGATGCCTATCACCCCGAACATGGCAGAGGTTATGTCGACAATGGAAGTTCCGACTCTCAGGGGCTGATTCTCAAGACCGGTCATATACGCAAGACCGGTGTGCACCTCAATCGGATAATCGAGCGACTTCCTGTCTTCATACGGTCCTTTCCCGTAGCCCTTCAGGGACAGATATATCAGACCCGGGTTGATCCTGCTGAGGGTCTCATAGGACAGGCCGGATCTTTCAAGTGCTCCGCTTCCAAGATTGTCTATGATGACATCCGACCCGGCAATTAGCTTCTTGAAAATCTCACGACCCTCGTCGTTGCTGAAATTCAGTGTCAGGCTCCTTTTGTTTCGGTTAAAGAACCTGAAAGAACCGGTGCTTGTGCCTGTCAGTCTCCTTGAAATGTCTCCCTCACCCGGTTTCTCTATCTTAATTACATCGTGTCCCAGATCGGCTAAAATAAGTCCAGCCGTCGGACCTGCAACTATGTGCCCTATTTCAATTACTTTTACCATATTCTGCACCTTTAAGAATCATTGGCGTTCGATGAAAACCCCGTTCACAGCATTTCTCCGGCAAGTTTCACAATTTCTGCTGAGGAAACTGTTTTCCCTGTGCTGACAGCATTATCCTTGACCTGGTCTGTAAGGAGGATAAGCTGTTCCTTTTCCAGATTAATGTTGCTGAGCTCAAGGATTTTCTTTATCATTGTCCGCCCGGTGTAGACGTTGACCGAGAAGCTTTCCCCTTTGAATATTCCAGAGAAAGCTGCATGGGTGCCTGCCGTGTGAACATTGGTGTTCCTGCCGACGCATGGGAAATTATCACTGAACAGTGAATTCCCTGTTTTATCCATGATAAGTTCCATGACCCTTGCATACACTTTTGACAGCTTTTCATGATCAATGCCGGTGGATACTCCATCGATTTCAAGCAGTCTCGCAACACTGGCCGTATCCGTTATCCCGTTCCTCTCTCCTAAACCGTAAATGCACGTGTCCACGTAATCCGTTCCCGCATTAACTCCTGCGAGTGCGTTGGCAACGGCGCCTCCCGAATCGTTGTGGCAGTGAACCTCGATCCTGCACTTCAGAGTCTCTCTGGCCCTTGTTATAATCCTCTGCATCAACTTCGGCGAAGCACTGCCGGTTGTGTCCGGAAGCTGTATGACGTCAGCGCCCGCATCTTCAAGTTTCCTGGCCATGTCCATGAGTCTGTCAATATTGATTTTCGCAATGTCAACAATTCCAACTTCAACTATCTTATCAGTTCTGGCGGCGTATTTCACGGCATCTACAATTTCACCAAAAGCATCAATCTGAAAGGGGAGGTGCAACGAAATGTTGGCACCCGTTCCATTAATTATGTCTATGTCGCTTTTTACAGTTCTTCCAAGGCCGTATGTCTCCCTGAAGAAACCCTTTGACACTATTTCCCTGGTGACTTCCACTTCAGATTTATGGGCTGACGGGTAAGAAACAAGGGCCCTCTTTATTCCAGCGTCAGATAACAGGCGGGCAAGCTGGATTTTCTCTGAAATTGTAAAAGACATGCCGGGGGTTTGCAGTCCCTCACGTAAAGTATCATCAGTTATCATCAATTTTACAGGCGACTGTAATATTTTAAGTAAACCTTGAACAGGTTAGAATTTTTGTGGAGTTCAAGATTTCCCCGATACAGTAAGGGCAGACAATTCAGGGAATGTTGTGATTATCGAACCTGTTCAGGGACATAAGCCGTACAACAACGTGGAGAATATTGGTGGAAAACGGTGCGGTGATGTACATCGTGTAAATTGCGGAGTAATGTATGAGCAGTGCCAGATAGACATACTCCGTGCCTGCGGTGTACCTGAACAGCAGAGTCAGGAGTCCGGTCAGGGCGACAACGAGGAATTCCAGAATAAGGAGGAAATCGAAGCTTTCCACGGTCATGAAGCCCTGTGTCCTCCGTGACGATAGCCTGGCAGCAAGTCCAAGCAATGATCCTACGGTAAGCATGGAGCCCCCCGTTATTCCTGCAATGACCACCGGACTGTAAAAGGGGAACGGGGAAGGTATTCCAAGGAGGTCTTCGTAAATGAATCCAAGCGTTGTAGAGAGAAGGGCCATCAGAAATCCATAGAATATCATCAGGTGAAAACCAAGCCTGATATTGCTCTCTTTCCCGCCCGGATAATGTATGTTCCTGAACCATTTATGCGCCAGCACGCCCAGCAGTGTGGTAACGCCAGGTAAAACGGCGGCAGTGGCATTGCCGTTATCCAGCCCGTTCAAAATGAGTTTCCGGTACCTTATGCCGGCAACAGCAAGCATGGAAACCAGATAAACCGAGAGCAATGAACTCACGGCGATAAGGGGATACTTAGGAACCAGTTTATAAAAACTGACAGGTCCGGGAGAATATATATTATTGAAGGCAAAAAACCAGCCCAGTATGACGGGGACCACAAGGGCCAGGGAGATCGCAGTTTTCTTCAGCGGCGACCCGGACACATTGTACGTAAGTTCTTCATAAGTCTCTCTGCGGATCTTCCTGGTTACCTCCGGAATATTTATGTTGAATTCATGCGTCCCCGGAACATACGGGCAGGCATAATAGCAGTCCCTGTGGTCGTAACACAGATTGGAATAGTAAAGGACGTCGTTTCTGGTGACGATGTTCCCGGAATGGACCTCAGGCCAGACGGGGCAGTATCCTTCGCAGTACCTGCATGAATTGCATATTGTGAACTGCCGGACAGCGTCCTCCATAAATTTGTCTTTGTCTGAAAATATGTTGAATTCCCCGCTCAACTGGAAGCCTCCTTTCCCGCGGTAATTCCAAACAGCGTGCCTATGGTCATGCCAAGCCCTCCCAGATAACCGTTGTTGAGAATGTTTCCGGCCATTATTTCTCCCGCTGCCCAGATATTGTTGAAAGGGTTTCCGGAAACATCAGTCACCCTGGACTGGCTGTCGACCTTCAGGCCAAAATAGGTGAATGTAAGTCCGGGCCTGAGCGGATAGGCGTAGAATGGCGGCGTATCAATGCGCCTTGCCCAGTTGGACTTTGCGGGTTCAATATTTCCTGTACCATGTCCGTCCAGACCGGAGAAATCAAATCCTGGGGCTTCCGGGCAGGCAGCATTGTACTCAGTTACGGTCTTGCGGAGTTCATCCGGATTCAATCCAATCCTGTCGGCTAACGTTTCAATGGAGTTTTCCACGATGGGCGGGTACAGGGGCGGAATAAACATTCCCCAGCTCTTGCTGTCAAATATGCTGAATGCTATCTGGTCAGGCTGCCGGGCTATCAATTTTCCGCTGATTGCGTATCTCTTCGGCCAGATATCATAGCCCTCGTCAAAGAATCTCTTGGCAAACTTGTTCACGACTATGCCGAAAATTACTGAATCAACCCGGGTGACAATTCCCCCCTCATATTTCGGCGACCTTGCATCAACCCCAACCATGTGCCCGTCATTCTTTTCGCCGACTGATGCAGCACCGTGCCTTATCATCTCCATCAGGGGAACTCCGGTGTTCTGGCTTGTTCCACGGATAATGAAGTTGTCTGTAGCATCTCCCCACGCTTCTCTCAGGATATTGAGATTCGATTCAAATCCTCCCGATCCGAGAATCACAGCATCTCCCTTTATCTCGACATTGTGTCCCTGAATACTGGCTGTAAGTGATTGAAATGTATTGTTTTCCACATTCATTTTAATGAGTTCGGAATCGTAAACTATGCGGCAGTTCCGGAATTTGCCAAGGTACCGGAAATATGTGTTCAGGAGAGCTTTGCCGCCACCGAGGATGAAGAGGTTTGTCCTGTCGAGATGCAGCGTTGACCTGAGTGCTTTCTGCCATTTCGTCCCATGTGCAGACGCCCAGTTGACCGCCTCACCGGAGTTGTCGACCACGTACCGGGTCATTTCACTGCTGGATATTCCACTGGTGACCTTCCTGATGTCAGAGAGAAATTCATCACCGGAATATTCCTGCGTGAAACCATTCCATCCCTTTTCGTGGGCAATCCTGAAGTTCCTCGTGAATTTGGAATTCCCGCCTCTCTGGTTTTCAGGTGCCTTTTCAAGCACAAGCACCTTTTTCCCCATTTCAGACGCAGTTATGGCAGAACAGAGCGCAGCATTTCCTGCGCCGACAACAACAATATCATAACCGCTGGTCTCCATGTAAATCTCCAGACTTTCAGAGCCTGCGCCGAGTATATCCGGGATGGAAATTAATTCTTTCTCCGCCGGATTTATGGTTTATTAATCTTTCCGACGAAAAATAACTCCCGGTGTAGAAATGGTTATATTGTAGTAATGGTATGTTTAGATATAGCATGGCAGGACACGATCAGAACAGGATAAGCACAGTATCGGGTAAATCATTTGACGAGGTTAGGAATCAGCTTCTCCGGAGAACTATACGTCTGAAGGAGAGGATTGGACTGAGATATGATCAGCTCTACAAGGATTCGCTGCTCGATAACGTAAGGAAACTGCTGGCGGATCTCAGAACAAAGGAAGAGGAAGATACCAAACTCATAAAGAAAGCGCTTGAGACGGGCGTCATAAAGATAGGCAACGACAATAAGCCCACGCTGGATTACGAGATGCTTGATCACATAATTGCCGAGGACCTGGCTGACCCGAATCCCAATGATCTGCAGAGCGTATTGCTCTCTGCTATGAAAATGTCAAACGACCTCCACAAAATACTTCTCATAATGTCCGAGGAATACAAGGTGACCGGGATAGGCGGCGTTCTTAAAACTCTCGCTGAACATGAGATGAACAATAAAAACCGGCTTGCAGAGATATACGACGACATGATCAACAAAGATTACTGGTAAACAGACACCGGAGCATTCAGTCCCGCTCTGCGGACTTCTGCCGTTCCGGCTTCATCTCTGCCAGCGGAATATTATACGTTTCCTCCTGCAAGGCCGTACAGGACATTCTTCCCGGAATATCATGCCTGGATCCCGGCTACGATCGGGAGGTACGCTGTCAATGTGTCTAGAGGGAAAAAGATATTAATTTCAGTTAGGCTTATTGAACGCATGGTTAAAGATTCCCAATCTTACTGGTCATCCAAATTAATGGCTCTCAGAGAGCAGAACTCCGGCAATAATCCTGATTACGAGACATGGAAGGGCAGGACTCTTGATCCATGGAACAGGAATGCATCATCCGCCGGCATGGAGTCTGTCAACTCATCCGGCATTATTTCGAAGGAAGTATACACCTCAGGGGATATTCCGCAGAACACAGAAAAAGAGCTTCTCGGAATGCCCGGTGAGTTTCCGTTCACCAGGGGAGTATACCCGGACATGTACCGGGGCAGGCGCTGGACCATGAGAATGTTCTCCGGCTTCGGTACCCCGGAGGATACCAACAGGAGGCTGAAATACCTTATCAAACACGGAGAATCCGGACTGAGCATTGCGTTTGACATGCCGACTCTTTACGGATTCGATTGCGACAATACCAGGGCTGACGGCGAGATAGGGAAATGTGGCGTAAACGTGTCCTCACTCAAGGACATGGAGGTAATTTTCAAGGGTATCGACCTGAGCCAGGTCAGCACTTCAATGACCATTAACGCGCCTGCAGCTATTCTGACAGCCATGTACATTGCCGTGGGAAAAAAGAAGAATATCCCCATTGCCGATCTGGCCGGAACTGTCCAGGCAGATATACTGAAGGAGTACATCGCACAGAAAGAATGGATTTACCCGCCGGAAGCCCATCTCAGGCTGATCAGGGACATGATGGTATACTGCACGGAAAATATGCCGAAATGGAACTACATAAGTATTTCCGGTTACCATATCCGTGAGGCCGGTTCAAGCGCCGTTCAGGAGCTTGCATTCACTCTCGCGGATGGTTTCCATTACGTGGAGATGGGACAGGAAGCAGGCCTGGATGTTGACGATTTCTCTCCAAGACTGTCATTCTTCTTCAATTCATCTATCAATTTCTTTGAGGAAATAGCGAAAATGAGGGCGGCGAGGAGAATATGGGCCACAGTGCTGAAGGAGAAATATGGCGCCAGGAAAACAAGAAGCCTTCTTCTCAGATTCCACACACAGACATCCGGGTACACGCTGACATGGCAACAGCCCCTCAACAACATAATACGTACAACGATCGAGGGACTTGCTGCAGTTCTCGGCGGGACACAGAGCCTTCATACCAATTCCTACGACGAGGCATGGGCACTCCCGTCGGAGGATGCAGTAAAGATAGCATTGAGAACTCAGCAGATTATTGCGGAGGAAACGGGGATACCGGATGTGGTTGATCCGCTGGGAGGTTCATATTACCTGGAATGGCTCACAAACAGGATGGAGGAGGAGGCTTACAGGTATTTTGAGGAAATAGAAAAGGTGGGGGGCATACTGGAAGCGGTGAAGGTCGGATATCTCCAGAAAGAAATCGCTGCGACTTCATACAGGAGACAGATTCGACTGGAAGAAGGAAAGGAAATCATGGTCGGAGTCAATAAACATGTCGAGGAGGGAGAACAACCGATCAGCATTCTCAGGATAAGCAAAAAGGCCCAGAAACAGCAGCTGGATCGCCTTAAAGAGGTAAAGGGAGACAGGGATGAAAAGAAGGTACTTGAAGCTCTGAAGGATCTTGAGGGTGCAATGATGAAGGAAAATGAAAATACCATGCCTTACATACTGAGAGCAGTAGAAGCCTATGCCACTCTCGAAGAAATCTCAAACATCGGAAGGAAGGTCTTTGGACCCTGGAAAGAACCGGTCATTGTTTAAGGACAAGCCCATCAAGATCCTCCTTGCTAAACCGGGAATAGACGGACACGACAGAGGGATTCTTGTTCTCGCCAAGGCCTTCAGGGATGCCGGAATGGAGGTAATTTATGTGGGTCTCCTTCCTACGCCTGAAGAAGTCGTGGATACCGCCATAAACGAGGACGTGGATGTCGTCGCCCTGAGCCTGCTGAACGGAGCGCACATGACGGTTTTCAAGAAAGTTGCAGACCTCATGAAAGAAAAAGGCGTGAAGGATATTGCAGTTGTCGGAGGAGGCACAATACCCGATGCAGACAAGCCGAAACTGGAGAAACTTGGAATATCGGGCAACTACGGTCCGGGAACTCCCATTGCGGAGATCATAAAACACATAACGGAAAGGGCCGCAGAAATTCGGAAACTGAAAGCAACAGGTGAGTGAAGGTCCTGAAAATCGAGGAAATTGTGCGTGGCATCCTTGACGGGGACAGGAGAGCCGTGTCAAGGGGCATATCCGTTATTGAGAATGATTATGATTCTACCGTCGCCAGACGGATAATCAAGGAGATTTTCCCGAGCACGGGTCGCGCACACATAGTGGGAATTACCGGACCTCCCGGCATTGGCAAGAGCACAATGATCGGGAATCTGTCAGCTATGTTATCGAAGAAGGGATTCAGGGTTTCCGTGGTGGCAGTGGACGCATCCAGCCCTTTTTCCGGCGGATCACTGCTGGGAAACAGGATCAGGATGCAGGAGTCGCTCTCAAAGTACGGGGTGTACATGCGAAGCCTTGCCAACAGAGGGATGAACGGCGGTCTTTCCAGGTCCGTCTGGGATGCAGTGAAGATTTTAGATGCATCCGGTTCAGATTACATCATAGTGGAGACAGTCGGGGCAGGGCAGGCTGATCTTGACATAGTCAACCTTGCTGAAACTGTTATCGTGGTTCTCGGTCCCGGGTTAGGCGACGAGATTCAGGCCATTAAGGCAGGCATCATGGAAATCGGCCATGTATTCGTGATAAATAAGATGGACAGGCAGGGTGCATTCATCGCCATGAAGGATATTGAAGAGACCCTGGCCATGTCGCCTTCAGGGGAATGGAAACCCCCGGTTGTTGGTGTGAACTCGCTCACCGGGGAAGGCTATGAGACTTTCATAGAAAAAATACAGGAGCACGGGAATTTTGTGAAGAACCATTCCGGCTCAATTCTCAGGAAATTCAGGACGGAACTCCAGATGACAATTATCCAGGAGCTGAGGCGAAAATTCGAATCGGATATTTCCCTCTTTCTTGGCGATAATGCCGTAATAGAACGGCTCATCAGGGAGAAAGTCGATCCATATTCTGCTGCGGAAAAACTTGTAAAAAAGATTACATAGAAATTCACACTTTCAATTAGTCAATCTTTATATAATAATGAAATATTTTAAAAGGATCAGAATGTATAATCCACTGAAATATTTCACAGAGGAATTTGCTAAAAATGTTGGCGACAGAGCCAAGGAAATAATGACTTTTCTCTACCCCCCTGTTACAATGTATGAGGAAGCTGGCGAAATTGTCATAGAAGCCGACCTTCCTGGTTTCGATAAAAAAGACATCGCCGTCAGACTTGAAAAAAACTCCATATCAATATCTGCTGAAAGAACGATCAGCAGGAAGGGAATAGTTTACGTGGACCAGAGGCCTGAGAAATTTAACAAGAGAATCAGGCTGCCGCTCGAGGTTGATCAGGATGTAAATTACACTGCAAAGTACGTCAACGGAGTCCTGATTATAAAGGTGCCAGCCAAAGGCATAAGAACGATCGAAGTCGAGTGACTTCATCACTTTTTCAAAAGCACGTAGCCAAATCCTGCAAGATCCAGCACCATAACAGCCATGGATATAAGTGGATGCGAATTCAGGACGAAAATAGAACTCAATAATACGGTACCGAGGAATATGGATGCCGGGATTTTACGATCCTTCCTTGCAGGCGCGATCTGCAGGTCATCTTCGAGCTTCTTCTTGAGAAGCGGCAGGACATCCAGTCCCTTTTCTATGGACTTTATGGCCTTTCTGGCAAATTCACTCAACTGGTGCCTGTATAACTCATCCAGCATCCCTTCCCTGTACAGCAACTGTCTCAACACCCTGACGAACTTGAATTCAGGGTCAAGCTGAAGGCATATGCCCTCGAGAAGAGACGACATCCTCATATACAGCACGAGTGGCCGCGGAAGCCTGAAGGGAAATTCAAAAATAACCTCGTTGGCAATCTGGAAAAGCTCATTTATTTCGGCTTCTTCCGGATTTTTTCCGTGGAAACTGGCAATAGCCATTTCCATGCTCTTTCTCATCAGGGCCCTGTTTGCAACCGGTGAAAGCGCACCCATCGCCAGAAGGGCATCAATTATTTCGTCCGGATCTGTGTTTACAAGGCCATCGTAGAGTGAAAGAAGCGAGAATTTAGTCTTCTCATCCAGAGTTCCAATCATCCCGAAGTCATAGAGTATTATCTTACCGTCATCGCTGACGGATATATTTCCCGGGTGCGGGTCTGCATGGAAAATATCATTCCGGAGAAGCATTCTCATGAACAGGATGTCGATCCTGAAGGCCAGGTCCTTCAGGTCAATATCATGCTTCCTGAGTTCCTCGACATTCGTTATCTTTGTTCCGCGGATATACTCCAGCACGAGGACCTCTTTCCCGCTCAGTTCTGTGATGACCTCTGGAACTATGACAGTCGCGTGACCCTTGATATTTTTTGCAATCCTCACGGAATTGGCGGATTCTTTCCGATAGTCTATCTCGTCGTAAATCCTGGAATTGAAGTCCTCAATCACGTTGGAGACGCTTATATACAGGAATCTGTCAATTCTCCCCCTTGCCAGTTTCAGCAACCTGCCAATGACCAGTAAATCCTTCCTGAGTACGGTCTCAATGTCCGGCCTGTTCACCTTCACTGCCACTTTCTTTCCCCTGTAGGTGGCAAGATAAACCTGGCCGAGGGAGGCCCCGGAAACAGGATTCTCATCGAATTCCTCAAAGACCTCCTCAAGTTTCCCCAGGTTTCTTTCAAGAATCGGTCTAGTCAGATTGAACGGAGCAGGGGGCACCTCGTCCTGCAGTTTCTGGAACGAAGAAATGTATTCCCCGGGAAGAAGATCCGGTCTTGCGGATAGCACCTGCCCGAGTTTTATGAAGGTAGGACCGAGACTGATGAAAGTTTCCAGGGCTTTTTTGCCGTTCCGTTCACGAGCATAATTCCAGGCGGGCTCAGCCTCTTTCCTGGCTCTCTCCCGGTCCCGCAGATAGCGCCTGAAAACGGGATAAAGCCTGAGAAAAACCTTTATCTCAGCCCTCCGCAATCCTCCGGGAGGTTTTACCTCATCGCTCATGCTCTGGGGAATCGCATATATCAATTATAACCGTATTGGAAATTTTCCACCTTTCAGTATGGCGTAAAAATATCCGAATCCTCCGGACAATAACCTGAGGAAGTTAGGCAGCAGAGGATTATTCCCAAGTTTCGGGCCCCTCCGGATTTCCTTCCACACCAGCGCATTTCTGTTTTTTAACTGCTTCCTCCCGTATCCGTTCCAGAATGCCTGTTTCAGGAATCTGCCGTATGTATCCCTGGTCCTGTTGTGAACAATGCAATCCCGGCATACTCCGGCTTTCAGTCCGTGTATTAAGGCTCTGAGATTGAGATCAATATCTTCAGCGGTGATCATCTGCTCATCGAATCCGCCGATCTCATGAAACCTCGCTCTGGAATAACCAAGGTTGGCCGAAGGGCTTGTGATTTCGAATCCATTGAAAAACAGTTTCACGCGTTCCAGCTTGAACGCTTTCTTCCCGGTCGGAATCACTTCACCGGCAATTAATTCAATGCCACTTTCGAATTTCTTCCTGTAGTTGTGGATAAAACCTTCCGAGATCACCACGTCGCCATCAACAAACACAACATAGTCATACCTGCTTTTTTCAACGCCGATG
>JAMDBW010000018.1 GCA_023487765.1 Thermoplasmatota archaeon | reverse complement strand
ACGTCGAACTTCCGGAATCGAACCAGGTATCAATTACGTACGGTTCCCTGTGCATCAATTTCCCGCAATCCGGGCAGGAAAAAGTTATGGAATCTATGAAAGGTCTGTGCAGATCATCCGGAACAGCTCCGGACAATTCTCTTAACTCGCCTCTGCTGCCTATGGCTTTCATGTGGTCGTTTTCACATGTCCATACCGGAAGAGGGGTTCCCCAGTAACGGTTCCTGCTCAGCGACCAGTCTTTCGCTTCCGAAAGGAAATTCCCGAATCTTCCCTCCTTCAGATGATCCGGAACCCAGTTTATTCTGTCATTATTCTCTTTCAGAAGGTTCCGTATGGTGGATACTTTTATGAACCAGGCCTGGAGCGGATAATAGATCAGCGGGGTTCCGCATCTGTAACAAAAAGGGTAGGAGTGGGTGACTTTTTCAGACTTGAAAATACTGCCTGCATTTTTTAGCAGTATTATGATCTCCGTATCAGCATCCTTGACGAATTTACCGTCCCAGGGCAGTCGTCGATCTGCAAATTTTCCTGACTGATTCACCGGGTTTATCATCTCTACGCCGTATCGTTTACCGACCTCAAAGTCCTCAGCACCGAATGCAGGTGCAGTGTGCACTATGCCTGTACCTTCCTCGACATTGACGTGGTCTCCGGAAACTACCTGCATGGTATTCTCAGGGGCCGGTATGAAGGCGATCAGCTGTTCATACATTTTCCCGACAAGTTCCTTTCCAGCTATCTTTCTGACCACACTGGCATTTTTCCCGAAAAGTTTTTCCACAACGGCATTTGCCACGTAAAATTCCTCTCCGGCAAATTCGACCAGGGCGTATTCTATGTTTTCATTCACGGCTATGAATTCATTGGAAGGAAGCGTCCACGGGGTCGTGGTCCAGGCCAGGAAGTATCTGTTACCTGTGCCCTTTTCTCTGAACTTTACATAAATTGAAGGATCCTTGACGTCATCGTAGCCCTGTGACAGTTCATGGGAACTCAATGAGGTTTCACATCTCGGGCAGTAAGGTACTATCTTGAAATCCCTTACCAGCATCCCCTTCCCGAAAAGTGTCTTGAGAGCCCACCACTCACTCTCCATGTAATCATTCCTCAGCGTCACATAGGCATTCTTATGGTCGATCCAGAATCCGAGTTTGCGATCTGCCTCCATCCATTCATCGATGTAGCGGAATATGCTTTCCCTGCAATACTGGTTGAATTTGTCTATCCCGAAATCCTCTATTTCCTTCTTTGTTTTGAAACCGAAGTGCTTCTCAGCCTCTATTTCAACCGGCAGCCCATGACAGTCCCATCCTCCGGTTCTCCGCTGTATTGCGTGCCCCGTCATGTACCGATATCTCAGTACGGTGTCCTTGACTGTTCTGGTCATGGCGTGACCTACATGCGGTCGGCCGTTTGCAGTCGGTGGACCTTCAAGAAACGTAAACGGTTTTTTCCCGATGCCTGCTGTCAGTGATTTCTCAATAATGCCTGCTTCTTTCCAGTAAGACAGAACTTCCTCACTAATTGACTGTAAATTCCTGTTTACCTGAATCTGTTCATAAGCAGGTTTTTTCATGTTAAACAATTATCGAGAATTTAAAGAGATATATTGATTTTAGTATTGAAAATTCAAAATAAGTGTTATTGGATTGAACATGGCACAAACCTGTCGATTCTTGAAGGGAGAATTATTGTTTCAGGAAGTACCGGCCATTTATCATATTTCCTTATGTATTTCCTGACAAGTTTATTCTCCTTCCTGATCAGCCAGTCCAGGTAATAACCGTAAAGTTCAGAATTGTTCTTTCTGAGTTCTTTTATCCCAATTCTCTCTGCATCCAGTCTCCTTATCTCTTCCAGTAGCCTGAGTTCATCAACCTCTATCATTTTCTATCTGGAGTAAGATTAAGTTTCAACATCATAGCTTTTTACGTGGTCTTGAAAAATGAGTAAAAGGTGTATTTCCTAGAGAAAAATACATACCTGTCCGATAATACGGGAAATAATGGCTGAAGCTTCGCGAAATATTTACTTGTAAACATACAAGTAAAAGTATTTAAATAATTGAATGTAGTCTAATATGTATGATCAAGGAACGTTTCCATAAGATTAGGGACGAATTCCATGATGAAGCCAAGAGAATTAAGGGGATAATAGACGAGGAATTCTCGGAAATCGATCAGAAAAAACAATCCTCGCAGGATGAAGCCGGTGAAAACTGATCTTCTTTCCTAAGCATATCCTAAATGCGGTTTTGCCGAGAAGTGCTCGTAACCCGTTTCACGTATCGGCGACCAGCGTTTTCCGTCGTAAATTATATTATTTCCCTCCCAGGCTTCACCTATGAATGCGACTCTGACTTTCTCGGATTCCATTGAATCCATGAAATCCTTGTAATTACTGTTGTCAATGGAAAAAAGCAGTTCGTAATCCCCACCGAACTGGCAGATAATTTCTGTTGCGTTTCTTCCTGATATTTCCGAGGCTTTCTTCACGTGGCTGTCTGCGGGGAGCTCGTCTTCAACGATTTTGAATCCAGTGCCGTAATCGGATTTCATCTGGTGAATGCTTGAGAATAAGCCGTCCGAGAGATCCATCATGAATTTTCCGCCGTTTTCGCTAATGATCTGAGCTTCGCGTATCCGTGGAGTGATATTCATCATCAACTCAATTCCCAGACTCTGTTTGTACCTCGACTTGTAGAAAACGTAACCGGAAGCGCTTTTTCCTAAGTTATTGGTAACTCCTATGATTTGTCCTTTTGCAATGTGTTTCCGCTGTCTTACCAGTTCTTTTTTCTGGTGGCCAAGAACCGTCCCGCTGATAACGAGTTCAGATCCCTCCTTTGTGTCTCCACCGAGCAAATCCGCGTTTTGATCCTTAAGGGCACCCGATATTCCTGAAACAATCTCCCTGAAGAAATTTTCGTCCGTATCGGGGCTGACAAGATACGAGACAAGCATGCCGGTGGGTTTTCCAGCCATGGCAGCAATATCGCTGAGATTAAGATTGGCAAGGAATCTGCCTATCTGTGACGCAGTGGCTCCCTTTGGAATGTGGGTGCTTTCCCTGATTATGTCTGTGGAGAGGAGCAGGTATTCATCCCCGTTTTCCACAAGTGCACAATCATCCTTCTCAGCGGATATATTGAACTCCCTGAACAGATTGTCAATTATTTTCCTCTCTCCCAGATCTCCCAGCTTCAAGATACTTCAGTAAAGTGATCCGCTTCATACATTCTAATGTTTCACTCAAGTTTTTTTATTCAGGTCATATCATGTTCAGGCAGATGTCAAGAAAAGATCAGATTGAAGAGATGTTTCTCGGAATTGTTCAGGGGAAGCCGTACACCGGAAAACCAATACCGCTCAACAGACTCAGCATAGGCGGTCTCGCCTATAGCGTAGAACAGGAAATAAAGAGAAAACTCGGGGAAAAAGAGGAAACGCTCAAGGATAAACTGAACATGTTCAGGGGGACAGCACTTCACAATCATGTTCAATACCTGGTCAAGAACCAGGGATACGTTTCAGAGTACAGAATATATTATTCCATTCCACACAGGTGGCATTACATGGGATTTGAAAGCATCAACCTTGTAGGCGTCATTGATCTGCTGCATGAGGCGAAAAGAGAGATCATTGAGCTGAAGAGTTCAACCTCTTCTGACAGGATCGAAGATTATCACAAGATCCAACTGGCTTCATACATGAAAATGCTTCAGGAAAAGACAGGTCATGAGTACAGCGGTATTGTTGTCAAGTTCGGGGGAACTGCTATAGCAGCTGAAGAAGTAACAGGGAAAGACGTCCCGGACTACTGGGCCACTGTGGTGAGGAGAGCAATCGAGGTTGCTGACAGGCTTGATCAGGTTATGGAAGAGAGGGATATATCCAACCTCTCAAGCGATAAACCGGATGATGGTGGAAGTTCGGGACTTTATGGCTTTGACAACTCAAATCATAACTGACGCTTCCGAAATTCTACCAATCAGTCTCTCATAGTCGGGCTGGAAAAGATTCACTTTTTCTGCGTCCAGAATCTCGAAATAATTCTTTTTGTCAGCAGCGTTATAATATTGTTCCAGGCTGGTGAAATCCTGGGTCAGCGACCCATCGTAAATAAGCTGCAGGAGCTCAGGGTCCGAGCGATCGTTATGTATGCCTCTCTCTTTATTCCCGCCGGTAGGGTAGGAAACAACCTGGTGCCCGAATTTCCTCGCCTCAAGAAGAATCCTTGCAAGGCTCCAGAGTCTCGGAAGCCTGTACAGTCCCTTCTTCCACAGGTGCTCAACCATGGTGTTTCTCTGTATATTCATTGGATTCACTGATATATCCGTGGAATATCTTCCGCTTTTTTCTATGGAATCAAGTGCATCCGCAATTGATGCCTCCTCGGAGAGAAACAGAGGCTTGAAGAGCAGGTATGTTCTCAGTTCGTAATTCAATTTCTTTATAACTTCGGCTGCGGAAACAAACTTTGCAAAAGTGCTTCCCTTGTTGATAGAATCTTTCATTATCCGGTCATTTGCACTTTCCAGGCCAATGGCAATTCTTATTGGAATTCCGTAGTCACGAAGGTGTGCAATATTGCTTTCCGTGATATACTCTGTCCGCGATTCGATCAGGAGCTTATCCACTCTTCCCTTCAGCGTGGAAAAGAAGTAATTCCTTGCATCCGGCGGAAACTCAATCGGGTCAAGGAAGCTTCCGGAGGTAAAGACTTTCAGGACCCTGACATCATCAAGTGCCGCGGAAAGGGCGTCGATCTGTCTCTTCAGGTTATCCGCCTTTATGTCTTTCGACACATCGTTGAAATACCCGCACATCGAACAGGAAGAGAAGCCGTACCATGAACACCCTGTCGTCCTGAATATAACCACCATCGTGGTTTCCGGGTATCCTCTCAGTCTGTCTTTTTCCCGCCACATGGATACGGGGACATCAGGATTCGAACTTCTCTGGTCTCTTGGCATCAATTTCTTAATGGAACCGGCGAACTCTCTATTTATCATCAATTAATTTCTCCGTGATCACTTTAACGGATTTCGAATTGATAAAAATATATTTGCAAGTGGCATAAGTGACGGAATGTTATCTTCGAGATTATCCGCAATTTCTGAATCAAAGAGTGTAGCAGCCAGTAATAAGGCAGCAGAACTTGTAAAAGCCGGAAAAAGGATTTACAATTTTGGAATAGGGGAGCCGGATTTCACCACACCCGAACACATCATCAACGCAGGTTTCGAAGCGGCCAGAAAAGGAAAAACCCATTACACTTCGTCTCTGGGGGTCGTGGAGCTGCGGGAAGCCGTTGCAAAGAAGATGAAGGCCTTCAACAATGTCGATGCAAAGACAGCAAATGTAATAATTACGCCAAGCAAGTTCTCCATAAACCTCGCCGTGATGGCACTCATGAATCCGGGGGATGAAGCGATTATACCGGAGCCGTATTACCTGTCGTATCCGGATATCGTAAGGTTGCATGGGGGAAAACCCCTCACGTGCAAAACCGATTCAAATTACGATTTCGATTTCGATGAAATGAGGAAGATCGTAACACCGAGGACAAAACTATTCATACTGAACAGCCCCACAAACCCGACGGGAAAGGTTTACTCGGAAAAGGTACTGAGGGAACTCTCAGATTTCATAATTGAAAATGATATGTACCTGCTCAGCGACGAGATATATGAGGATTTGATCTACGAGGGGAAAAGGTTTTCACCCGCTTCGATACCGGAAATGTTCCCGAGGACGCTAACCATGGGCGGCTATTCCAAAAGTTATGCCATGACGGGATGGAGAATTGGGTACATGATTGCGGAAGAGGCCATAATAAAGGCGTGCAACAAGATTCAACAGCAAACCATCACATGTGCCGCGTCCGTTTCACAATATGCCGCACTTGCCGCAATGGAAGACAGGGAGACTCCAAAAAAGTTCAGGGAGGAATTTCTGAAAAGGAGAAATATGGTAAACGATCTGATTTCAGAAACCCCGGGTCTGTCAATGAGAAAGCCGGAAGGTGCATTTTACGCCTTCGTGCACTATGATTCCACCATGAAAAGTGAAGATTTTGTAGAGAGGATTCTTGACGAGAAGCTCGTGGTTGTTACACCCGGTTCAGCGTTCGGAGACCAGGGGGAATACCATTTCAGGCTGTCGTTTGCCACAGACGATGAAACCATCAGGACAGGAATAGGGAAAATCGGAGAATTCGTCCACGGCCTGGATAAATAATTATCCGGGCAGCAACAGGCTCCAGAGCTTTAGCGTGGAGCGGTTGACTTAAAAGTCTCCTTTTGGAGACGGGAATCGGACTGTGATGTGATAACCATGTTTAAATATGAAGGTGATTTTGCATTTTATGCAGGATCATGTGGAGATAGTAACCAAAGACGATGTTCTCAAACACATAAAGGACGGCGATGCAGTAATTGTTAACGTTCTGGCTAAAAGTGCGTATGACGCCGTGCACATCCGGGGTTCCATATCAATACCATTCGATCAAATAGAGGGCGATGGCTGGAAAAAACTTGATCGAAGGAAGAAAG
Source organism: Thermoplasmatota archaeon (assembly GCA_023487765.1). Lineage (GTDB taxonomy): Archaea > Thermoplasmatota > Thermoplasmata > Thermoplasmatales > Thermoplasmataceae > JAJZOM01. The sequence goes on along the minus strand of JAMDBW010000018.1, from coordinate 25,232 downwards.
TGATAACGTATTGTGCCAGTTCCACCTGCAATGCCTCAAAGAAAGCCGCCGCCATTTTGCTGGAAAGAGGACTTAACGCTGCAGCCTACGAAGGCGGGATAAAGGAATGGGTCGAGTCCAAACTTCCGACAGATGGACTAAACCGTTAAGCAAGGATACTGATAGACTTCGCTCCCCGGCAAAGATTAAAAACTTCACGCATAAACAATTCTTTATTTCTGGAATTAACATGGAAAGATTGATTAGTTATCTGGGATGAGACGATAGGATTGGTGGAAGATGGCGGAAACAGGCATAACAAAAAACCAGGTCAATTTTATAAGGAAGCTTCAGGAGAGTAGTGAACTGAGGGAAGAAAAATTCCAGGTTTTCCTGAAAAGCAAGGGTAAAGCAAGCGTTGACGAACTGACTGTTCGTGAAGCATCAGAGGCCATTGACATGATGAAGAAGATAGAGGTCAAGGGCGAAAACTCAAGTTCCCCGGAGGCTACGGGAAAGCAGATCAACTTCATCAGCAAATTGCAGGATTCAGAGGAAAGAATAGAATCAACCTCGAAATACCTTTCCAGTCATGGGAAGAGTTCCATCAACCACCTGTCAATGTCCGAGGCATCGGAACTGATAGACAGCCTGACCAGGATAAAGGGCGATCCGGTTGCAAACACCACCGTAACTCACGCCACGAAGAAGCAGATACAGTTCATCAAGAACCTTCAGGATACCGATGTTCGTCTGGAGGCTGCCAGGAATTTCCTTTCCGGGCTCAAGAAGAAAAGTTTTGACGAACTGACTATCAAGGAAGCAAGCGAATTGATTGAGCGACTCAAAGGGTAGAAATTCCGATAAATCGGATATCACTTCAAAACCATGTTTTTGTGTCTACCTTCCTTATTTCATCGCGAAGAAGTTGCTTGAAGTCCTCAAAATTCTCGCTTCTGAACGCCACTCCGCGTATCATGTCCAAATCCTGTTCGAGCTGCTCCTTTCTTCCCTTGTTATACGCTTCTGAATATGTCGATTCCTGAGTTTCACAATAAATCGAGCCGTTATACCCTATTACCATGCCACTTCATTCATTAAAAAGTATCTCAGTCTTGCGGTCACATTGAAAAATGAGAAAATGAGATAAACCACGCAATATCACGCTCTGGCATTACAGAATGTCTCGTAACACTGTTCCATTCATGCAACCATTCTACAAAACATGATTTTATCTGTGATTCTAGGGATTCCCTGCTCTCAGCAAATAGAGAACTTTAAGCCGCAGTCAAAATCGGGTAAACGAAAGATGTCTTCCCGAAAAATTCAGGGTCTGCCGATATATTTGCAGATGATGATTCTGCAAGCAATGGGCAGTTTCAATACATCATCATATGCGCCATTAAACATCTTTCTGAAAGCCGATTTCCTATTGAATGCGGCACAGGTTGGGCTCATTACCAGTTTCACCTTTATCGGTACGATCTTTACGTCTTTCCTGTCAGGGATACTTGTAGATCGGATTGGACCCAGAAACACCCTGGCAATATCCTTTGCATCTTTCGGACTCGCATCGTTCACCGCCTTCCTCGCCAGCAGTTATTACGTAATTCTACTGGGATACGTCATACTGGGGGCAGGATATGGCATGGTCACGCCCTCTACCAACAGTTCGATCATGCATCACTATTCACCAAATCACGTGAGACCCATGGGAATCAAACAGACCGGTGTTCCCATAGGTGCGATATTTTCTGCTGTTTTATTGCCGTTCGTTGCAACTCATTTCTCGGTAGGAGTTTCTTACTTGGTCATTTTACTGGTTTCTGTCGTTGCATTATTTTCCATGATCTTCGGAAAAGATTCCAGTCCTCAGCCCGTAATCAAGTCAGCAATCTCCAGGGAAGAACTGAAAAACGTATTTCGCAACAGAACACTGATAACGATCAGCGCTGTTGCTGCGTTTCTTGCATGGAGCCAGCAGACAGTGCTCTCATATTATGTCATATTCAATGAATCGGGAGGAACAAGTGTATATGTCGCAGAAATAATGCTGGCGATACTCCTGTTCGGTTCAATAACCGGCAGAATAATCTGGACATTCTCAAGCAACTGGATACTCGGAGGGAATCTCATCAGAATATTCTCCCTGATAGTTTTCCTTTCCGGCACGTTTGTCATACTGATTCCGTTCTCTGTCGGTAATATGTTCCTGGCGATTCCACTTGCACTGGCACTGGGAATGACTACGGTGGCATGGAACAGTACTTACGTAACCATAATATCGGAGGTGGCACCGAAGGGGAAAGTCGGAATTTTCAGCGGACTGAGTCTCACTATACTGTATGCTGGAGCCATAATCGGAACCCCCCTGTCAGGGTTTATTGTAGACCTCACCAATTCCTTTGTGCAAATGTGGCTGGTGGTGGGAACGGTATTGCTTGTTCTCAGTGTAACACTCACCCTGACCGCAAAACGCCTCAGATTGGATTATCAGGCCGAAAGGGTTTATAAAATATAGTAATCGATAAAATGGTGGCTAAAATACATTTATTGTAGTTTAAAGTGCAAACCGCATTTAAAGTCGCAGCGTAATCTAACTATGGTACGTCGCCTTATTTATTGTAACTTTTGTGTTCGGTCTGTCGTTGCGGTCCCTTTTCACTTTGCTTATCGAATCCGCGACTTCTATACCCTCGGTCACTTTCCCAAAAACCGGATGCTTCGTGTCGAGAAAATTGTTATCCACCACATTTATGAAAAATTGGCTGCCTCCAGTGTTCGGTCCCGCATTGGCCATTGAAATAGTCCCTCTGGAATTCTTGTTGTTTTTCGTGAATTCGTCCTTTATGGAATACCCGGGTCCTCCCATTCCTGTACCTGTGGGATCTCCTCCTTGAATCATGAAGCCGGGTATGACTCTGTGGAATATGACGCCGTTATAGAAGCCCTGTTCCGCTAACTTTCTAAAATTACCGGCGGTCACCGGCATTTCCTTCTCGAAAAGTTCAATCTTTATCTTACCCATGCTTGTTTCTAACACAACATACGACATTGAAATCAAAAGCAGATTCTAATTTAGTATCTAAAAGCTAGTATCCCCCGTCCTTAGTAGCTACTTGCCGCCATTTTGAGGAGACAGTGCGCTACCTTGCCCTTAATGTTGTTTCATTCTTCCAGAGTTTCTTCGGATAGCGGGAAAAATTCCATATACGGCAGAGGAATAAATGAAACATGGTATTATAGTAAGCAATAATGATAACTCAATATATCTTAAATGTACATGATATTGACAATGAAAGCCAGGGAATTCCTGAATCTGCTGCAGATACCCCGGAAGACCCTTCATGTTTACTCACATGACGGCAGGGTCAGGTATACAGTGATGCCAGACAGGCAGTATAATTACAATAAGGAAGATGTACTCAGGAAGAAAAGGAACCATTCAATTGAGGTCTGGTATGAAGGTTAACCGCACTGAACAGATATACATCAGGAAAAATGCCACAGTATCAAGCGCATGCCATCTCTCCAGCAACCTGTACAACCAAGTGAATTACATCCTCAGGCAACAGTTCCTGAAGCATGAAAAGCTCAGCGGATATAATGCGCTTGCAAAACAGTTTTCCATGCCATCTGGAAATGAGGATCATGACAACTACGGGAAGCTTCCGGCACAGACGGCACAGTGGACCATAAAAAAGGTGAAGCAGGCATGGAACTCCTACTTCAAAGCCATGAACGCGTACAGAAAATATCCTGAAAAATTCACAGGAAAGCCGAAAATACCAGGGTACAGGGAGAAGAACGGGGAGTTCGTCCTGACATTCACCAACCAGCAGTGCAGCATCAGGGACGGTATCCTGAAATTCCCGAAGATAATGGAACTGGAGGTGAAAACAGGACTGGAGAACGTGAATCTCAGGGAGGTCAGGATAATTCCAAAGGGATCGGGTTACACTGTGGAAATAGTATATGCGAAAGAGATAACAGGTACGATCGGGATGAAGCCTGAACGCATCATGGGTATCGATATCGGCGTGAGGAATCTTGTAACCATTGGCAACAACATCTCCGTACAGGGGATTGCTGTAAGGGCAGGATTGCTTAAATCGATAAACCAGTTCTTCAACAAAGAACTGGCAAGGATCAGGAGCATAAACGATCTTCAGGGAAATGAGGAAAAGCAGACAAAACGGATACAGAAACTCTTCATGGTACGGAACAGGAAGGTGAAGGACATCATGCACAAACTCAGCAGGTCCATAGTGGAATACGCAAAGAATCTGGACACCGATACAATCGTCATCGGCCACAATGAAGGATGGAAGCAGTCGGTGAACATGGGAGGGAAAAACAACCAGGACTTCGTGCAGTTACCCTTCAACATGCTGATCAGCCAGATCAGGTACAAGGCCGAAGAGAAAGGCATAAACGTCATGATACGGGAGGAGAACCATACAAGCAGATGTTCATTCCTTGACAGCGAGACCATAGAACACCATGACACATACTCGGGCAGGAGGATAAGCAGAGGTGTATTCCAGTCTGCACGGGGCACACGGATACATGCGGATCTCAACGGATCGTACAACATAATAAAAAAGGCAATCCCCGAAGCATTCGCGAACGGGATAGAGGGTGTAGGGTTATATCCGCGAAGTTTAAGCATCAGTCAGATGATAACTTCCAAAGGTGGACGTTAACACGGTTAACGGAAATCGTAACCTTATTGCTCTCAATGAATGATCAGGAGTTTTCAGCGTATATCCAGTCCAGCATAGAGAACTATGCTTCGGAGAAAGTAAAATCGGGCAACTGGAAACAGGAAAATGCGCTCAATTTAGCAAAAGAGGAGTTTCACAGGCTGCGTCAACACAAGATCAGGTTTTCACGTTTACTTCGGTAAGGCACAATGGCTATATTCCGATGTCCGTAGCAGGGAGGAAGGATAAATTTTTAAATTCAGGTCTCATAGTATCTTGTGCCCAGCAAAGAGGAACCGGCAAAACTCGGATATATTTTTTACAGGTTCCTTGTATCTAAAGCTGTTTTCACAATTTCATGGACGCTGTTTGAGATATTCTTCCTCTGGTCCATAATACAACAGTACCAGTCCGTATTTCTTACGGCACTTATTCCTACTATATCCATGGCCGTTCAGTTGCTGTCGACGGTGCCGGTAGGACACATCATAGATCGAGTGAACAAAACCGTTCTCAATTTTTTCGCTTCCTTAATTTTTCTCGGCGGAATAACTCTCCTTTTTCTGGGTCAGCCCATCCACATAATATATATAACCGTCGCAATTTCCAGCTTTGCCAATACCCTGAAGGGTGACACATTTTTCTCACTGATCAAGGAACGTGTGGGCAACGAAGGAATCAGTAAAGCAAACTCATTCAACCAGGCCTCAGCCAGCCTGGCCAGCCTTATAGGTATTGGTCTGGCCGGTGTATCGCTCCTTTTGTTGAGCAGATACATTGTGGAGTTTCTCGTGCTTCTGTCAGCAGTATCTCTCCTGACTTCCATTCCGGCGAAATCTAGTGTTCAGACTGTCGGAAGGCAGGGAAGAGGAAAGTATGGAGACGTATGGGCAATATTCAGCCAGATCAAGGGGTTTATAGTATTCGGGCTTGTCGTGAACGGAATGTTTGTAGCGATCACGGTTTATGCTGCTGGTCTCATGAAGTTATATGTCCATTCCGGGCCTCTGGAATACACTTTCTTTGAGTTTTCATTTCCACTGGGCATGCTGTTGAGTTCCCTGTTCAGCATTTCAATAATGAAACGGTTGGACAATTATGCCGTTGTAGGCGGCCTGGTTTTCCTTTATGCGCCGCTCATAATCATCCTCGGAATAAACAGGCAGGCATGGATCGACATCATTGTCGCTTTCTTAATCGGTTTCCTGAATCCGTTGATAAATATACCATTAATGTCAAGGTTCACGAAGGTCGTGCCTCTCAATATTTTCGGTAGGGTCTCAGCATTTCTGAGGATATTCTTCGCAAGTTCAACTCCCGTTATGGCAGCTGTGATGGCTTTCATCTCGCTGTATTACGAAGTTAATGAGATTCTGACAATCATCGGAGTATTATTGATCCCGTTTTCATTGTTTGGCTTAAAAGTGGTCAAGACTTTCTACAGGCTGGAGGCATCAAAAAATACGTAGTTTCGCCGGTAATTTCACGATTCTTCCGATATTCAATCAGAACAGTTTTACCGGCCACTATCTGCGGTCAGTGTGGATTGAAAACAAAGTCCGCGTTATGCAATAAGACAGAGAAAATTGATAGTTTATGAGGCTATGATTTCACTGGTTCGACCACTTCTTTTCCAGAGTCAACTTTGCTCTCTCTATGCGGTCCTTCCGGTGCAGCGTTACTATAACCGCGTCTCCCTCGCACAGTTCATCAAACTCACGAATATTTTTCGGTATCTGTATTACATACTTTTTTCCGATCCTGGTTGGAAATTCCATAAATATGCAGAATTTTTCAGAATATCTCGTTTTTGGTTCTTCTGCAAAATGAGAAAATGAGCTTGAAATTGTGATAAAAAAGATTCCGGAGTCCCAGTGCAGGTAAAGATTCAGGCCTCAGGAAAAGCACAATTTAATTCCGAAGGACTGGACATTAATGATGATTACAACAAGTTGCTGCAGGAAGGCCATGATCATACTGATTTTGTCATTGTGTCTGCACTCCAAACACGAAAATAACAGTGATCTTCGAAAATTGAGCCGACTGGTCAAGTCAATTTCATCCGGAGAACAGAATCATGGGTAAAAAATAAGATTAAGCAGAGGATAGATTGGCGTAAAATCAAATGACCTACTTGAGACTTATGAAGTATCCGGGTACCAAGACCACACTTCTCCCTGAAATCAGGAACATACTCAGGAACTCCAATCGGCACTTCTTGCTGGATGTATTCGGCGGCTCAGGGCTGGTAGCTCTTAATCTGCATGCCAAGCGTATTGTTTACAATGACATCGAAGAAGAATTAGTCAATCTTTTCAAAGTCATACAGGAAAGACCGGAAAGTTTGTATCAGATGCTAGAAGCCCTCCTGAAATCAGCTGGCGAAAATAGAAGCCGTTTGAATAAGGGATTTTCTGGGTCTTTCACACGGAATGAGGTCACGAATACAATGCAACGCGGGATTCCTGCTAGGAAAGCGGAATATAAAATGCCAGAAGCTCGACAGTTCCGGAGGACGGATTATCGTGAAAGTTCAGAGGGATTGAGCATGGAGAAAAGGGCTTACTACACCATTTATCGCTTCAGTACGAGTTTCGGTGGAATGGGAAACACCTACGCTACCACTAATGAGAAATCAACATTCAGGTACATCAGCAAAACACTTGATGAATTTCCAAGGATTGCCGAAACAGTCAAAAAATGGAAAATTGAGAATCTGGATTTCCGGGAACTGATACCCAGATATGATTCCCGTGATGCTTTCTTCTACCTTGACCCGCCGTATCCAGGAAAGGGATGGTATAACCATAATTTTGACGCGGGTGATTTTGAGGATATTCGAACCATTCTAGAATCCTTAAAGGGCAAATACCTGATGAATCTGAACGCGGAAGACACCAATCTGGCTCAAATATTCGGAAAACCGACATTTGTAAAACGTTACATTAACCAGAATGGTGGATTAAATGTCGAGTCAGGGTCCCAGCGACTTAAGGCGTTTTACACAAACGTACAGAGGATTTGATATCAAGAACCTTCAACTTCAGAAGAATCAGTCATTATGGCAGTAATGAGACTGACCGTTCCGCACGCCACGGCCGGGATTTCATTAAAAGGTTCAAATCCCCAACATAATTTAACATTGAGAGCGTGAGGAATCAAAGAAGTAAGTCCCCTCTTGACTGTCCCTTTACAGGGCAAATCCTTATCTTTAGTTGATAGATACATCGATACATTGAGATACACAGCCATATTTGAAGAGGGAGAGGACGGCTACATTGTTGTCCATGTTCCTGCACTCAAGGGTTGCCATACCCAGGGAAAGACCAGAGAGGAAGCTTTGAAAAATGCAAAAGAGGTCATTGAAGCTTATATTGCATCCTTAAGGAAGCATAATGATCCCATACCTGAAGATGTCAATGCCGTGGTAATCGATGCCTAAGCTTCCTGTGGTATCGGGAAAGAAGGTAGTCAAGGCTCTTTCCCAGATAGGCTATGAATTTGATCACCAGATTGGAAGTCACATGATTTTGCGGAACAGTCAAGGCAACAGGATTTCAGTGCCCAACCATTCGGAACTTGACAGGGGCACATTGAAATCGATTCTCAGGGATGCAGGTCTGACAGTTCAAGAGTTCATAGAATTGCTATGATTGCCTTCCGGCAAGATTGTAATGAAGCTCCCCTCTTATTTTGAATTACAAAAAATTCAGTTCCGCCAGACTGTATAACATGTCTCTATTCACTGTTTCAAACGGCCTGAGCACTGACGACATTATAAATGAAGTCTTATGGTTCCACGGAAGAGGAAAGAAATCGGTAATCGTACTAAGGAGAGTGCTGGAGATTGCAGGACATTTTGAAAAAAATGAGATAGACCGCTTTTGCGATGCTCTCGAAAAGAAATTTCACGATAAAAAAGACGATCAGGAATTTTAAGCGGTTCGGCTGGAACTAAATATAAAGGGAATTGTGAGATACAACGCAGTCCAGAAGTCCAATGGTCATGACTTAAAATCTCCTATGCTCATCTCACTGAGTGCCTATCAGCACGTGGATTATACCGATGGCGTGTATAGTACGAGGAGACCGCCGTTTTATCAAATGACTTTTAAATCTCCTAGGTCTGCCTATTCCGTGTACGACATAGATGATCTCTTTGGCCGTAATCGGCATTGATTTTATTCTCTCATTAATATATTAGAAAATCACATCCCTGAGTATATAATGAGACTGGCAAAAGAATAGAAAAAAACGGGTTGGGATTTAGACTTTTATATTGACGCCCCGGCCGGGATGAGAGAGCCCCCGGTCTGGAGGTTGTTGGATGGAGCTCCTTATAATTCCAAACAGGATCTATAGGGACCTGCAGATCCATTACTCTGAGAAAGATTCCTCGAAGATCCTGAAGTTCTGGTACAGATTTCATGTGGACGATCCAAAGTCAGCCGAGGAAGCTGAAGATTTTGCCTTGGGGGTGAAGGAATGAAGTTTCAAAAGGGAACCACCATAGAACTTAGCCCTGAAAAAGCGGTTTTCTTCTACTCCGGTTCCCTTATTTTTCTACAAAAGGGAACCATCATAGAACAGATAGAAAAGTTAGCCATTTTACGCATTCTCATGAAACTGAAATCTCTTTTTTTGGCTCAAAAGGGAACCACCAAAAGGGAACCATTGCATGGTTGGAGGGCACTCCAATGACCCGAACCTTCCGTCTCACCGATCGACACCGGGAAATCTTATCGTATCTGGAAAGTGGAACGCCAATAAGGGAAATAGCCAAGAAAATAGGAATTTCTCACAAGAACATAATCTTCAATGCACGAAGACTCCAGAAGCATGGCTATCTTGCATCCCCAATCAGGACTACTCAGTCAATATATCCATTCATGCCTCTTGGCCAGAAAACCCTTGATGAATTCCGGAATCAAATGGGAACCACTGTAGAAAAAAATCCTCATCCAGTCGGTCAAAAGGGAACCATTGACAGCCAGACCCAGCGCCTTCACGCTCTCCAGGTCAAGTATCTCCTGAAAGAGCCTCTAGACCCCGATTCTCTCCTTAAACTGACATCATTCAAGGGGTTCCCTGTCAGGCCAAGGCCATTGAAGAACCATACTGACTACATCGTTCACTTCCAGGACTTCAGGGCTATCATCACTTCAAGGTCAATCATTATCGCCGGTCTGCAGCTCGAACTCTCTCTCGCTGAATCGACCTATGATCTTCTCTTCGGGGCTTTCCAGCAAGTGGACCTCTTCATCGAACAGGTGGAGAAAAAACTTCAGGCCACAATTCCGAGGCTTAAGGTCTTGAGAAATGACAGGGGAATACTGTCAGGAGAGATAATCAGGCTGGAAATCGCTCATACCAGGGACATAATCGCGAAACATGTGCTTAGGGATGGAGCGATCCTTCGCCTGACCGATCCAGGGACAGGAAAACCAAGAGTGATCGTGGACAATTCAAAGGGAGTTCCAGAATTTGAATTTATACAAGCTTCTACGGCGGTGGAGGACAACGAGAAACTGAGAACCTTCAAGAATGACCTTGGACCTGACAAATACAAGCAGTGGGCCAACGATTTCTTCATAAAAGAGACTCTGAACCCATGGAAAGAGGCTCAGGATATTAAGGATATGAAGCAGCTGCTGAAACAGGTTATCACGGATGTAACTGAAAGAGTCGACATCACTCAACAACAGCTCCAGTCTCTGACAGGTGCGGTCATGCAGTTCGTTTCAGCAGCCGGAGGTATTCGATGAGACGCTTCAAGCCTCAGAGATGGCCTGAATTCAAATCATTCAGGGTGAGGAAGAAAACGAAAAGCTGGAGGGCATAAATGAAGACAACAAAGGCAGTGATAACCGCTTCCTGCCCCTACTGCGGCAAGGAAGCAGTCCTGGCAGGAAAACCGGCCAAGAAGGCATGTGTCCACTACAGAGGGTACAGGACACAGCTGATGGAAGCGGAATGGGATGATCTCGGCATAGAGGTGATTTAGGAACAATGAAAACCCTGACATACGGAAGCCTGAAAATTAACCTTGATCTGGATCCTCGCCAGGAAGAGATTTTTGTCCAGGTGCTCGAGATTGAAATTGCAGCTGCAAGGAAACATCAGGCATGGCTCAGAAGAGAGGCCCTGAAAGGGTCAGATTCGCCCGTTAAGGGCATCAAACCGTCAAGAACGATAAATAGTCGTGGAAAGTGAAAAAATGATGAATGAAAGATGTGATAAAATGGAAATCAAAAAGATGTCCTATTCTTGCACGTTTAGGACAGAAAGGGGGGTGAGCTGAGGGCATGAAGCTCAAGACAGTATATAATGGAAAAAAGAAAAGTCCTAAATCTGAGAAGAATAAGACAATAAAACCGAAGGGTCCTCCAAGAAAACGAACTTCGAATGATCCTCTAACCAGGGAAGAATCCGAAACCCTGATCAGGTCCATAGACAATCTTCAGGACCGCACACTGATATTTTTGGGCCTGAACTCGGGGATGAGGGTATCTGAAATTGCATCCATAGAGGAAATCTCCATTGATTTTCAGGAAGAACGAGTCAGAATATGGGACGAAAAGAAGGACCTTTATCGGGAGGTGTATGTGAACAGGGATGTCCTCTCTTCCATGAAGCTCTTCATAAATTCTATCCGGGGAAGGAAAGACCCCCGGATATTCCCGGTTTCAGAAAAGACAATAGAGAGGATTATTCAGAAATGGACTCTGAAAGCACTCGGCAGGAAAAAATCCTGGCATATGGTCAGACATACCTATATCTCGCTGTCCAGGGAGATGAACATACCCATGGAAATCGTGATCCAGAATACCGGAGATACGCCGGGCACCATCCTGCAGTATTATTCGAAACCAAGCCCCGAATTCATCAGGAAAACCGTAAATGAGAGGAGGCTGTATGAAATCAAGGGATAGGGATAACCTCAGTGAAGAAGATCTGGCCATCCTAAAGGCCCTTTCACGGAACCGCTTAGGCCTGAAAGTCAGAGGAATTGTCAGGGTCCTGGAGCAACAAAATGACAATTACCCTGCTCCAAGCCCTATGATAATTACCAGGAAGCTGCACGGGAACCTCAAGGAATTCATTGAGATCGAATACAGGTCCGGCGGATGTAAATACTTCCTGAAGCACTCTTATATTAGCACCTTCTCCCTTATTTTTAACTAAGGTTGTTCAGGCAGCGGAAGCCATCTCGCCTGAACAACTGGAAGGCTTCTGCTCCTGATTGACCGGGAGTGCCAGAAATGGCAAAGAAAGGAAAGCAAAAAGGAAAAGAGAAAGCAGATGGGGAAGTCGTTGTTTTTATAGGCCAACCATCAGCAATAAAGAAAATTTTCGGGAAATCCGGAAAGAGAAAAGAAGGTAAGAGTAAGGCACCGAAGAAGAAGGGTAGAAGTGTCAGGCTGGTGCAGCGATGAATAAAAGAATAATTTTCTCGATCATAGCCTTGGCAACCATCCTGTTCGCCGGGAGTGCCTTTGCCGCTTCAACTCCGCAGACTTATGTACCGGGCATTTACGAGCCTAATCCCTCGATGAACGGGAATATAACATGGTCCACGTTCAACTCAAGCTGGGCGTGGAATGAGTATAATAATTCCTCTGGGAACCAGTACCTTAGCGCAAACTTATCAAGTTTCTATGCAAACCCAGTGAACGTAAATCCCGCAAACATAATGGCCCCCGGACTGCTCCAAAATGACAAAGTCGGATCCAACTACTGGAACAACACAGGAACTGGAAAAGGATGGACGCTCACCGTGGGAGGCGTGGGAGTAATAGGCAACCTCTACAACAACACAATAAACGGAGAACCACAAATATCTCTCACAAGCAACTCAACAGCCGCAGGCACATCAAACTCATACGCAATTCTAAATATCCCCTTCGCTACTCTGCCAGCAACCAACCCGGCATACGACTACATAACCATAACAGGATACGTATCACTAACACACAGTGTGACAGGAGCGGAAGCATACATAGACCTCGAAAACTCAACGGGAGCCCTATTCGGAACACGAACGGCAAACAACGGGATGCTATCAACCACAAGCGGTGGACCTACACAATACCTATATCCCGGACAATCATTCTACGTATCCGCCCCCCTAACAAGCTGGACCAAAAACGGATTCAACCCCACAAATACAAGCAACGTAGAAATACACATAAACGAGTATTTCCCACAAACAACGACCGCTGCAATATTAAACACCACCATAACAGGATTGTCAATGACACAATCAGCCCTATACCTTGGAACAAGCATATACAACAACTCAAAGGAAACACGGAACATATTCTGGGGTGTGTCAGCCGCAAATCTAACATCCTTCAACCCATCGTCATCCCTGAAAGTAATAAATGGCGGCTACTCCGCAGCAGTCTCCCAGAAAATGTCTGATCTGACCAACGTTACAGTAAGTCAGGCAGCGATCTCTTCTGGAAACTACGTCGAGCAGGTCACTTATGGTGCCTCGTTCTCTCTTCCTGCAGCCCCTGACCTGACATATGGGAATTTCAACCTCACTCAGTCCATGAACGTTCCCGGATCCCAGTTCATCGCCCTGGACGTGAACGGGGTAAGCTATTCTTCGCAGGTCAGCAACCTCACCAGCAACAAAACCTTTGGTTTCGGAGTGGTGAATCCTCAGGATCCGAACTACTTCGCGGTAGTGGACTACACAGAATCGCAATGGAACAGTATCAGTTCATCCCCTGGAATATTCACTATAGCCGGAATCGAGTACTATTACTGGCTGGCGGTGGGAGCATTGATCGGAGTCCTCGGAATAGGGGCAGGAGCCAAGCACTCAGCAAATGTGAGAGCAGAACAGCTGAGAGGGAGGAAGTGAAATGTCTAAAGAGCCCAATGAAGAGCACAAGGAAGAAAGGAAGAGGAGAGGCTTCCACGAAGCCTGGTTCTCTCTCTATTTTCTCTTTGTCCTGATCGTATCAGGAGCAACATACCCTGTTCTCCTGGGAGAAGGATTCGGAGCAGGCCTTGCAGCCGGAATGGTCTTCGTAGCATTCATAGCCCTTACCGTCCTCGGTATCGTGATCTACTCGGGCCTGAAAGTCGACAGGGAACTCAGGAAACATGGAGTCTATGAAAAAGTCAGGAAAAACGGAAAGACCGTAAGGGAAGGCCTGAAGGAGAGAAGAGACAGGAAGAAAGCAAGGAAGAACAGAACCAAGGGCGGAAACAAGGAGGAGTGAATTATGGTAACCCCATATCCCCCTTTTCCCACGTTCTCGGGAGGAATTTCGGACATCGGCTTCTTCATCGTGGAGGTAATCCTCTGGGCAATCGAAATACCCCTGGTGGCTGGAGCGGATTTTATAGAGACAGTATCAGGCAACGCTGCTGCAGGGGCAGGCCAATCAGCAGGAAACATCCTGGGCTTCATAGGAGATATTTTTGTTCAGACTGAGTCAGCCTATGCGCCCCTCGGTATACTTGCTCCAATTGCGGCTTCGTTCACCTGGGGCATAGCCATAATAATCCTGACATTTTTCATCTTCAAAGCCATCCAGCTCGCAATGGCAGAAACAACGGAGGATGTTTGATGTGCCTTCCTCCAACATTTTCTCTCACTCTCCCCACGTTCGTGGTCCCGACATCGACCATTACGATTCCCATAGTAAATTACTCCTTCTCAGTGATAAACCCCATAGGATTCCCGGGAGCCATCCTGACTTACATGACGTCCTTCGTGTCAGACCTGGCATCCTCGCTGGCTTCATACGTCCTCGGCTGGGTCGCTTATATATTCTGTCTTGTCGGAATGGCATGGCTCTCTCTCTGGCGCCATATCTCCTCAGGAGCCTCAACAATCGTTTCAAACCTCATCAATTACATGGGATCCGCACTGGACTTCATCATCTCAGACATAGAATCGGTCAGTTCCCGTGCCGGTATATTCTCTCCCATTGTGGCTGCCTTCCTTGGGGGCATCCTGATCGTGGCGATTGTTCTCGGGTTCTATTCTGCCTTCAACATGATCATGGCCATGTCGGAGGCCTGATAGCGTGAACAGGAAAGAAAAGAAGGAAATCAACTGGCTCCTCGGGATCATCTTAGGTGCCATGGGCCTTATTTTTTACCTGAGCTTCATGGCAGCCGACGCCTTCATGTTCGGCTTCACTCCCCCGGTATGGATCATCAGGATCTCTGATTTCTTCTTCCTGAATCCGGTATACCTCGATGTGTTGTCAACAATCTTCCTGATAGCCATCATAGGCCTGCTGCTCAATGACCGCAAAAGAACCGGGAAGGTGAAACATTGAATTTTCTCGTAGACATCCAGGATCTTCTCCTGAGCTGGCAGTCTGTGGCCTTCTATCTGATCCTGCTGGTTCTCTGGCTGATCTTCAAGGGATTTGCCAGGAAGATTGCGAAATCGAATGAAGGCCTCGCCGTCTCCATGATTCTTCCGGTGCTGGGAGTAGGACTCTGGTACATCAGTCTCAGGCTCTGGTCAGTTCTGGCCTTCCTCGGATTTGCCCTTTCCCTGTGGGTTCATTTTGACATGGAGAAAAGGCAGATACGGAGAGAAGTCAGGAAGGACATGAAACGGGAATCGTATGAAACAAAAATAAGGAGGAAACAGGATGCAAAGCAGCATTAGATTGATTCCCCTTTTAATAGTTATTTTCAGCATTCTTGTAATGCCAATGGCCTCCGCCGCGCCGATGCATTCCCGGACCGTATCTGAGGCTTCACCGGTCCTTTTCGGGAAGGCAGCATCAAACGGGATCCTGATCGGTTTCTTCTATTCCCCTCCTCTCGGGAACATTATCATTGTCCACCGGGATACCAGCGTGCCTGTGGATCAGCTTCAGTATGCAGTCTATAATCCCGGCCCGGGCACGTCAATTAACCTGACAATTGAGCAATATTCCCTGGCAGCTCAGAACCTTACCATAAAGTCAGGCAATCAGACCCTCACCAGGGTAATATTTGTCCAGAGTAATGTTCAATGGGATAACCAGTCTATTCTTTCCCCTTCGAAAACCATCGTCCAGGGGAACATCTCCCTGCCGTTGGCATCATCCCCTCTGGATGTTCAGATATCTTATGCCGGAGCAGTATTCCAGTTCAGGCACCAGACTGCGCCAGCAGCTCTGCCCCTGATTTTGACTCAGGGAGGAGAGCTTGAGATATGGCTGTCTGCTTTCCTCCTTGGGTCATTTATATGGGTCCTGGGGGCCGTGACTGCAAGGAAGATCATTGATCGGGTAAAGTGGTGGCCTAAACGATCCTTCTCGGGATGGATCCTCATTCTTATGGCGTTCGGAATAGGGATAGGGTTTTTCGGGGCCACTTACTACTATGATCTCGGATACATTCCATGGTATTCCTGGCTCATTCCTTTGTACTACCTCAGCTCGAGCTTTATGCTTGGAATTTTCCGGCCTGAAATTTCCAGGTGGGAACTGATGAAGATATACGGGGAGAGGAAGGACGAGAAGGTCCTTACGGATGTGAGGGCAATCTATGTGTCTCCTGACGCAGAACACGGCCACATCAAGATCGATCTTCATTCCAGGAAAGAGGCCATCGCACGTCTTTTTGGCCGGAAGATTCCCGTTGAATTTGAGCCCGGAGTGGCACCCTGGTACGCTGAAAATGAATATTGGGAAGACCCTGTCTACGACACAAGGAGGACCTATTTCCTCCATCCACTCACAGAACAGGGAAGAATCGGTTATTCATATCTGGAAGGATCAAAACCCTCAGTCCTGAGGTTCATTCCCAAACTCCCCGACACCAGGAGGACCTCCACGAAAACATACAGGATCCCTCTTTCCGGACATTACTCGAAAAGGATAGCCGAATTCCTCGGTCAACTGTTCAGCGCGGCAAAAATCGGGAAGCAGCTCGAGGATGCACAATGGAAAATCGAGGAGCTGAACGGTAGAATCCAGACCAGACACTCTGAATTCAATCGCGCTCAACTGGCAGCCAGGGCAGCATCTTCTCATGGCCTGACGGAAGAATCCACGGGAGCAAGGACCACATATGAAGCAAGGGACCCCGGATCAGGAGGTGATCATAACGGATCAGGACCAGAACCAAAAGACTGAACAGAAATTCCCGGAAAAAATCGGGAATCTTCCCGGGCTCACGGAACTGATCAAGGCCCAGCATGACATCAAGAATCGCCTCATCCGGTGCTTTAACTCGTGGGACGAATACTGGGCATGGTACCAGCTTGCCAACGAGCTGGCCCTTGGAGAAATGCCAAAGGACAGGAATCCCCTTATGCCGGACGGCACCCTGAACCCGAATTACTCCCCTCTTCTGGACACGGACGTGAACGTATTCCTCGTCCGGGAATCAGACATGCGCGGTAAGCCGTCCTGGTTCACGGAAGGGAACGGGAAGATTTTCGCCCAGGGAATCAAGGTGAACTTCCTTGACAAAGTCTATGACAGGACCATCAGAAGCATGAGGATGAAGATGGCGGAACTCCAGATAGACGAGAGACAGAAGAAGCCCACCACAAGAGGTGCAGGCTATGACTGAATCCAGGGACATTGTGCTCCCGAAATATTTTCTCCTTGACAAGGAGCAGGGAGGCAGGAACGCGATCCTGATGGGGGCCCCGGGAGAGGGAAAAACTTCCCTGTTGCAATATCTCACATATCTGGCCTGCAGGGGAAAAGACATATACGGAAAACCAAGGCAACCGCAGGAGTGCCTCTGGAGAGCCAGGAAACATGACAAATACCTGGAATTCTTCAATCTCGGAATAGGAAAACTCATGCTCCCGGAAGGATCAGACTATTCCCTCCTGAAGGTCTATGACGATGACAGGGAACAGGAAATTACCCTTGATGATCTGGAAGATGAGGGCATCGATTACGCTCTCTATGCAGGCAGCCAGGATATTATCAGGAACCTCGAGGAAGGAAAGGTTCTCTGTATCCTCTATCCCGGATCCGCAATAGAAGAAACAGCATTCTACGCTGACCTGTTCTCTCATCTTGTGGACCGCAAATCAAGGAAATGGGTCCACATTTGCATTGACGAGGCCGATGACATACTCGGGCCGTATTCTTCAGATTCTTATAAGGTACAGCAGAAATTCATCAATTCGGCCTCAGACTTCAGGAAGACAATGGTGAATAGTGTGTTCGCCACGCACGATTACCGGAACCTGGATTACAGGTTGCTCCCGAAGACCAAGTGGCATATGTACAAGAAGGGGGCCAAGAGGATGCAGGGAGAGCCCACCAAGCTCAAACAGGATTACATCAATGCATTGCAGCTTGAAGAAGCGGAATTAGTATTCGGGGCATTCTTCGACAAGTTCACATATCCGCCCATGAAGAAAGAAAATCGACTGGACTACAAGCTGCAGACTATCTCAAGGAGGTTCGAAGTGCAACAGGAAGGACCGTGACTCCCCTCCCCCCTATGATTCTATAGAAAAGGAGGTCTCATTTTTCCGTTTTTCAGGTTTCAGGCCTTGACCGTGACGGAGGAATGATGGGGTAAATTTTCAGGATGCTGTTTTCCGGGTCCATTTGCAAACCATAACCAGAAACTCAACTGACAATAACGGAGGAATGAATAACAACACATGAATAACAATTCAAAGACCAGGAAGAAGATGGAAGACAGAATACTGGAAGAGAAGCGTTCCAGATTTCTTAACTCTATTTTTGGACTGAACCGTTCTATTTCGAGAAAAAACCACTAAATTATTTTTATTCGACTATGTTATATCTCGATTTAAGGGCATCAAAGAAAGTTACAGGTCTTATTACACTACCTGATTCGTAATAAGGAAAGACTTTCACGGTATGTCTTCTCTCAGCGTATGATATTTCATCTGTCATTCATGAAATAGTGAGGATTAAGATAGTTCCCGGCAGTCCAAAAAATGTTAGTGTCCTAACACCTTTTAGCCCTGCACTTCAAATCAAAACCGACATTCTGGTATGCAACTGAACCGAGATCTGTTCATCAAGTGTCGGAATTTTTCAAGAAATCAGACGGGCTTAAATATCTCCCTCAGCTCCAGGACAGACATAATGTCGAAAGCACCAGAAGAAGGACCTGACTGGTAAGGGATTCTTCAGCAATATATCTATGCTCTTTTTGCTCACTTTTCACGGGCACAATCCCTTTTAAATCCAGTCGGAAATAGAAGGAATTCTATGAATAAGTTCGACCTTGAATTCTTGAACGGCTATATCAAAACGAGCCTCAGGACAGCACGGAAAATAAAGAATGCATCAACCCTGGAAGAGGCCCATCAGATAGCTGCGAGGATGGAAGAGAAGGCCCTCGAGAAGCTCGAAGAAAGTATGGGAGATTTATAAAAATATATCATTTTTCATTATCTAATAGAATCTCCAGATTCTTGTCCGGATGCAGTGATTTTTCTTTCGAATAGAGTTTCTTTTCATATTCTTCATCCCTCTGTGTCTTAGCTAAAAGGGGGTTTCTATATCTTTTTCCATTCATTCTCTCTCAACCTCAATCTTTCTATTGCTTTTTTCGTACTTAATCTTTCTCTATGCCGGTCTCTCTCGAATTCCTTTCTTATGAAATCTAATGTACTTTGCGGGACTTCCCTAATACCATTTGAACTGATAACATATGCGTCCGTGTCCCTGCCAACCCCACTGGATTCTTCCGCCTGTATTTTTGCGTACATTCCGAGAAGTAATGCATAATGCATGTCTTTACTTCCATCAAATTGCCTATGCATCAGAGTCCAGTCTGCAGAGTCAAAACCGGATCCTATGGCGTCAAATCCGATTCTGCCTGCCTCTTTTAATTTTAGACTGTCTTCCAAAGTAAAGACCAATGAACTATTCTTGTCTATTCCAGCCACAAGGACCCCTAAATCCTAAAAGAATTTTGGTATCGCTATATTTCTTATCCGATATTCCACATCTTCATACAACTTACCTCTGGTTGAATCCTGACCAGTTAACTCTTGGAATGATATGTGTAATGGATCAAGAAGTTCTCGTTGAATGGTTTCTCTAAGTAAGGCAACATATTCATCATTGCACACCTTTGCAACTTTCTTCATATCCGATGGAGATTCTTTATCAAGCGCGCTCTTGAGATTCCCCATATATTCGGATATCGTTGACAAAGTACCAGCTCCTACCCCCATAACCAAAACTTCCTCTCTTTCATAGAGAACATATGGTTTGTGAGCGGGCATCTCAACACCCCAGTCACCTACAGAGACCATTCTGTCAGAGATCACAGCGATCCCCTTCCTATTGTCGGCATCCAAAAACTCAAGTGCTATTCCAACTGTCACTTCCATCCCACCGCGTGATCCTTTTTCCAGTGTTTTATTTCTTTCATTTTTTTCAATTTCCAGTAACATTGACCGTATATCCGGGATACGGTATCGAATACGAATAACCCAAGGAATCGGTCACACTCAGGCTAATGTAATACGTAGCATTCTCTCCGTAAGAAAATGAGTTGATTGAATTTTTATAAAATGTTGCTGAAAAACTGCTGGAGGTATTACTCCCTTCAGAATAACTCTGAATATTTGTAAAGGAGTAACTCGTAATCGTCCATGAATATGAATAAGTCCCTTCTCCTCCGGCAACTGAAGCGAAGTAGGTGACAGACTGGCTTCCGAGTGAATCATTGATGTTTGAAGGACCCGATATAGTCGCCTTAACATGAGGAATTACCTGAAGATTCTGGTCCGATGAGGCCGATACTCCTCCTGAGAAAACCCGCGCAACAATGGTATAGTTTCCAGGATGGAGCGAGCTGAAGAAAAGGAATGAACCGAGGGAAATATCAGTATAATTAAGGCTGCCGAAGAAAGAACCCGAAGAAACAGTCTCCATAGTAGTATTATTCATTATGGAAACCTCAAATCCTGCCTGATAACCATTGCCTGATTCATTAGCCCTCAAAGTGAAGGAATCAAAACCAGAAAAGCCAGAACCGTTTTCAATTACATTGCGTATTAGGGAGAAATTACTTATGGAAGGCAAATGCGAAGGGGCCAACGGACCAGAATGTAGATTAGATGCAGCAAATCCTCCAGAAAATCCGGCTGCAAGGGAAATGGTTATTACAAAGGCCAAAGCAAGTGAATTCCTAATGGCTTATCACCCAACCACGTGTTCTTTTTTCCATTCTTCCATCTTTTCACGGACAGCTACTCTAACGAACTCAGCAAGAGAAGTGTAGCCAAGTTCAGGATGTTTTTGTAAGAACTTTTCGACCTCCTCATAAAACGCATCAGGAACAGAAACCTGACGATAGCCCTTTACCACTCTACCAAATATACTCGATTCAATATAATGCATTTGAGAGACAAGTATAGCACGTATGGTAGAATAATTTATATTCCCCATTTCGTTCTCGTATGTATGGTAGAACATAAGTATTCCCAAGTGAGTTTGCCAAGGAACCTCGTCGACCTAATCGACAAGGAGATTCAAGACTCAAAGCTTGGCTATAGGTCCAGAGCAGAATTTGTGAGCGATCTCATAAGAAAGGCACTCTTGGGGAAGAGATCATGATGACCATGTACGCACCCATCCAACTCGGAATATGCCACAGGTGCCACAATCCAGTGATATCCAATCAGAGCTATGATTTTGAGGGAAACTCATATTTCCACAGGGAATGTGGAAAAAAGGAGGCCGGGTTCTGATGGCTTCAAGAGTTTTGATATCTGACAAAGCCAGAGCGATGCTGGAGAAAGAACAGGAAAGACGCATTGATAATAAGTGGAAACGAGGATACTCTTTGGAGCAGATAGCCTCTGAAGCAATTGAATGGTTTTTGAGTTATGAACATGCCCGAGATGCTTTAAAGGACGATAACTCAATAATAACGGAGGTCCAGTAAATGCTGGCGCAGGAATTTTTGTCAAAAATGAATACCCTCCAGAAGATGAGATTTGAGGCCATCCTGAGTGAGTTCAGGGAGAAAGGTCTCACCCACGAACAGGTAATAGAGGAAATTCTGAAAAATCTCAGGAAGGCGGTGTCCTGAATGTTCAATCGTCACACAGGAAAAAAAGAACTTGCAGCCGGGGAAGTCATGGGCGCCGAAAGGGTCCTCAACCACCTGATGGAACTCAGGAAGACAGACCAGCAGAATGCCTGGCTTGAAACTCTCATCCACGCATCGGCGAAACATGCCTCAGAAAACCGGTCCAGATTCATGAAAAGGTTAGGGGAGTTCCCTGTTCTCCTGGAGGATGCACAATGACACAAACGGACCTGATGAAAATAGCCAGGAAGTATCCGAAATTCCAAGAGCAGAATTCTCTTGATATTTACTCCAGGGAAGGGGACCTTGAACCGGATGATCGAATGAAGGAAGGCAAGGTTATTCTCCCCTTCCAGAACAGATTCAGGGACCCAATGCTCTCAGGCCAGAAAATCTGTACCTCCAGATTCAGGAAATATGGACTCCCGGGCCAGGAATTCATCGCCTTTGGTCACGTCTTCAAAATCAGGAAACTGGAGAGATGGGCCCTCGGGGATGTGGCACTTCAACTTTTCAGGCAGGAAGGCCTTTCATCCCCTTCTGAGTTCCGGGAAATCTGGAGAACAATCCATCCGGGAAGAAACCATCCTTCCCTCTTTGTCTGGGTGCACTTTTTTGAGGAGGTTGACAGGCAATGAAGCTTATTTCAGAATCAGAGCTGAACAGATTCCTCCAGGCATTTTCTCTCAAGGCTGAACACCAGGAGAAAAAGAAGGAGGAAAGACCATGAATATCCGGAAGCCGAAATACAGGACATGGCACCTTTTCCTCTTCGCTTTTATCGGTGCTCTATGGAACATGGGCCAGGGATTCCAGACATCAGTAATCTGGATGAGCTCCCTAATCCGGGGTGCAGCATGGGCAATCGGCCTGTATCTGGTCCTTCTTTTTGTCCTTGCTAACTTCTTTGAGAAGTCTGAAACGATAAAGAAGGAAAAGAAGCACAAGAAGGATGAAGGAGGCCTCTGATCATGAGTTCGCTCTCGCCAGATTACGATCATGAGTTTGAGGACTGGCTTTATGAACGCTTCGCGGGAAGAACTGTATATAATACGGTAAAAGCGCTCAACCATATTGCCAGGGAAGAAATTAACTGGACAAGCAGGGACAGTGTAATGGAATGGCTCAGGAACCTGAGGAGAATCGGAAAACCGGCCAGTACCATAAATGATTACATAAAGCCTTATAACCGGTACATGGAGTTTAAGGGACAACCCAAGGTCAAGCTCTTCAGGCAGGCTCCCCCTCACAAGATCCAGAGGGCTACGGATTCAGACTATGAACTGCTGATGAAGGCCTGCTCCGGATATACCCGGGAGAGGTCTGAACTTATGATCCAGTTATCATTCCGCTGCGGCCTCAGGCTGATGGAGTTCAGCAATCTGAAGACCTCGAGCCTCAGGGACGATGTCATAACCGTCCTTGGAAAGGGGGAGAAGACAAGGGATATTTACGCTGATTCGATGGTCCGGGACGCCTGGAAGAAATACATGAGGGTCAGGAAGGCAGGCAGCAACACTGACAAGCTCCTGGTGAATCAATACGGGGACCCGATGACTTACCACGGGATCAAGAACTCGTTCTATGATCTCGCCAGGAAAGCTGGAATAGAATTCAGTACCCACAGAGCCAGAAGGTTTTTCGCAAGGAAGGCCAGGGATGAAGGCCTTGATCTTGATGAGGTACGGCTCCTTATGGGCCATAGCAGCGCAGACACTACTTTGCTGTATACCCAGCCTGATCAGCTTGACGCCGTGGAGGCTTTGAGGAGGCGTGCCAGAAAGAGAGAAGGTTTTTTCGATGAAGGGAGCGAACCCATCCGCCCCGGGACTGTATTCGAGCGCCCCGGCCGGGATTTGAACCCGAGTCACGAGCTCGACAGGCTCGTATGATAGGCCGCTACACTACCGGGGCTTATCCGTTTATGTTTAGGCATTATAAAAATCTTCGGAGTTTATATGGGGGCGCTGAAATCCCTTTTTTCTGATGAGCAAAATCCACAGTATAGTGAAGTCATTCATTTTTCCATTTCAAGGTCCCCGAGAAATCCGAAATCCACAAGCCCGAATTCGTCCGTAACTCCATAGACCCTAAATTTTCTTGAATTTGTGTGCCTCAGGACCGGAGTGAAATGCTCTTCACTCATAAGGCTCCTGGAAACATCTGTCCCGGAAGAAAAGAAGCTCATGGCAGGCGTAATCAGCACCCTAGATTCATCATTGAAGACGAAGGCCGGTATCTTGAACATTCCTCCAACTCTGTCCCGCAACACAAGTGACGGATGCTCATGCCCCAGAATAGTCAACTTCTTCAGGGTCAGGTCTTTGTCTCCATGATAAATAAAATATCTGTCAGATTCGAAATTATCCATTATTTCTATATTCTTCTTTTTCAGTATAGTTATGAGGTAATTGTCGTGATTTCCGCGTATGAATCTGAGCCTGACAGAATCGGAATACCGATCGATGAAGTGAAAGATGTCTTCCCATTCCTGGGGAAGATTTCTTGAAAACTCGTGTTTGAAGTCACCGTTTATGAACAGAGTTTCAGGATTGTATCTGTCTATTATTCTGTCAACCATGTTCTCGACGTGATCACGCTGCAATTTTGGAAGAAAGAGGCCATGCAGATTCATCTCCTCCTCGAATCCCAGATGCAGATCAGATATTACCACGGCCGAGATATCCCTAAGGTATATGCAATGGAGTTCAGAAATGAAGACATCTTCCAGGACTTGTATCTCCTTCAACAGGACACAGTATCACTGGTAAAAGTTAAGTTTTGTTAATTCTCATGGTTCTGTTAGATTGAATATTACGGTGCAGATTGCTAAAGGAAACAGTAAAGCGGTTATTGCCCACAAAGGTGCTTACCTAAAGTCCCTGACAGTAAATGGAATCAAGCTGCTCAAGGAATCCCCGGACGAACACCAGACTCACGGTGGAGCCGCACTTCTGATTCCTTACGCCAATCGGGTGAAGAATGCGGAATACACCTGGAATGGAAAGGTGTACAACGTTCCAAAGAATAACGGGGACCACAGTATTCATGGTCTGACGAAGGAACTCCAATGGTCCTGTGAGTCTGCTTCCGAATCGGAGGCAACTTTCTCTGCCAGACTTGTGAACGACGGATTTCCTGTTCCGCTTCATGTTGTCGCGAAATACCGGATAGAAGAGGAAAGGCTGGTTGTAGAATTTGATGTGGAAAATCAGGGCGACACTTCGGCCCCCATAGTTGTGGGAATGCACCCTTACTTCATTTTTGATCGGTACTGGCGGTTGAAATCGGAAAGAACGCTGCTTAGACTGGAATATGAAAATGAGTATTTTCCGGACGGAAAGGTGATTCCACAATATGGCTCGGAAATTTCCTCAGAGAGCCTGTCAAGTTACGACACCTGCTTTCTCGTCGGAGATCACATTTCTCTTGAAACCGGAAATTACAACGTTCTGATTGAAACCCACGAAATGCCATATTTTGTGGTATACAACGGCGTTTATTCAGAGGAGA
>JAMDBW010000087.1 GCA_023487765.1 Thermoplasmatota archaeon | reverse complement strand
AGACCGGCACCGGTAACAGCCTCAATCACTTCATCTATGTCCTTGTAGCTTCCCGGAGCTTCCTCTGATACTACCTGGCGATTCTGCGCCCTAAGATATATTCCTTTACGCGCGAGTCCGGCGACAACTTCACTGCTGTCGAATGTCTCCATGGATTTCTTCCTGCTGAGTTTCCTGCCTGCGCCATGACAGCTTGAACCGAATGAGATTGAATCGTTGCCCTCCCGGCCCACAAGTATGTAAGACGCCGTACCCATATCTCCGGGTATCAGCACGGGATGGCCGTATTTTGAATAAGGGGTATCTCCATCCATGTCCCTGGATGAGAAAGCTCTTGTAGCACCCTTCCTGTGCACCACCAGATCCCTGTATTCACCGTCAACACTGTGTTTTTCCCGTTTTGCTATATTATGGGCCAGACTGTACATGAGCTCTATTTCACTGTCAGGAAAGTCTGCAGAAAAAGTTTTCCGGACATTATGCACAATTACCTGCCTGTTCACAAAGCCGAAATTCGCTGCCGCATTCATGGCACCGGTGTATTTCTCTCCCAGTCCGGAATTTATTTTTGCGGATACCAGCTGTCTGTCGACCGGATGCGTAACAACATCGTGTTCACTGGAATTCATTCTTCTTATGAAATCGGTTGCAACCTGGTGACCCAGACCTCTGGAACCTGTATGTATCATGATGGTAACTTGGCCCGTTCTCTTGATCCCGAAATGCCCTGCCACCTCCTCATCATATATCCTGTCGACGATTTGAATCTCAAGGAAATGATTCCCCGCGCCCAGGGTGCCAATCTGTTTCAGACCCCTTTTTATGGCCTCAACAGAGATCGCATCTGATGCGGCATATTTCATCGATCCGTTCTCTTCTGTGCTTCTTATATCAGATTTCGTAGCCATGTCATTCTCCAGGCACCATGAAAGACCGTTCTTCAGGATATCGTCAATGTCCGATTGCCGCACCTTGGATGATGTACTACCTATTCCTGACGGCACATTCTTGAAAAGGCTGTCCGTGATCTGGCGAAGCTTCGGTTTCAACTGATCGTAATGCAGATCGGTTCTGATGAGTGAGACTCCGCAGTTAATGTCATATCCGACGCCTCCGGGCGATATGATTCCCTCCTCAGCATCAAAGGCTGCCACCCCTCCGATCGGGAAACCGTAGCCCCAGTGAATATCCGGCATGGCCATGGAGGCACCGACTATACCAGGCAGCATGGATACATTGACAACCTGCTGAAGCGATTGATCATTTTTCAGCTGTTTAACAAGAGACGGACTCGAGAATACGCGTCCCGGTACTTTCATTCTCGTATCGTTTGTCCGCCTGATTTCATAAGTGTAATCATCAATCCTCTCGAGATCTATGCCTGCCATTTTCATGCCTGTATCGGGCAAATTGATTTACTGTTTGTCATGATCATGGTGTCGGAAACATTAATAGCTCTCCGGACTTTTTTCCCCTGCATTGATCAAGAGGTTTGACATTTCCGCGATGGACGAAAAGCTCCAATTCGATGTGAAACTGCAGATAGCCCTCAGGAACACTGCCCTTCAGATAATGAAGTTTTACAGCGATACGGAAAGATTCAGGAATTATGTGTCAGATCGTGAAAAAAAGCTGAAAACTATCCTTGATTCCGGCGAGGATCTGGAAATTTTCAACGGCGACACAAAGCTGTTTCCGTGATTTATCCTGTTTCCATGTCTTCCGAAATTATACCCATGAAAATTTCGATTGCATAATTAATATATTATTTTTCGCTATACGTTACCATGGATCATGCCACTTCATTATTCAGAGAAATAAAAAATGATCTTGAGACAGTCAAAAGGCACCTCTCGATAATTCAGACGCTTTTACGGGAGCAGCCTGTAGGGATAATAAAGATATCCCACGAAACAGGGATACCGGAACACAAAATAAGGTATTCTCTAAGGGTTCTTGAAAAAGAGGGACTGATAATACCGTCCAGGGAAGGAGCTATCCTCACCCCTGAATTTGTCGACAACAAGGACAAAATCACAGAGGAAGCAAGAGAACTTGCAGAACTGATGAACTCAGTTTATCACGACCTGAAAAATTCCCTTGTCAAACGCTGAGTGGAAAACGTTATGACCTATGTCAATTTCAACGACAGGGTTAAGGATCATGCTCTGGAAAGTTTCCGATAAACAGGAACACACGCAGGATGGATACGTCATAAGAAAAGCGGATCCCAGAGATGCCAAAGGCGTCATTAGCTGCATGCAGAGCGTGATGGATGAGAGGGTATACCTCGTGAGCGAGTATTATCTTTTAACGGAAAGAGGCGAGCAGGAGAGAATACGAAGCCCGGATGACCTTACAGTCGTATGCGAAAAGGATGGCACCATAGTAGGGGTCCTTACCATCCAGCGGGGGATGTACAAGAAAAACCGGCATTCCGCGAATCTTGGAATAGCAATAAGAGAGGGACACCGGAGAAGAGGGATAGGCAGCAGTTTAATCATCGCTGGCATTGACTGGTGCCGTGATAATGGTGTCAAGAAACTCAACCTTGAAGTTTTTTCCAGCAATAAAAGTGCAATCGCACTTTATGAAAAAATTGGATTTGTTGAGGAAGGAGCCAGGAAAAACCAGTTTATAATCGATGGCGAGTATGTTGACGATGTCTTCATGACTTACTGGATCAACGCGAATGGCAGCGAGAAATACCAGAAATAACGACAATTGCTGACAAATTATGCGAATTCTGCGAGATTCCTTCAACAAGTTTATAAATATTGAATATTACTGAATTTCTATATGAAGTCCATGATATGGAACATCGATTACTTCTGCAACCTGCGATGCAAGAGTTGCAATGCCTGGCAGGGCAAAATATTCTTTCCTGAGGAACTTATAGATAAGCATATTGCCGATATGAAGAAAAATGGCATCAAGGTTGTATCTGTAACCGGCGGAGAACCAACCCTGAATAAATCCATTGAAAGCATAATTAAAAAACTTAAGGAAAATCACTTTCTGACTCACATTGCCACAAACGGAACCAACCCGTATGTTCTGAAGAAGATCGCCCCGTACCTTGACGGCATGACAATTTCCCTGGACAGCAACATCCCTGAAGAACACGACGAATACAGAGGACTGAAGATTTTTGACACTGTTGTAAAGACCATCAGGGAGAATAAGAATAAAGTCAAGATCCTGACTGCCAATGCCCTTGTAACTAACTTTAATTACTTCAAGATAAAGGACATGGTTGAGCATGCCAATGATGAGCTTGGAGTCCCCCTGTCCATGTGTTTCCCGGATCAGAGCTCTTACTATTTCCAGGATTTCGAAGTATCGAACAAGATGATCAGGGAGGCATTTTCATACGCGTACGAAAACTATAACAAACACATGTTCGGAAACACCAGAAGCTATTACAAGGAAGCCGTAGACTATGTTGACGGCAATCCGGTGACACCGTGCAGAGCAGGACAGACCACTTACTACACAGACTACAGGGGAAAGGTTCATCCATGCTTCACGCACATGGAGGTTGTCCTGAACAATAAGCCGAAGTGGGAGCTCTACAACAACAACTGCAATGATTGTTTCACGCAGTGTTTCAGGGAACCGTCCATCGAGAATCCGTTCGAGGATGCCAGGCTTCTGTCAAAGATATGGTGGTTCAATCACGTAAAGAACAGAGGCATCAAATCGGATGGAGGAGCAAGAAGCCCGTCTGCTGTCAGTTAACCGTGATACAGTTAATTTCTGCACTCTGACCGGATCTTCTCCTTTATTCTGAAAATTGTTGTTGCAGATTTCGAAGCTTCCTGTCGACTTACATTAATGGAATTCCTGGCTCTCCCGGGGGACTAAAATAATGAGGGATTGTACACGCAATCCAAATTCTCAATGATCAAAACTCAAACCACAATATTCAAAGATTAGGAAAGACCGCTTATTTCCGATTTTGTTGGATTATGCAGAGATTGATATGAGTCTCCGTTGCTCTTTCTTTAAGATCAAGTTCCAGTTGAAATACAAGGTTATGGTGGTGATGGAGATAACGCTCTTGGCAATATTGACCTCTGCCGTGGTTTCACCTCCTGTCGAAGTGTCATAGGGTGTCCAGAATGAGGATAGTGGAAAAACATCAAAGGATAAACTCTCTACGTGGGAGAATGATATTTTTTCTGGTAATTTCAGGGTATGCCCTCATTATAATCTCTATGAATATCAAATACATAGCCATGATTACTGCACTCCTTACCATCATAAGTGTGTTCTTCACAGTTATTATGATAAGTCTGGTTACTGGCGAGAACTTGTTTTCAAGACTCTTGTTTAATTTTGCCAGGAAATTTGGATAGTTTCTCCGAGCCTTGTGCCTGAAAACCTCTGTGAGAAGAATCCAGTCTTTCAGACCCAAGTCGACTGGTTATCCGCCCATATTTTGCGGTAGGTCGCTTTCAATGCTTCCATCCAAAACCTTCTGTTCTGAATACATTCCAGAATATGTTGTCCTCTCCTCGTATAAATTTATTTAGCGTTAATGTGGACCGGCACGCAAAGGGTGACAGATAATTCTTAACTTATCCTCTGGTGCTTAATCTTATCAGTCCATTGAGGAATAAAGATATTCCCGCAATTACCAATATTATCCCAATCCACGAGAGAAGAAATTGGTGACCAAAAACCATGAATCCCAGGGCGCAAATAGACAGACCAATCACTATGCTCAAGAAATTCTCGTAAGAAGTTTGTTTTGATAGGTTTGAATATCTCCTCACACTGATGATATCTATATCCCTCTTATTCTTCAGATTAAGCTTTGAATAGTATTTTTCCACATCTGAGGATATGCTCATCATTTTCATTCCGATTGAAACCATTCCTGCAAGCATGAGGATAACACCCGGGATGAGAATCCAGTAATTTGCTGGGGGGATAAGAGTTTCCGTCTGGGTCACAGTCACTGGAATGTTGAAAGACGATAGCCCCGGGGCTGAGACTGTGAGCCTGTAAGTCATGTGGTATATTGTATTGTTTATTACCAGGTTGGTTGTGTTTGTTATCTGCCCTCCGAATAAGAAGGTCGAAGGACCATATCCAATTGCTTGTCCGGTATCGTTAACCAGATACACATTGTAATCGAGTGTTAGATGCTGGCTGTCATCTATAGTTATGTATATAGGGTAGTTCGGGGCCATCGCATAAATGTTTAACTTGTCATTTGGGTAGCTGAGTCCATTTCTTTCTATCTGGTAACTGTAAAGGTTATCCTGAAACGTCGTCTTGGTAATGTAAGGTTGAATATCATATTCTGACAGGCTAAGGAGGATTGCGCCGGCAATGAGTACAGCAATTATAACTTGTAAATTCCTGTCTCCCTTTATAACTACAAAACTCTTCTGGAGTTTTTGAATAGCTTGCAATTTCTTCCTTTCACGGATCCTCACACTTCGCCCCATTTCATACACTTTCCGGCAACGCCTGGAAAGCTTTTTGCTATAAGTAACTGAACAAAAGGCGCATTTATATATTTTATGCATTCACCTTATGCCCGTTGTTGCACAATTGTGCGTAAACTCCGGTACTGCCTCTTAACTGATTATAAGATGGTATCTCAGAAGAATTTCTCCTGTGCACAGAAAGGCATTCAAGTGCCGTTCAAAGAAGTTGACAGTAGTGATCCCTGTCGACTTTGAATCAACATTCTCCTTCCCGTGAAGTCCTTAAGCAGTAATCCAAATGATGTCCTGAACGCAACTTTGCATCGTAAACGCTTTAACGAATTGATCTGGTTTTATTAAGAACCCACTTTTTTCCAAGATTTCAAACCGGAGGTCCTTCAGAACGTTTTGAATATTTCGGGAGCCAGGGACATTAGTCTTGTTCAGAGCGAGAGACATCATCACAGAGAGACTGACTCTTCGTTTCTTTTTGATCTGTTATGGATTCACAGGCTAACTGGCCTATACAACACCAATTTAATTTTTCAGGAGAATTCTCCAGGTTGACAACGTGTAACGCTCTTGCATATCAGATAAAAGTTATATAGCAAATTTCGTATTTAGCTTGATTACTTAATGGAACTCAAATATTATATCATTCGAAGATTATTATTATTGATTCCAACTCTCTTGGGCCTGGTTCTCTTGGTATTCTTGCTTATGAGGATGTTTCCGGATACCTACCTCATAGCAAGATATATAAACCCAAAGTCCGGGATACCTTATTCTGTGCAGGCAGAACAGGCAAGAGCGGCCCTTGGCCTCAATTACCCTATTTTTATTCAATATTTCTTCTATTTGAAATCTCTTTTCACTGGAAACTGGGGGTATATGTCAACACCAATCTACAGTGGTCCCGTGCTCCAGGGTATAGAATTATATTTCCCTTCCACACTTCAACTGTCAATACTTGCTACAATATTATCAGTTGCCATCGCAATTCCTCTGGGAACGTACATTGGGGCAAGACCAAATTCATTGGCCGATCAGCTCGGGAGGATATTCTCACTCGGCTTTTATGCCATGCCTATCTTCTGGTTAGCCCTGCTTTTACAGATCCTGCTTGGAGAAAATGTGATTCCCGGCAATCCTCTTGGATTGTTCCCAATCGCGGGTAAATTCTCGCTTGCCTCGATACCGGCTGTTCCTCCGCCTTGGTTCAATCCATCAACTGGCCTGACGGGTCCTACCCACCTGCCGCTGCTGGATGCAATAATACATGGTGACTGGCAACTTGCTATAAGTTCCCTGCGATATCTTTTCCTTCCCGTGGTAACACTGACACTGGCTCTTCTGGCAGGCATACTCAGATTCATCAGGGCAGGCATGGTGGACGCCTCCAACCAGGAGTATGTTAAAACTGCGCGTTCGAAAGGAGTCCCGGAGCATCTTGTTATAAAGAGACACATCAGGAAAAACGCCCTGATCCCGACGGTAACCATTCTTGGACTGCTGTTTGCGTCCCTGCTGGGCGGAGTGGTCGTAATAGAGGAAGTTTTTAATTACTTCGGGATAGGAGTGCTCGCACTTAATGCCGTGTATAACCTGGCAATATATGGGGTGCTGGGCACCACTTTCATCTTCGGTGTGACTCTTATGGCTGCGAATCTGATTGTTGATATTGCCTATGCGTTTATTGATCCAAGGATACGGTACTGAGGTAATTATATGGTGGATACAATTTTGTCACAAGGAAGAAAAACTGAAACAAAAAAGAGACATCCAAAAATTGAGGATTACTCCCATACATTCAGGCTTCTGTTGAAAAATCGGGTTGCCATGGTTGGAATGATCATAACGCTCATTTACTTTGCAATCGCATTTCTGGATGTTGTATACCCCCAATATCTTGGAGTTTCAAACATAAATACACTCCTGTCATTCAGGGAGCCAACTGCTGTCACTCCACTCGCGCCCTCACTATCAAACGGTTGGTACAATCTTCTGGGAAATACCGAATTCTTCTCCTCACAATTCCCGCTTCTGCCGATATGTCTTGCCTCACTCAAGTTCGACCTGGGATATTCGATCTTTATAGTGGCGATCGGAGCCACAGTTGGAACTATACTGGGTTCAATTGCCGGCTTTAAGGGTGGATACTCCGACGAAGTTCTTATGAGGGTGACTGACGTTTTCTACAGCATACCGTTCCTTATTCTCGCCCTGGCATTTATATTCCTCCTGGGGAGATACATTGAGTATGCAGTTTACGCCCTCATAATCATATGGTGGCCGATTTACGCAAGATTGGCCAGGGGGCAGGCACTGTACATAAAGTCCATGAAATTTGTGGAAGCTGCCACAGCCTCAGGAGCATCTACAATGAGAAATGTCTTTTCTCACGTGCTGCCAAATGTTCTGTCACCTGTATTCGTTCAGATTTCGCTCGATCTTGGTAGCATAATGCAACTGTTTGCCGTATTGTTCTTCCTTGGAGTAATTAGCGATCCGTATTTTCCGGAACTCGGAAATATCATAAATCAGGGACAAAGCTGGCTTGCTGTGGGTGTATGGTGGCCAATAGTTATTCCTGGAATTTTCATTCTGCTATTTACGATATCTGTGAATCTCTTGGGTGACGGGCTGAGAGATGTTCTTGATCCCAAATTAAGAAGGTAAGGTAAATTTGATGATGGAAGAAGAACATAATCAATTAAGCGAGGTTTCAAAAGATGCGTATCTGAGGGCAGAAAATCTGGTTACCAAATTCTTCACTTCCAAGGGGATAGTCAAGGCTTTGGACGGAGTTTCACTCACGGTTAATAAAGGTGAAATATTTGGCCTGGTTGGAGAGAGCGGTTGTGGTAAGAGTGTAACCGCCACCTCTATAATGGATCTTATTCCCGACCCGCCGGGAAGAATTGTATCAGGATCCATATTCATAGACAATTACAACATACTGAACGATCTCCCTAAACTTGCAACGATCAATGTCAAATCAGAGACAGATGTCATTGTAAAGAGAAACAAGAAACTTATCAAGAGGCATAATTTTGTTATTTCTAAGATAAGAGGCAAAAAGGTCGCGATGATTTTCCAGGAGCCCGCCCTGGCTTTGAATCCGGTATTATCCATAGGTCAGCAAATATCAGAAAATATTCTTTTACATAACAGGGTAGAAATTTCGAATTCCATAATCAGAAGAGAAAGTCTCTCAGAATCTGACATTGAAGAATTTTATAAGAAAATAAAAGCCATAAACGATGATTTCAGACCGTTTGTCAACAAATGGACCAGGCTCTATGCAGTACCGGAAGCTGAGGAAGAGATGGAAAATATTCTTAAGAGCGGCGCTGATGAATCTTACGCACTTAAAGAATTAAAGGAAGTTGTGTTTCGACAGAAGCGAGGAAACAATCTTTCTCTCATTGCTATGATGAGAGACTATTATAAAGTGGAAGAATTTCTATTTGAACTCACGCTGAAGCTGATGGAGGCTGAATCTATCAATGATACCACTGCAGTTGCCAGACTGGCCAGACAGATTGATGATCATAAACGTGCAATTAAGGCCAGATTCTCCGGCTTCCTGTTTGCCAAAAAATTCCGCAGGAGAAAATATGAACGCGTATTTGAGGAAGAAGCCAGAAGAAGAGGTATCGAACTGCTCACTCTTGTGAACATTGCTGAACCTGGCAGGGTGTATGATGCATATCCACACGAATTAAGTGGCGGTATGCAACAGAGAGCCATGATTGCCATGGCATTGGCTTCAAACCCTCAGATGCTAATTGCAGATGAGCCAACAACTGCTCTTGACGTGACAACTCAAGCGCAGATACTTGATCTCATAAGGGATTTGAACAAAGTCACGGGATCTTCGGTGCTGTTTATTACACACGACTTAGCCGTCATCGCTGAAATGTGCCAAAGGCTTGGAGTCATGTATGCCGGGAATCTGGTGGAAGAGGGAAATTCCAGTGAGATATTCAAAAATCCGTTGCACCCGTATACAACCGGGTTGTTGAGCTCTATTCCCAGAGTCGACGTGAAGTCAAAGAACGAGATTAAGCTGGAATCTATACCTGGTTCTGTGCCCAATCTAATTTCACCACCGCCTGGCTGCAGATTCCACCCGAGATGCAAATTCAAGATGGACATATGCTCTGAGAAGAAACCTAAATTGATGACTGTTGAGAGCAACCACAAAGTGGCTTGTTTCATTTACTCAAAGGAGAGTGAAGATTAATATGGAGGAGAATAACGTTTTACTGCATGTTGCGCACCTGAAGAAATATTTCCCGATTAGTTCAAATATACTGAGGAGCAGGGGACAGGTGAGGGCGCTTGACGATGTCACATTTTCGCTCAGAGAAGGAGAGACTCTTGGAATTGTTGGAGAAACCGGGTGTGGTAAGACGACCCTGGGGAGAACAATCCTCAGGCTGATAAACGCTACCGACGGAAATGTTTATTTTGATCTTCCTAAAGATGTGATGGAGGAAATAATCTCCAAGGAAAAGAGACTGGAAGAGCTGTCGGGAAATAAGGATCTGAACAAAGAAGAAGTCGCTGAGAAGGAGGAACTTCTGAAAGCCGTTGATCGCTTCAGTTCCCAATATTCTCTGACGAAGATTCCAGCGAGAAAACTGAATGAATATCGCAAGAAGATGCAACCTATATTTCAGGATCCGTTCAGTTCACTTGATCCGAGGAAGCTCATAAAAGACATCATTGCCGAGCCCATGAAAATCCTTACGGATATGGGCAGTGAAGAAATTTTCGAGAGGGAGAAGGAGCTCATTGAGGAAATTGGACTCAGCGAGGATCACTTATACAGATTTCCGCATGAATTCAGTGGGGGCCAGAGACAGAGAATTGGAATAGCTAGAGCTATAGGCATTGCGCCAAAGCTTCTTGTGCTGGATGAGCCTACGTCTGCCCTCGATGTTTCTGTACAGGCCCAGATACTTAACATGCTCAAGGATATCCAGAGGAAAAGGGGGATGTCTTACCTGTTCATTTCACATCACCTCAATGTAATTCGCCTCATGGCTGACAGGGTTGCTGTAATGTATCTTGGGCGAGTGGCTGAACTAACGGAAACCGACATACTTTTCACTGAAATGCTCCATCCCTATACGAAAGCACTGCTTTCTGCCATCCCATCAATCAACCCTGAGAAAAGAAAAAGCAGAGTTATACTGAAAGGAGAAATACCCAGCCCTGCCGACCCTCCTGGAGGATGTTACTTTCACTCGAGATGCCCGGAAGCACTTAAAAACTGCGGATGGTCTCCACGGGACATCGCTGAACCCATCGGATCAATGCTGGAGGCGTACAGGAATCCTGAAGCATCGGACTTTCCGCCTTTGAGAGAAATTGTTACAGATGAAGAAGAAAATTTAGTGGATATTGTACTGGCCAGTCCTATCGCTGATGCAAGGAGAACCTTGAACCTGTTGAACGAGCTTATTGAAAAAGAAGCTGTTAAAGGGGCAGGAATAATGTTCAGAGCCATAGAGAACATCACGCTGTTGAATGATCAGAGAACCATCAGGGTTAAACTCATTGAACCTGACATTCCGGTGCTGAAAGAAGTGAGGAAAGGCCACTATGTTTCATGCTTGCTGTATGATGGGCCGCCAAAGGTAACAAGAGAAGAAGCTTTAGAGAATGTCTCGTCCACTAATTAGAGAGAGAAATGCAGAAGAAGAGGGAGAACGATTCACCTCAAAGGATCTTACCAGAAAACAGATTCTCCTGTATATTTTTGAAGATTTCTTTAAAGGCTTTTACATTTTCCTGGCACTTTTCATAGATGGCCTCTTCGTAACGTACCTGTATATGGAACCTTTCCTTGACGGAATATCCGCACACGTTACGCTCGTGCTTGGATTCCCTTTTTTCAAGATATACCTGTTGATCCTGTCATTCTTCTTGGATGCTATGCTTATCTACCTGGAAATAAAGTATTACGGGAAACTTTTTGGAGAAGAGGCTATAAAAAGGAGATATACAAAAAAATCCGGAAAATGAGTTAAGAAATTCTCAAACACGGAAGGTACCCGGCATAATCAATGAGCACTAATCCTCAAAACGAGGTAATCGTCCTTTTTCAGGGTTTGACGACCGGCATTTAACAATGGGACATACGCAGGGTAAGATCCCAAATTTGATCCCTTTGTTCTTGTCAAGAACACCTGATTGAGATGTCAGAGATAGCTAAAACAGCAGATACCAAAGAAGTGACAGGAAAGGAATAAATTAAAAAGAAAAAATGGTAATTTATATTTAAAAAATTTATGGAGCTGTCGTATTATACGACAGCAAGTTATACGTCAGCTCGTTTCCAGCCCCAACCATCAAGTTCTCCTGATAGTTCAAGATATCATTGCCATTTATCTTCGAACTTATGGTCCAGAAGAAGTTGACCTGGTACAGGTTAACGTTCATAGTCTCGTTGATTATGTAGTAGTTAACCTGGTGGAACCAGTACTCTGCCTTAGCCGGGTTCGAAGTCGAGTTGCTTGTGGCATTGTTGTAAGCCCTGAGGGACTGGTTCATGATATTGGCCTCCGTGTGGTTGTAGTTCGGGTTGTAGAACGGAGATGCTGACGAACTGTTGCCTCCATTTATGTACCACGGGTTGAATCCAGCCGGATTCATGTATGTTGACAGATTGGTTGGCAATGACATTGACAACTCGTAGTCTGTCGGATACACATAGTCCGGTGCCCATCCACCCCAGCTTATTGGCATGGGGTTTCCGCCCGGCAAGGCAAATGTCGCAAATATCTGGGTGTAAGACACAGATTCAACGGGGAACGATGCTCCAGGTATAACCTTCTCCATCACTGAAGCCCATGTTGTTGCACCAGCCGTATCCGGAGAGTCCCCTATAGGTACAAATATTGGGATTACGAGCGGGGAACCATCGTATGTAGCAATTCCGTTGGTATACTTGATTCCCATCGTGGTAAGATTGTCGCGCGCGTTGGGGTCAGTACCGTTCATGGCCCAATTCCAGTACATATGAGCTTCCGAAAAGTTCGCATTAGCTGTTCCGTTTTCATTGTGGAAATTAATTCCAGCCGCTTTCAGTTGTGCGATGCTCTGGTTATACAACATTCCCGGTGGCAACATTCCAACGAAGCTCTGTGCGAATGTGGTGTTATAGAGGGCATTACCGATTTGGACATTCAGATACTCACTGTAGTTGTATGCGTAATCGAATGCCTTCCTCGCATTGGGATTCACAAACAGATTGCCAGGCATATTCGCGTTGTGCACCATAGTGTGAAGCAGAGTCATATTGGTGTTCACGTTGAAGTTATAGAAGTATATGCCCAACGTCGGGAACTCCTTGATCTGGAGTGATGGATTCGCGCCAGATGCCAGTTGTTTTATCTGCGGCCAGTACGGTGTCGCCGGAATTCCTACAGCACTCTGGGCCGCCCCGGATTTCAACTCGAGGAATGCCGTGGAAGGCTGTGAGAGATACTGTATAGACACTGTCTTTATTGTTGGTACAGGGTCCCATGATCCCGGAGATACAAAGTTCGAGTTTGCAACAAGCACTATCTGTGATCCGGGCAAGTTGTAAGATATCTGGTAAGGTCCGTCGGCCATCACGTGATTCTGTACATAGGTGTTATAGTCAGCAAGATTGCCCTGTGCTGTGTAGTTCTGGAAACCGGAGGGTGTAAACTGTATTCCCGCGCCATGTGCAATGAGCCAGTTTGCGTCAATTGGATCGGCTTCGCTTGCTGCAATGAGCTGGAATACCACCGTTGGAGACATTGCCTGCTGGAAGTGCAGCGTCAAATTCTGCGTTGCGTTGCTGTAAGTGATTGCGCTTGTTATGTTCTGGTAGCTCACAGAGTCGTAGAACGGTGCGGGCAACAGGTAATTGGCAAGCAGGTATGATCCGGTAAGCGGTTGGGCATTGGTGAACAGCATGAGCCTGACGAGAGCGTAATAGGCATCATAAACTGTAACCGGGGTACCGTCTTGCCAATTCAGGTTGCTTCTGATGTGGAACGTGTAGTTCATTCCGTTCGAAGAAATGCCTCCGTTAGACGCAGTGGGAACCTGTGATGCAACATCGGGCACGAATGACCCGGCCTGTGATCCATTGAAGTTAACAAGCGGCATCATTGTGTTGATGAGTATTTCACTGTCCACTGTGTAGAACGCTATCTGGGGGTCAAGCGTTGTGTATCCGCCGGGCGCAACTTCTGCACTGGTAAACGTGGAACCTCCAACGGGTGAAACATACTGACTTGCCGTGGGGAAGGCCATTACATCGTAGTAGTATGTGGACGTATAGACTCCCTGGGTTGTGTCAATCTGGCCAACGTTTATAGGTGCACTGACTCCGGTAATATCCACCGTTATTGTAACATTTGTAGCGTTAAGGTACGTTATGGAAGTGGACGGATTCGTGTATGTCAATGTACTGTTTTCATTATACGTTACACTATTCGTGCTCCAGGTAGTGACCTGTACGCCTTTTCCATTAACGTATACAAAGTTAGACCCGGCCGTTACTTTAAAGGTCTGGTTTGTTGACTGATTGACAATCTTGAAACTTGTGCCCTGTGAGAAGTTATAGTATTCGCCATTCATAAGTTCGTACGCAGCTGTGGTGTCATTGAACGTGAATGTTCCAGTTGTGTTCTTAGCAGTTCCGTTTGTCAGGAAAGTAACGTTAGCGTCCCCTTTCATGGTAAAGTTTGTGCCTTTAGCTACGGATATCGCCTTGCTCAACGGAAGTGCCAGTTCAGTGCCAGTTGTTGTGTATGTCAGGTTTGCGGACTGGTAAGTAACATTAGTGACCCCAGTGCTCTTAACCATTGCGCCGGACACATATGTGAGCATTGGAGGACTGGTCGTGTAATTCGCCGTTGTACCATACGTGAGCTGAGTAGAGTTGCCGTAGGTAACAGTCTGCCCTGCATTGTACGACACTACAGTAGTGTTTGTAACAGTTGTTGCAGCATCAGTCGTCGTCATGGGAACTGCGGTTGTGGTCTGAAGACCTAGTGCGTAGACTCCCTGGTTGAAGGTCATGTTTACATACGAACTGGATGCTGAAAGCTCATACTGTCCATCTGCCATATTGTAGGCATATGCAAGAGGTATTTCGTTTACAAGAGAACCGTTCTGGTACACCAAAAGAGTTTGGCCAATTACCTGATGGGCCCCATCTGCTGGTGCCGAGAAATAACCGGCTATGAAACTGAGGTTAGTTCCGGGTGCAAATATAAACGAGTTGTTAACGAGTGGAGCGGTTGAGTTCTTTTCAAGCTGCATCAGTCCATAAGAAACGTACGGAGAAACCGCGCTAAGTGCGGCGGATGTATGGACAGGTATAAGATCTTGCTGATTGGTAACAGTAGAACTGCCAAAGTCCATTGAGTAGTAGATATAGTACTGTCCAGGTGAGGAGTACGTGTGTTCCATTGTTATCGTGTTGCTTCCCTGATAACTAAATGTCTGAGTGGCTCCCTCTCCCCAGTTCACTGTCACACTTTTGAACACTCCGTTAGATTGCAGTGTCAAATTATAAGGCTGATTCAAAGTTGCCAGGTCTGTACCCAATATAACTTTAGTCGAAGAACCTGCAGGATGATAAACAGTCATCACGGCAAGTCCGCTAATAACCATTATTAAAACTACGATTATTGCGTACCATTTCACATTCCCGGTTGGCCTCACGGGAGGCGCCATAGACTGTGAAAGGCTTGGCTCTCCACCAATTGGCTCTTTATTTTCTTGATCCATTTTTTACCTCCAAAAAAGAGTGTTCATTAATCGGAATTTATGTATATAAAGATTTTCGAAGTAATGTTGGTACAAATGTACACTTGCAGTTACATAAAACCGGAAAAATATTAGGAATGTATAATATGCGTCTGCAATTGAATAACTATTTCAACTTTATGCCGCTTTTTTAAAAAAATATTGAAATTATGGTTCTGGAAATAATTAAGGAAAATTACAGGAACTCTGCCAGAGCTTCTGCAGTTAATTTTATTGGAGGCTGATCGATCAAAGGCACCGACGATATGACGGGATCATAATCTTCATATGTCTTTTCATCGACATCATACAGTACTCCTATCGGTATCTTGTCCCCCCATTCCTGAGCCAGCTTGTATGCCCTGTCAAAATCCTTTGTGTCCGTAACGGGTTTATATACTCTCTGCCTGAAGAAATCGTACGTGTTGATCTTGTTATACGTGACACATGGACTGAACACGTCGATGAACGAGAAACCCTTGTGCGCTATTCCTTTCTTTATTACCTCCCTTAAATTCAGAGCATCGCCGGAGAACGCCCTTGCAACGAAGGTGGCTCCTGCCGTTAACGCGATGGTAAGTGGATTCAACGGCTTCTCTATGTTCCCTTCCGGGGTTGACTTTGTCTTCATTCCGAGCTGGGATGTCGGAGAAGCCTGTCCGGTGGTCAGGCCGAATACCTGGTTGTCTGAAACGATGTAGGTAATGTCGACATTTCTCTTCGCCGTATGGTAGAAGTGCTGAGTCCCTTCGAAGAAGCCGTCTCCGTCACCGCCGTATGCGAGGACAGTGAGTTTTGAGTTTGCCCATTTTATGGCTGAAGCCACCGGAAGTGATCTTCCGTGCAATCCGTGGAACCCGTACAGGTTTATGAATTCAGGAAGGTTGCTTGAACATCCAATCCCTGAAACAACAACTGAATCTTTGGGTTCTATTCCCATGTCCACCAGGGCAGCACTTATGGCTGAGAGCTGTGCAAAGTTTCCGCATCCCGGGCACCAGTCCGGTTTCACTTTCCCTTTATAATCTGCAATTGTAACCATCTTTTCACCTCTTTATTATCGTCTCGATCTCCTCTGTGAGTGCCCCGGGATAAAAGCTCTCACCGTCGAATTTTGTCACCAGATCGGTCTTCACAAGGAATTCTGATCTCAGGAGCCTGTTCATCTGCCCGGAATAATTATTTTCCACCACAATGATCTGCTTCTTTCCGTGAAGCAGTTTCCCTATATCGGGGTTCAACGGGTAAACCCTGTTTATCTCCACGAGCCCGGCCCTGATGCCTTTTTCCCTGAGAGCATCCACGGCTTCCTCCACAACGCCCTGTGTTCCTCCCCACTGGACAATTGCTATCTCGGCATCATCATATCTGTATGTGGGTGTCGGCGGCATTTCCCTGATGTAGCCGTCAAGCTTCTTCATCCTCTTTTTCATGGATTCAACGCGTAAAGTAGGGTCTGTTACAGCATCGCTGACGACGTCTCCGTATTCATTATGCTCATCCGAATCTTCGTTATGCGTCAATCCCGCCGTACCCGGCAGTCCCCTGAACGATATACCGTCGCTGGTGTATTCGTATCTCCTGTAATTCCCGGATCCCGGTTGCGCTATTTTTCCGCGTTCTATCTTGAAGTTGAGATCAAAATTCTCAACAGTCTCATAATGTTCCGCCACGTAAAGATCTGACATTACTATCACAGGCACCTGGTATTTCTCGGCAAGGTTGAATGCTTCCCTCGTGCAGTAAAAGGCATCCTCGACGTTTCTCGGAGCAAGAACTATTCGCGGGAAATCGCCCTGCGACGCTCCGATTACAAGATTGAGGTCTCCCTGCTCGGTTTTTGTGGGAAGTCCCGTTGACGGCCCGGCTCTCTGCGATTCGTAAATGACCAGAGGAATCTCCATCATGCCGGACATGCCGAGCGCCTCCACCATCAGTGAGAAACCTCCGCCTGAGGATCCCGTCATGGCCCTGACACCGGCATAATTCGCCCCTATCGCCATGTTAACTGCCGATATCTCATCTTCAGGTATTTTCACGAAAATGTTGAAATCCTTCTCGTGCTCAGCGAGATAATGCAGTGCAGATGAAGCCGGCGTCATGGGATAAGCCACATACATTTTCAGGCCTGCGTTGACCGCTCCAAGAGCAAGGCTTTCTCCCCCGCTGATCAGGTAAAACTTCCTGTCTGATGTCTTGAGGGCGACATCCAGCTTCTTAAAATTCTGGAGATAGTGATCATAGCCTTCTTTTGCAGCCTTGACGTTTTCTTCAGCGGCGCTTCCTTTACTGCCGAACTGATCCCTGATTACGCTGGCGAGGACATCGAAACTGATACCTATTGCCGCCATTGCAGCCCCTATTGCAACTGTATTCTTCATCAGAGCATTCTTGCCATGCCTGGCGGCTATTTCCGAAAGCGGAAGTGCACAATACCGGCAGTCTCCCTTCCTGAAATCGCTTATGGACTGATCGTAAATAACCAGCCCCTCTTTTCCAAGAGGTGATGCCCCTCCTTCGTTTATTGTGTTACTGGTGTGTCGCTCTAAGGAATCCCTGTTCAGGGCAATCATTACGTTAACGTCGTCCCCCTGGGATCGGACTTTCCTGTCGCTGGCCCTTATCTGGTACCAGCTCTGGCCTCCACGTATGATGCTCTGATAGTAATTGTATGTGTTTGCATGCAGTCCGCTTCTTGAGAATGCCTTTGCTATTATTAGACCGGCAGACTGACCTCCGTCTCCGGCGGCACCGCCGACCCTGATAATTACTTCATCGGTCTTCATTTAAATCCCCTGTATATTTTTGTGTCATATTAATTCTTATGGAATAGTTTTCCGCTAAACTGTGAAAATAAAATACAAATCCAGGTGCTCGCAAAACCATTAATATTTTTCCCGGATTGTGTATCATGTCAAGAATAGAAAGAGACGTTATCGGTGAGGTAAAAATCGAAGATTCTCTTTATTATGGCATAAATACCCTGAGAGCCGGTGAGAATTTTCAGATTTCCGGCCAGACCGCCGACTCTGATCATGTGGAAAGCATGGTCATAATCAAGAGATCGGCTGCAATTGCCAACAGGACCGGCGGCAAGCTCCCGGATGACAGGACCGATGCAATAGTCAGGGCGTGTGACAGGATAATCAAGGGAGAATTCCACGACCAGTTCATCATCGACGTTTTTCAGGCAGGAGCCGGAACTTCCTACAACATGAATGCAAATGAAGTGATAGCGAACCTTGCCCTCGAGGTTGCCGGCAGGAAAAAAGGCGATTATTCTTTCATACATCCCAACGACCACGTGAACATGAGCCAGTCCACCAACGATGTGTACCCGACAATGATGCGCCTTGTCGCCTACAGGAAGGCAAAAAAACTCTCCGGCGAGGTATCACTTCTGATTGACTCGCTGAAGAAAAAAGCAGGTGAAATGAAAGACATAGTCAAACCGGGAAGAACCCATCTTCAGGATGCCGCCCCTGTAACCCTGGGAATAGAGATGTCCGCATGGGCTTACACCCTCGGGAAGGACAGGAAGGAGCTGGAAAGTGCCATGGAATACATCCTGGAGCTCAACATAGGAGGAACTGCTGTCGGGACCGGAATCAATACGTCGCCAAACTATCAGGAGAACGTAGTGAAGGAGATCGGGAAATACACCGGCTTCAACTACACTGCGAGCAAGAATCTTCCAGGAATCATGGAGTTCATGACGGACTTCTCCAGGCTGATGAATGCCACGACAAACATTGCACTTGACGTGACAAAGATTTCAAACGACATCAGGCTGCTTTACTCAGGTCCGGGGGCGGGCATTCATGAGATAAAGATACCGGCTGTACAGCAGGGTTCATCCATTATGCCCGGAAAGATTAATCCCTCAATAGCGGAGGCGATGAACATGATATGCCATTCTGTTATGGGTGCACAGCAGGCGCTGAACATTTCCGTCCAGGCAGGCCAGCTGGAACTTAATGTCATGATGCCGCACATAGATTACGAACTGACCAGGTCAGAGGACATCCTTTCCAGCGGTCTTGCCATGTTCAGGACGAAGCTCATTGACGGCCTGAAAGCCGAGGAGGAAAACTGCAAGGAACACAGAAGCAGGAGTTTCGGTTCGGCTGCCCTTCTGAATCC
The DNA here is from genome assembly GCA_023487765.1 of Thermoplasmatota archaeon. GTDB lineage: Archaea > Thermoplasmatota > Thermoplasmata > Thermoplasmatales > Thermoplasmataceae > JAJZOM01. The sequence goes on along the minus strand of JAMDBW010000087.1, from coordinate 12,477 downwards.
GTATCTGGGATACGACAGTGTGGCAAAGATCGTGAAAGAAGCCCTGGAAACGGGAAAAACAATCAAGTCACTGGCTCTTGCAACAGGGAAGATTACCGGGGAACAGTTTGACATGATAATGGCCGGCGGCGTCCCCAAAAACTAATTTTTTTACCTCGCCGGTGGCTCCGGCCATTTTTTGCGTAAACCAGAAATATGCTGGACTGTTTTACCGCCGTAGACAGGTGTTCCCGGCTGAAAATTTACTTTGAATCTTACGGCTGCACGCTTTCCAGATCGGAGGCGGGCCTTTACGTGAACAGAATGATCAGTGAAGGAAATGAGCTTGTCGAATCTCCTTCAGGAGCCGATCTCAGCATTATAGGCACCTGCGTTGTGATAAAGCACACACAGGACAGGATGATCTCAAGGATAGAGAACCTCTCGCGAGACTCGAAGGTCAGGGTGATAGGGTGCCTTCCTTCTGTCAGCGGAGGTGAGCTCGAAAGCGAAAGGATCGAGATTCTGAAGCCGAGGGAGTTCAGGTCATTCTATTCCGGCCAGCTCGACGACATAGAGATCAGGGAACCCTCAATATTTGATGGAATCCCCATAAATCAGGGATGTACGGGATCGTGCAATTACTGCATATCCCGGGTAGCCAGGGGAAAACTTGTCTCCAGGCCTCCCGGAAAGATTGTGAATCAGGTGAGGATGCAGCTGGACAGGGGAATACGTGAAGTGAGAATTTCCTCACTAGACACTGCTGCATACGGCAAGGACCTCGGAATCACACTGGACGTTCTCCTGGGTGACATGCTGGCCATCGACGGAGACTTCATGATAAGAATCGGGATGATGGAACCGAAGAATGCCGCACTGATCATTGACAGGCTTCTCGACAGGCTGTCAGACCGGAGGATCTTCAAGTTCCTGCACGTGCCGGTGCAGAGCGGAGACGACAGGATTCTGGAACTCATGAACAGGGAATACGATTCCGGCGTCTTCATGGATATTGTGTCCAGATTCAGGAGCAGGTTCCCGGACGGAACATTGTCGACCGACATAATATCCGGATATCATGACGAGGATGACGAAACCTTCCTCAATACAATGGAACTGATACACAAAACCCGCCCGGACATTATTAACATAACCAGGTTTTCTCCGAGGCCGTTCACGCCAGATTACGACAGGACCGTACCGCCTTCAAATTCAGTCAAGAGATGGACGCGCGAGTATTCGGCGACCCACAAGTCCATAATTCGCGAGAAACTTGCCGGCATAATCGGGCGGGAGGAGGAATTGATGATAACCGAGAAAGGCAGGTCCGGCACGAGCGTCGGAAGAGATCATGCCTACAGGCCGGTCGTTGTTCCCGGAAACCATGATCTTTATTCCAGAATAAAAGTGGAAATTATCGATGAAGCCGGCACATACCTGATTGGAAAGATATTATAAATTCAGCCTGTCCACGGCAACTATCTCGTCCATGACATATTTGGTGGTGTCTTTCAGTTTGAAAAGCTGCTGGAATTCCGGGGGCGTCAGGATGGGCATCGTAAATTTGTCCTGATCGTCAATGGATACCCTCGGGCATCCGGTGAACACAACGGCATCGCATCTCATGTTCTCGTAGTCTGAAGGCCTGACGTCATTGGCTGTGAGAAGGACGCTCTGCATGCCCAGCGATTCCGCCTGTTCCATGATCGTTTCCGCCAGCCTGATCCTGTACTGCCCGATCTTGGTGTCAGCGACAACGCATATCTTTCTCGCATTCATGGCCCTTGAAATTTTAGCGTATCTTCTCCTGAGGAACCTGTCTGTCTCTTCTTTTATCGGAATGAGCCTTCTCTCGTTCATGTCCAGTATGAAAACCTCCTTCTCGGATGCAAGCTGTGCGCCGATGGCGTGAAATCTGCCCGTACTTACCACAACCAGGCAGTCAACCTTTGCCGATATTGAATGGGCCGAACTGAAATTGCATCCCAGAACCTGCCCCGGGTGCTTCATTCTCGCATCCTGACGGCCTATGTACGTCTCGAAGCCCATGCGGTCAAGTATTCCCCTGACATGATGCATCTGATCAACGTACTGGACTGAACAGAGGAGCCCGATTTTTTTGTGTCCTTTCTCTTTCAGCGGCTGAAAAGCATCGTCGTCAATCCCTATTTCCCCCTGTATCCGGTATTCCATGAATATTACGGGCTTAGGGTACTCGATATTCGGTATCTCGGAGTGCCCCAGCTGGACTATGCAGTCGACATCCCTGTATACGTCCATTGTACTTATGTCGCATGCGCCGTAGAACGACTCTGAACTGACAATAACGGAGAATTTTTCGGAAAGCCTGCTGAAGTAATCAAACACATGAGGCTTCAGGCCGTCCGGCAGCTGAAGCAGAATCTTCCTGGCTTTGATATCGTCGAGCTGCCTGATAACCTCCTCAATTGTTATGTTCAACTTCTGAGAATGCGAAACCCCTATTAAGAGATAATCAGAGTGTGAACACGCCGTTCCTCATCACGATCTCACCGTTGTTTATCACGGTGCTGACAAGCCTGGAACCGTATTCATAAGGTATCTTCCTGTAGTCGTCAACATTGAGTATGATGAGATCAGCACGTTTTCCCGGCTCTATTGACCCTGCATATTCCTGTATGCCAAGAGAATAGGCTGCATTGACGGTTATGGCATTCAGTGCCTCCTCCACGGAAATTTTGCAGAACCTTATGGCAAGGTATATGGCGAAGAAGAGGCTGGTATTGTACGAAACTGGTGAAGAATCTGTTGCAATTGCAATCGGCACGCCCGCGTCCGTGAACCTGCTGATATCGGGGTATCTGCCGTCCGAGATGTTGAAAGCGGTAATGGGAAGGAAAGTTGCGACCGACCCGCTTTTCCTGATCTTTTCAATTCCGGCGTCCCCGGTGAACAGGAGGTGATCCACGCTCCTGATCCTGTGCCTGTCACACAGATCGAGACAACCTATGTCTCCCAGTTCATCCGCGTGCATTCTCAGCGGGATGTTCATGCTTTCAGCCGCTCTGAAGAATTCATCGGTGATGCCGGCAGAGAATGCCCCTCTGTCACAGAAACAGTCAACAAACGCTGTTTTGCCCCTGAATTTAGGAAGTATCTTCTCTATGACCTCGTGAACATAAGAGTTCTCGGTGCTTCCCTTGGGAATAGCGTGAAGAGGCAGGAATGTCGGGATGATGTTCATTATGCCGATGTCGGATATCCTGTTTATCACGTCAAGCATCTTTGTTTCCGTATCAAGGTCCAGGCCATAGCCGGTCTTAATCTCCATTGAAGTGGTCCCGAAATTTATGGCATCGTAAACCCTTCTGAGGCTCTGCGAGAATATCCGGTCCCCCGTGGAATTCCTTGTGTGTTCAACCGTCCGGTAGATTCCGTTTCCCGAGGTCAGTATCTCCAGATAGCTCTTCCCCCTGGCTTTCATGTAGAATTCTTCCTCCCTTGTTCCACCGTATACAGCATGGGTGTGGGAATCGACCAGACCCGGCATAACGAGGTTCCCCCTGGCATCAATGATTTCCGGGTTGTATTTTGTTTTCAGCGATTCCGTTCTGGTTGAATCAGCTATTTCTGAGATTTTGCCGTCCCTTACAAGTATGACAGAATCTTTCCTGATCCTGATTTTTTTCAGCTTCTGCCCGGTAAGCGGCTCCCATCCGGCTCCTGCCATGGTCAAAATCTGGGAGGCATTCTCAATGAGAAGTGAAGTCATCTGACGGAAAAATGCCCCGTCTCCTATAAAGTTTCTAATTTGATGATCGGCATCATAGATCCCTGATGATATCGATCATAGCAATGCCGGCCAGAATCCTGCTGCCAGAAACAGCACGAACCCGAGGAGAATCGGGATCATGAAAGGAACCCTGTACCTGATGTACTTCTGTCCCTGATGCTCAAATACCTGGAAAGCGTGCGGCTTACGGTTGAGAACAGCCTGATCATAATTTATGGAATAAGGATGTCCGGGGACTTTCGCACGCCCGATCCCGGAAGCGAGTATGTGGCCATACAGCAGGTATACTGAGGAGAAAACAGCAATGCTGACCAGTATTGCGAGACCGGTCGGGATGTTATAATAGATGCTGCCGTTGAATAGCCTTCCTGCAGAAAACCAGTAAATGCTCATCGAGAACATGCAGGCGATTATGGCTTTTATATCACCGTTACCGAAAAAAGTTTCCTGGAATCCAATGAGGTAAACCACTGAAATTATGACCAGCTGGTAACCCCAGTAGAAATCCATGGCTATTGCATAATAACTTGAAATCGCGAGGAAAGCTATCCCGATTATCAGGTATGCCCACGTATCCGGAACAAGGAAAGCAAAGAAGAATACCAGAACAGCAAGTGCCATGAAGATAACCGGCGCGCCGAAATAATAATTCAGGACTATGCCTGCAATCATCAGCGGAATGAACAGGTATGACTTGATTGTCCGCGTCTTCAGGTCAGTGTACGAACCATATAAAAGTGACAGGAGAGCGATGAGAACAACGGTATTCTGTAGCTGCACAAGTTCTGCGTAATTCATCGGGAACCCCTCACGACCTTCCTGCCAGGAACTTATATACACGGGAAACTGATGAATAATCAAGGTTTCCGAAGCCTATCGAAGAGGCTGCAACATAGAACTGCATAGCGCTGGCTTCCAGTGGAACGGGGCTTTTCAGTGACATGGAAAGATCCATGGCGTAATCGAGATCCTTTATAAGGTCTTTCAGCGTGAAATCTGGAACAAAGTCCTCCTTCAGTATGGTATCTTTCTTCATTTCAAGTATCCGGGACTGGGAACCGCCGCTCAGAAGAATATCCATGGCAAGCTCTCTCGCGATCCCTGCATTCTCGGCCATGAACAGGGCCTCTGAAGCGATAGCAAGGTTTGCCGCCATTGCCATGTTGCTGATCAGTTTCATCTTTGTTGCACTGCCGGACTTCCCCATGTAGACCACCCTGGTGGAGAATGAGTTCAGGACCGCTTCGACTGTATGGAAGGCGTCTTCGCTGCCGGAAGCCATGACTACAAGCCTGCCTGCCTTTGCAGCCCCGACGCTGCCGAACACCGGTGTATCCAGGTAACTGCACATACTATCCCTGAGCCTCTTTTCCGCAGACATGGTGAAATTGTGGGAAACTGTGCTGAGATTGACTACTATGCTTTTCGGCCTGATCGTACGAATAAGGCCCTTTTCGCCGAATATTACGGATTCGCAGGCAGAGTCGTCCGAGACCATGACGAAGATTATATCGCAGCTGGAAGCAATCTGAAACGGCTCCTCGTAAAATTTTATGTCCGGGAACAGGGAGGCTTTGCCGCCATTTCTGCTGTGAACACCCTTAACGCGGAATTTCTCCTTCATCTTTGCCAGCAGCGGGGTTCCCATCTTTCCGAGGCCAATGAAACCTAACTCACCCATGGTTGTGTAGGGAACAAAAGTTATAAAAATTAATCTATCGGCAGGGTGTGCAGGGCGGACCCGAGAGTCTGTGAAGCACACTCAATCGATGAATAATCGATTCCCCTGTTCATGAGATGTGATCTTACAGTGTTCAGAGCCGAGTCCTGGGTGTTATTTTCCTGACTCAGATGAGTGAGGATAATTCTGGAATTCGGTCCGGCCATGCTTGAAATCGCTTCAGCCGACTGTTCGTTGGAGAGATGCCCCTGGTTGCCGAGTATCCTTTTCTTCAGGTGGTAAGGGTAGCTACCGTTCTTGAGCATATCGATGTCATGGTTGGCCTCGAAGGCCAGTATGTCAGAATTCTTTGCCTCAATGATCAGGTCCTCCGAAACCTGTCCCAGATCAGAGATAACAGTAATTTTAGACTTGCCGGATTCAATCACGTATCCCACTGGATCGGCAGCATCGTGTGAAACGGAAACTGCCTTGACGTAGAAGTTTCCAATAGCAAGTGAGTTACGGATTCCAAACCCGTCCGTTATGCCCATTGCTTCAAGCGTGAGTTCCCTGGAATAGATATCGAGACTGTGATGCTTCTTCATCATCCCGACTCCTCTTGAATGATCCGAGTGTTCATGACTCACAAACAGCGAGAAATCTCTGTGCTGTATGCCGAGTGATTCTATTCTTTCCCTGAATCTCTTGATGGTTATTCCGAAGTCGATTATCAGAAGGGTTTCGTCGTCCCAGATCAGTGTGGAGTTTCCCCTGCTTCCACTGGAAATCATGTTAAAGTTCACGGAAGCCATATTATTGGATGTGAATACACAGGACTTATTTTTATATTTTCCGGAGCTGACTGCTCTGTTTAACAAATCCTCCCGGTACCCGCACATAATGCGATCATTTTCTTATTTTCCCTCAATCGTCGCTCAGTTCACTGTCTTCATCTCATTCTTTGCCCTCCGGTTTACACAGTCATATATCCAGAACCTCTGGTATCCCTCAGCTTCCACTCCTTCCGTGCTTCTGCTCACACAGTTCTCGCCAGACTTCCTCTTAACCGCCGGGAATATGCCTTCAGTACCGGACCATCTCACACCATAGGTGATCCTTTCTCACTCCACGCAGCACGCCATTTTGGACAGGTCTCTGATGAATGATTGGGCCGCAAGCTTGACGCCTTCAGACATGGACGGGAATATGTGGCTTGTTGCGATTATGTCATCAATGGTGTAACCATTCCTGACAGCATACGCACCCTCGGTTATGATGTCTGTGGCATTTGGAGCCATGATGTGCATTCCCACTATGGTGTTGTTATTCGGGTTTACAGTGATCTTTATGATGCCTTCGGTTTCTCCCATTATGCTTGCTTTCGTTAAATTTTCAAGGGAAAATACCCTGCACGAACACGATCCGTTCCTCTTTGAGAACTCGTTCTCTGTCATTCCAACGCCCGCAACTTGTGGACTTGTGAATACTGCCCAGGTCGCTGAGTCGTAATCGATCCTCAGATCTTCGCCGAACATGTTGCTCACGGCTATGACGCCTTCTCTTGCAGCCAGGGTTTCCAGGAACATTTTCTTTGAAACGCAGTCTCCTGCAGCATAAATTCCAGCTGCGGATGTCTTCATTGATTCGGAGGTGACTATTTGTCCCCTGGAATCGGTGTTAACACCGGCAGCTTCGAGGTCCAGATATTGTGTGTTGGGCTGTCTTCCGGTTGCAACGATGATTTCTTGAACCTCTACTTTTTCCTTTCCCTTATGTGTTATGACATCAATGGACTTTCCGCTTCCCGATGAGCTTACGGCGCTAATTCTTGCCCTCAGGTAGAAATTCATGCCTTCCTCCTCCAGAAGCTTTTTCATTGCTGAACCTATCTCAGGCTCCGTCTGTGGGAGAAGAGAATCAAGAGCTTCAATCACCGTTACCTTTGATCCGAAATGCATGAGGGCCTGGCCCATTTCCAGGCCGATAGCTCCACCGCCTATGATGGCAACCGATTCCGGCAATCCATTGAGTTCCCATATTGTGTCGCTCGTTAGGAACCCTGTTTCCTTCAAACCTTCAATGTTTGGTATGGCGGGATGTGACCCGGTTGCGATGAGAATGTTGGATCCGGAGACCAAAGCAATGTCATTTCCATCAGAATCCGATACCATTACGGTCTTTTTATCCACGAATTTGCCAAGTCCGGTGAAAAGCTTCACATTGCTGTAGTTCTCAATCACCCGCACATATTTTGAGTCCCTTGCGTGTGCCACATATGATCTCAGGCCATCCATGACTTCCAGGAAATCATATTTCACGCGTGTTGTGAGTATTCCTGCCATCCTTGGGTGTTCTGGCCTGAAAACAGAATGCGATACCTCAAGCAGGTATTTCGACGGGACGCAACCCACATTGACGCATGTACCTCCAAGCGGTCCCGTGCCGATCATGGCAACGGTCATCTCACCATTGCTGAGTTCCGATGCTTTGATTGCAGCCGAAAATGCTGCTGCGCCCCTTCCCAGTATCATAAGGTCGAATTTCTGTACTTCACTGTTCAAATCAATACACCCTTTATTGGTCCACGAGCGTTGCCTTATAGTGTGACGGTTTTTCGAATACCTTGTTTTTGAGAAGTTCCTCCGGTTTTACCTTCACGGGATCGATCTCAACCTCTCCGGTGCCGTCTTTCAGGGATATTTTTACATCGAGGACGCCATCCTGATTCTTGAGGCCACGGCTCACGGTGTTAACACAGTCGTTACACGTCATTCCGTAAATTCTAAGCTTCACTCTTTCCTCTGACATGATTTTAGATTGCAGGCGGATATTAATATGGAAACGTAAACTATTTTTTACTATACCGGATAGTCTGGAATATGACAGGCAAATCCAATGATGCGAGGGTTAAAAACAGGAACAAGGCATGCATGATTGAGTATGGCGAATCTGTTGTCTGTGTAGATCCCTCACTGAGCATCCTCGATCTCATTGGAAAGAAATATACGATGATGATTATCGGCGTTATTGGAAACAGCGGCGACAGAAAGAACTTCAACGAAATCCTGAATGATATACCATTTTCAAGCTCCACCATAATTTCAAGGAGATTGAAGGATTTACAGAGAAGCGGCTTAGTTGAAAAGACTAACGGGACAGGTCGGATTTCTTACAGGCTGACGAAGCTTGGCTGGAGTGTCAGAGAAGCGCTACATCCATTATTGCGACAGATGGAAACCGGACCTTAACATTACGGATGCTTCCTCTGTTCTTGGCGAAAAGCCTGTCTCACTGCACAAGATCCTTAGTCGAACAGGAAATTCAGATATCAGTCAGAATACTTATGGATCGGTCGGGAATTGCTTAAAGTTTTAAGAGAATACTGCCCACCGGGATTTTTGCTTGGGGCTTTTTGTGATAAATTCACTTGCCCCTATATTGGTCAGTTCCTTGACATATCGACTGAAAAGTTCCCTTAAATCGCTGAAGACCTGTCTAAATTGGCTAGAACGCACGTGTTATATATTTATTATACATTGATTATACAAGAGAGATATACTTGGATTACGCCACAATACAAATTAGCCGATCTACGGGAGAGAAACTGAATGGGCTAAGGGCATACAAGAGAATGACATATGATGAGTTGCTGAATGCACTCATGCCAATGATTCCTGAAGGAGATGAAGAATGGGTTTACAATGAGGATTTTAGGGCTTCCCTGCTTAGAGGCCTCCTTGATGTGAAAGAGAAGAAGACCCACTCCACAGAAGACGTAAAGAAACAGCTGGAAATACAGTGACAGAGTTCCGGCTGTGAAATGTCAGCTTTCATAACAAATTAAAGCTGAATACAGTCAGAACGGACCGGTAAGGATTTGCTTATTGTTTTAAGCGATTATTCTGGAATAGAGCTTCACGATAGGCAACAAAATGCGGTTTATTGAGTGACATAGTGTAAATGGTTGCCCTATGCCAGTTAACCGTTAAAGGTTTATACGGCGTTATGATTATTTATTCATGGTCAAAACGACGATCAACCTTGACGACGAAATCTATGCGGAAATTGTTAGAGAGTCCATAGAAAAGTATGGCAGCACCAGGAATATGTCAAAGATCATTAACCAGCGCCTCAGGAACAAGAAAGTTGATGCAAGGAAAAGTGCAAAGCGAATCGTATTCAGGGTCAGGGAAGATCTTGCATCGCTGGACGCTGACAGTGAAATAAGAAAAGGATGGGAGGGGAGCAGTAAATGAAGACACTTGTTGACACAAATGTTCTGGTTTATGATGCCATAGAGAACTCCCCTCATCACGACCGTGCAAGCGATATTATTAATAAGTCGGAAGACCCCCTGATAAATTCACTTTCAATCGTTGAACTCGGGTTCGTACTTCCGAGATATGGAATAGATAATGACAGTGTCCTTATGAAGCTTGAAGAGTTATTGCATAGTGATTACTTCACAGTCTCCTGGCTGACCGGAAAGATGCTTGAAGGTGTGTTTGCATTCATGGCCGAAAATGGACTTAGCTTCAGGGATTTCAATGACTGGATAATTGCGTATGATGCACATTCAAGAAATATACCCCTAGTGACTTTTGATAAGACGTTATCCAAAAAATGCAAAAAGATCGGAATAGAAGTTATTGAGGAATAGTTAATAGAGTGGACCGGTCGGGAATTGCTTAAAGTTTTAAGGGAATATTATCATGGCATTTCTATCAATCTGACTATGAATCGGTATCATTTGGGTAACCGCCGAACCTTTGTTATTTATATTGGCGCAATGAACGAAAAATCTTAAGAAGTGCAATGTTTCTTGGATGGGCTGTGGGCACCCCCCCCAATGTGAAAACGTGATTGTTGTTATCTTTTGTAAGATTCCATAAAATTCTCTGAAGTCAAAACCTCAATGTCGTCTTGGTCTTTTAATTCGCTCTTCATCGAAATCAGATCCTTATCATAGGTAATGATGAAATCTGCATTGATGCTTCTGCTTATTGCTATAAGGTACCAGTCATTTCCAATCCTGTTAAGCATTTTCTTGTCATGTTCCAAGTTTTTCATAGGGATGTAACTAAGCCAACCTTCAATATCATCCATGACCTGAATAGAGATTTCCTCTGCCACCTACAATTCCTTATTTGACTGCAGACCGGATATTTGAGCCTTTTACGGAGAGATAAGTTTTTATTCCTGTAGGTGTTATATCACCTACATTGGCAATAAAGAGGCACAGGAGGGGTGACAGGATCTATCGCTCCGAATACAGGAATACGAGGGTGAATGGAAAGGTGAAGAGTGAGTTCGTCAGGTATCTCGGCGTTGAGGAGGACGGAAAGATAGCAAAGGCACCTGTGAAGGCAATAGATAAAGTATCCGGCACGGGTTCCACAAGAGCAGGTGACATCGATCTCCTCTGGGCAGTTGCACAGGATCTTGATATTCCCGGCATAATTGACAGAATGCGATACGGGGAATCATCCATATCGGCAGGGAAAGTGCTCACGGCATGGGCGATCAACCGCGTCATGGATCCGGAGAGTGCAACACAGCTTGAATCATGGGTGAAGACCACGGACATACCAAGATTATCAGGCATAGACGGAGAGAAGTGGTCAAAGGACCTGTTCCTGGATTCCCTTGATGCGATCTGTTTCGATGATCGCACCACACAGGAACTGAAGGACCTGAGCGGCAATATTGACAGGGAGATATTCATGGAATGGCGAAGGAAGCATCCCCTGAAGAAAAAGGATCACGTTGCCTACGACCTGACAACGGTGCTGTTCTTCGGTACATCATGCCCTCTCGCCGAGTTTGGTTACAATCCCGGTCACCTGAACAGGAGGCAGATCAGCATTGCCCTGATGACATCGAAGGAGGATTACCAGCCCGAATACCATGCGGTATTCGAGGTTTCGAGGACAGGCGTAACCACCATAAGGAATCTGGCTGCTGCACTCCCGGTCCCGGAGGATGGTGAATCCCCGGGCACCATAATATGGGATCGCGGAAACATATCCATGAAGAACGTTGAGGATATCGGACTCACGTCATGGAACCTCATATCGGGCATTCCGAAGAGCGTGAAGCAGGCCGGATTGATCATGCGCGACACGGAGATCGCGGAGAACCCGCAGAATTTTGTCAGGAAGACGAAAGCGGCCAATGTCTATGCAACCCTTGTGAAGGGGAATATCTACGGCATGGAGAGGAACATCGCGGTATACCTGAATCCCATGAAGGCACTCAGCGAAAGGGAGGATCGCAATTCGGAGCTTTCCCGTATCGGGAAGGAACTTGATGATCTGTCGGAGAGATGTGGAGAATGGGATGAATCAAGGATACATGGAGAGATATCGGGCATTGTGGGGGAATGGAGGCCATACATTGGTGTGAGGATAAACAGGAAGGGCGGGAAGAGGATTGAATGGCGATATCATTCACATGCAGTAAATGCATCGGGGAAGCTGGACGGCAAGTCTGCAATATTGTGTACAGATCCGTCACTTTCCGCTGAGGAGATAGTGAACATGTACCTGGAGAAGGATTTCGTGGAGAAGGTCTTCAGAACCATGAAAACACAGGAGGAGATCGTTCCTGTTCGCCACAGGCTGGAGAGACGTGTAAGAGCGTACGTTTTCGTCATGGTCACGGCATACAGGCTCATTGCGGCTCTCGTATATTTCCTGAGGGAATCCGGCAATAATGATCCATGGGGGACCTCACAGAAACTCCTTGATTCCCTTTCAAGAGTGGAGAGAATGGAGATCACGTTCGGGAAAGAGCATAAAATATGGTACCTCAACCTGATGCCTGCTTCCACGGAAATACTGAAAAAGATCGGCTACGGGAAGCTGTTCAATGAATAAAACGGAGCGAAATAAACACCGGATACTGTAGGTGGCACATCGAGCGCCATTCAGGTCATGAACTTCTCATATCCTTCATAAGAAAAAGGGTCTCGGACGGGTATGTGATCTCCCTGATCATTCAATGGCTCAAGGCCGTAGTTGTCCACATGAACACAAAGGTAAACCCGGCCGAAGGAACG
>JAMDBW010000053.1 GCA_023487765.1 Thermoplasmatota archaeon | reverse complement strand
GGTGGATCAAAGAATAATTGAGCCAACCGAGGAGGATTTAAAAATGCTCCGGGAGGCAGGGAAATAGGTATTCAGGAAACTGACGGATAATTCGAAGATAAGCCCTTCAGCTCATGCGGAAAGTAAGTTAAAGAAATATATGAGTCGAATTCGTTGCGTCTGATTGAATATTCCGCATTGTTTCCTGTTCCCGAAATATAGCAGACATGGCAACAAGCTCCGATACATATCTTAAGACGCACACAATTAAGCCTGGCAGGATGTGCGTTAACAATCATAAATACGATTACATGACCAGGGAGGAGTATTGTGCTAAAAGAAACCTATGACTATGCTGTTGCCATAGCCAGAAAGAATTTCAGGAGATCAGCAAAATATTCCCTGAATGGATTTTTAGGATTTGGAATCGTGGAATTGGTTACGTTAATAGGGATTACATACCTCGAGATCAGCCGCACTCCTATGCAATACAGTGCAGCTTTCGTGAGCGGCGTCGCACTGGAATTTTTCCTGAACGAATACTGGACAACAAGGAATCAGGGGTTTCATGGTGCCCATATATTCGGCCTTCTTTTCAGGCTCCTGAAGTTCGAGACCATGAATATCGTGGGGACTTCATTGGCCGTTACCGTACAGTTCACTCTGTTCAAACTGTTTGCCCTCAATCCGCTGATAGGAAATGTAATCGGATCGGCTTTCGCTTTTCCGATCAACTATTACATCCAGATGCGAGTCGTATGGAAAATAAGAATAACAGATGATGTGCCAAAAGGCTGATTTGCGTGTATATATTTTGCAAAATATTTATAAGGAGTATAGCCGTGACAGACATGGAGTCACATGGATAGGGATTTTCTATTGGCCGGATTGATGTTAGCCGTTCCCACCGTTGTTCTCCTGATGCTGCCTGTATATAACAGGGCGGATCCGCCTCTTTTTGGACTGCCATTCTTTTATTGGTTCCAGGGAGTGTGGCTTTTCATAGCAGCCGGCTTTTATTTGGTTGCTGCAAGAATTTTGGTCAGGAGGCTTGGTGAGTGATGGATTCTGCAACGATTGTATTTGTCGTGCTGTTTGCTATTTTTGCAGCACTTGGTTTTGGCGCAAGTAAATGGCGTAAAGGTGACATGAGGGAGCTGGGAGAGTGGGCTCTGGCAGGCAGGAAACTTGGAATTTATCTTGCATGGTTCCTTGTCGGGGCTGATCTGTATACAGCATATACCTTCATAGCCATACCTGAAGCCGTGTACCTTCATGGAAGCGTATACATGTTTGCTGTCCCCTACGTTATGGCGACTTTCGCAGTTGCGATGATCGTGATGACGTCACTGTGGAAAATATCAAAAGAGAAGAATTACGTGACTGCGGTTGACTTTGTTAAGGATAAGTTCAACAGTAAGACCCTTGCAATACTTATCGCCATTACCGGAATAGTTGCCGAGCTTCCATACATTGCCTTGCAGATAGTGGGCATGCAGGCTGTCTTGATCGTGATGCTTCAACCGTACTTCACTACCGCTTCAGCCATAACATCGGTCAGTGAGTTTGCACTGATTGTGTCTTTTGTAATTCTTGCTGCCTTTACTTTCTGGAGTGGTTTGAGAGGCGCCGTTCTAACCGCGGTTATGAAGGATATTATAATTCTGGTATCCGTTGTCGTGATTGTGATAGCAGTTCCACTGGCAATAAAAGGGGGATTTGCAACAGCATTCAGCAAAGCCGCGGCCGCCGGAGCAATATCAAAAGTCAGTTATGCTACTCTGGCCCCGGTTCTGGGTCCGGCATTCCTGAGCCTGTTTGTGCTCAGTGCTCTTGCACTCTACCTATACCCCCATTCAATAAACGGTGTTCTCGGATCAAAGAGTGCAAAAAGCGTCAGATACAGCACTGCAATGCTCCCCCTCTATGGATTTGGACTGTTCCTGCTTGCCTTGTTTGGCATTCTGATATTTGCCGAACCCAACGCGCTAGCTATAATTGCTTCTCAAAAGAATCCTGCACTTGTTGTTCCGGCTTTGATTTATACCACTATGCCGGGATGGTTTGCTGGTTTTGCCTTCCTTGGGATTTTCATTGGAGGACTGGTTCCAGCCGCCATTATGGCAATTTCTCAGGCCAACCTTCTTACAAGAAACATAATCAAGGAATTTAAGAAGGACATGACTCCTCAACAGGAAGCTAGAATTGCGAAGTGGGCTTCAGTGATTTTCAAATTCCTTGCGCTTGGATTCGTTTTTGTCATTCCCGCCTCCTATGCAATACAGCTGCAACTGCTGGGTGGTATCCTGATAGTTCAGACTCTGCCCCCTATATTTATGGGACTGTATGTCAAATGGCTGGACAAAAATGCACTTATTGCTGGCTGGTTTGTTGGAATCCTGTCAGGGCTCTACTTCATATTTACGATACCGTTGAATGTTAGCTTGCACACACTGGTAACATCGCTTATGTCAACTCCACTGGGTCTGTTGTATGTGGCAGCAGTATCTCTGTCTCTTAATGTTGTGGTAGTCTTTGTATGGTCTGCCATAGCAAGAATGACGAAGCAAAAAGCCCAACCAGCAACTGCATAAAACTACAACTAAAACCATTTTTTTATTTTTATATTTCCTCTTTTGTTCTGGTACCGTTCAGGCTGAAAACTCCTGTTATTTTCTTGCTAAAAAAGTTAACAAAGACTCTTTACTGAGTCATAGATGAAAGTTGCCATAATATTGGCCGGAGAGATAGAATCCATAACACCGGTCCCAACAGGTGCACTATTATCTCTTTAGGATTCTAGCTTCCTGATGAGGGAATTCCTGGATGAAAGCAAAACAAGGTATGAAACTTCCTGAGGTCATTGCCGTGTGAGTCTACAACTTCATCAGAGAGAGACATTGCGGCAGGAAAACCGTCAGAAATTGATAACCGGAGTGGATTAATATTTAAGATAGACCTAACATGGCGTGAATATCTCTCCACTAGCATATTTATCCATCATTGCTGTCGAGGGGACTGATCGCGAGGGGGTGGCAGTAACATTCTCCCGGGATAGCGAAAAGTAATTAAATATGCTACGATACCATGACTACGAATAGCACGATATTGACTAACATGCCACAATGTGATCATTGGTTCAAGATTTTTAGTTATCAATAATCGGAGATAGATATAAAACAATAATGTTTAAATCTAAACTGTGATGCTCAATGGCATGGAAATAGTCGTGGTATTCGTCTAGTGGAACAACGCGAACCCATCAGAGAGAAGAAAAATTTGAGGTGTAAATGATTGAGTGAACTGAGACTATTCCTTATGAAGGAAAATTACGAAAATTCGAGACTCCCGGAACAGCTGGCGGATTCTTCCGCATCATACAAGAGGCTGAATTTGTATGGACGGGATGTCTTTGTCTCATGGCCAGGCAACCTGACAAAGGACATTGCAGATCAGTCCATTGAATCTTCTTTTCTGGTAAACAGAGATTATGTACTGAGTTCCAGGGACTGGAAAAGCACACCTACAAAGATTCCGGTCGGAGACGTTGAAATTGGATCGGATTCTGTAGTGATTGCTGCAGGGCCCTGTTCAGTGGATTTTGAAGAAGGAGCGGAGGAATTTTCAAAGGATCTGAAGAATGCCGGGGCCAACATAATACGGGGAGGGGCATTCAAACCAAGAACAAGCCCGTTCGCCTTTCAGGGAAAGGGGAAAGACGGCATAGATATCCTGAAAAGCATGAAGGACGAGACAGGACTGCCAATCGTATCTGAGATCCTTGATCCTGAACATCTGGGTTATTTCCGCGATGTGGACATACTCCAGATTGGTTCAAGGAACGCCCAGAACTTCCAGCTGCTGAAGAAGGTTTCCACCAGCAATAAACCGGTGCTGCTGAAAAGAGGCATGGGCAATACTTACAACGAGTGGCTGTCCACAGCGGATTACGTTCTGGGAGAAGGAAACGGTTCAGTAATACTCTGCGAGCGAGGCATAAGGACATTTGAAAACGGCACAAGATTCACGATGGATGTCGGATCCATAGCAAAAGCAAAGGAGGAGTCCCATCTGCCAATTTGTGCCGATCCGAGTCACGCCGCAGGCAGGAGAGAGATGGTTCTCCCGCTGGCTCTGGCTTCCGTCGCTTCCGGGTGCGATATGATCCTGGTGGAAGTTCATCCCCATCCTGAAACAGCCTTGAGCGACAGTCAGCAGCAATTGACCGTTGACGGTCTGAAAATCCTGTCAAAACAGATAAGGTCAATCAAGAAATCCCTGGTCAATGGTTTATGATTGAACTCTCCTACTCATTATCAAGAGGGAAAACCGAGATACTGATTGAAAAAGGGTCTCTCAGTATCTTGAGTAAACTCGAGGAAAGAAGTTTTGTTGTGTATGCGGCTGGATTACGGAAGATGGTCAGCGATCTTGTGGATAGCAGCAGGCATGTCACCTATCCTCTCGATGATGGCGAAGATGGAAAAGATGCAGATTCTGTCATAGACATATGCAGGAAATTATCTGAGGAAGGTTTCAAAAGAGGTTCTACGCTTGTGTCAGTCGGAGGAGGAACAACATCGGATGTTGCAGGCATGGCCGCTTCTATCTACATGCGTGGCATGAAACTTATTTCAGTTCCCACAACGCTTCTTGCAATGGTTGATGCTTCTCTTGGCGGTAAGACCGGAGTAAATTTGAGGGGCATAAAGAATATGATCGGGACATTTTATAGCCCGTCACGCGTAATAATTGACCCGGAAATAATAAGATCACTGCCGGATAACCTCATGAGTGATGGACTCGGGGAGATTGCGAAATACGCTATAGCAATGGATGATGAAATGTTCGAGGCACTTTTAAATAACGGCCCGGAATTATTCATGTCCGGCAACCGCAATCTGGAGCACTGGATATCGAGATGTGTGAAAATAAAGATGGATATTGTGTCCAAGGACGAGTTCGAATTAACCGGTAAAAGATCAATACTCAATTTCGGTCATACAATCGGCCACGCCATAGAGGCTTCCTCCGGATTCTCGCTAAGCCATGGAGTTTCAGTGGCATATGGAATGATGTTTGAACTGGACATGGGGCTGAAAATGGGCTTAACGTCTGAAGATACCGTGACACGTGCAAGAGAACTGCTAAAGAGATTGAATCTTCCGTCCGGAATAGATAGCAGTCGTTTCAAAGAACACACAGCTTCAATAATTGATCTTGTTTATTCAGACAAGAAGAATTCAGGCAGGAAAATCAGGATTCCCATACCGGACAGAATAGGCCACTGCAATCTGGTTGAAATAGATACCGAGGATGTGAAAAACTACCTTGAATCAGCCCTTAAATAGCAGACCGAAACTCTTCGGCCTGGTTGGTAATCATATTTCCTATTCCCTTTCACCCAGAATTCATAACTATGTGTTTTCCAGGTTCGGCATAAAAGCCCTGTACGGAATATTTGACATTGAACCGGATCATTTCGACAACGCTGTCGTTCCCCTGATATCTTCTGGAATCGGGATAAACGTAACAGTGCCTTACAAGGAAGCCATAATAAAATACCTGGATTCATTGAGTCATGAGGCTGAACTGACAGGCAGCGTGAATCTCGTATCAGACCGGGTCGGATTCAATACCGATTATCTGGCTCTCATGGATCTGGTACTGGAAAACATAAGTGTCGAAAAAAACGGGGAGTGCATTATACTTGGCTCCGGCGGTGCCTCGCGTACGGCAGCATTCCTGCTGGGAGGCATGGGCATGAAGTTGAAAATATTCAACAGAAGTCACAGTAGAGCCGCAAAATTAATTGATGATTTGAAGAGACAGAATATCAGCGCCCGGATTTATGACATAAATGAAAAAACTATTCTTTCTGCGGACGGTGTGGTTAGCGGAATTTCTGATCCTGATTTCGTGTTCCCTGAAATGAAATGTCTGTGGGCCATAAGTTTCAATTATGGCAATCGCGCAGATAATTTTCTGAAAAAAGTTGATGATTCCTGTAAGCATGTTATATCAGGAGAGCAAATTCTGGCAAAACAGGCTATATACTCACAGAAAATATGGAATCATATCGAGCCTTCCTACGATGACATTATGGAGGTAATAAATGGCCAGCAGCTTCGGTAAGATGTTTAATGTTACGACATTCGGTGAGAGCCATGGAAAGGAACTCGGAGTGGTTGTGGAGGGCGTTCCTGCTGGTCTTGGAGTATCAGAGACGGATATTTCTTTTGAGCTGAAATTCAGGAAAACCGGAAATTATCTCGTTTCTGGAAGAAGGGAAGATGACCTGCCGAAAATTGTCAGCGGGACTTTCAATGGAAAGACTACCGGAGCGCCGCTCACTATTATTTTCGAGAATGTTGACGCCATTTCCTCACTCTATGGGGAAGTCAGCCATAAACCAAGACCCGGTCATGCGGATCTGGCGTACATAAAGAGGTACGGGCTTGAAAACTGGGACTATCGCGGCGGAGGCAGGGCCAGTGCAAGGGAGACAATTTCAAGAGTGGCTGCCGGAGCTGTTGCAAAGAAACTTCTGATGTTATTCCCCACATATGTAGCCGGATATCTGAAAGGAATAGGTCCGAAACAGACATCAGGGGATGTGGAGGCTGGCGATATTCAGGAATCGAAGAAGTATCAGACTAGATCGCTGGATAGCTCAACTGACAGGGAATTCACAGAACTGATTCTTGACGCGATGAAGAAAGGAGACAGTTATGGCGGACTTGTCGAAGCAGTGGCGATCAATCCCCCGGAAGGTCTGGGAGAACCTGTATTTGACAAACTGAAAGCTGATCTTGCGAAAGCAATACTTTCGATTCCGGCTGTGACCGGATTTGAGTACGGACTCGGATTTGATGCCTCCAGAATGAAAGGAAGTGATGCTTCGGACGAAATCTGCCTGAAAGCTGACCGCTCACTCGGACTCAAGAAGAATTTATCCGGAGGTATGCTGGGAGGAATTTCAACCGGAGAGACTCTCAGGATACGCTGCTCGTTCAAGCCGACGAGCTCAATAAGGATTCCATCCAGGACCATCGATCTGAGTAATATGCAACCGACTGAGATTTCCGTGACGGGGAGACACGATCCCGTGGTTGCTGTAAGAGGAGTATCCGTGGTGGAAGCCATGATTGCCATTGTACTGGCTGACCACTCCATGAGATCTGGAAAGATCCCCGTTGTGAAGCTCGAAAAGGAACAGTCTGAACTGATTGAAAGACGCTGGAAGGAGTACATTGCAAGATGCTCATAAAAACTCACGGCGGACTCTCAATACTTAATGCCCTTCCGACAGGGCTCGGGTCGACTTGCGCCATAGATCTGGAGGTGGCAGCTGAAGTAAAGTTCGGAACGGGTGGTGCCAGTTCAGATCTTCTGGATACTATTCGGTCTCACTTCAAGAGAGAGACCGGCAAGGATTTCATGATAGATATTAAGACGGGGATCCCGTCCGGAGGAGGGCTTAAGAGCAGCAGCGCAGTTGCGACAGCCGTTATTGCGGGGATGTCGAGACTCACCGGCATGGAGGTTGATGTCCCTGTTCTTGCAGCCAAATTGTCCCTGCAGAGCGGACTTTCGGTAACCGGTGCCCTTGATGATGCTGCGGCTGCCTATTATGGCGGTGTTTCCGTGAGTGATAACAGGAAAATGCGATTGATAAAAATGGATAAGTTTCCTGAAGGCATTGTCTTTGTTGTGATTCCCAGAAGCGGCAGAAGTGCTTTCGATCCTGAATTCCTTATGAGACGCTGGCCGGTCTTCAAGAAAATAGCCAACAGCGTAATTGGCGGGGACTACATTGAGGCGATGAGGCTTAATGGCCTCGCAGTTTCAGAAATATTCAACTACGAAACGGCAATAGTCAAAAGAGCACTTGAACTGGGCGCACTGGCATCGGGAGCCTCGGGCAACGGGCCCTCTATTTTTGCGGCAGTAAAGGAGGGAAATGAGGGACCAGTTTTAGACCTTTATAACAGCACAGGCGAAGCGATAGTTGCAAAGGTGGTTTAACCTGATTGCGAAGATCACCCCCTCCAGGATTTCCGGAGTTGTGGATGCTCCCCAGTCCAAGAGCCTTGCCATCAGGCTGCTGTTCTCGTCTCTGCTGGGAAAAATTGAGCTGCATAATCTCCACATTTCTGATGACGTTACGGCTGCTATTTCTGCCGTAGAAGCACTTGGCGTGAATAGGACCGGTGACCTCTGGCAATTCAATAGAGGGGAAATATCAGGAAAAAACAGCATCTATCTTGGTGGTTCCGGGACGACACTTCGTATGCTTCTCCCCATTCTTGCATACAAAGGCGTGGACATTACCGTGGACGGAGATGATACTCTCAGGAAAAGGCCTCTGAATACTATTATAGAGTGGTTGAGGAAAAACGGAGTTACTGTGAGCGGCGACAGGTTGCCAATAAGAATCAGCGGAAAGGCGATGTCGGATTATGTTGAAATTTCAGGTTCAGAAAGCAGCCAGTACATCAGCGGTTTCATCTTTGCTCTGCTCATGAATGGAGGTGGTAAAATTAGCATTCTTCCGCCTGTAAGATCAGCGAACTACATCCGTATGACTTGCGATATTCTGAACAGAATCGGTGCTAACGTCAGATACAGCGGCAGTATGATCAATGTGGATCCGGGAGTCGCCCTAAAATATTCCGGTTCTGTACCGGGAGATTTTCTTCTTTCTTCCTTTTACGCGGCCGCAACTCTACTTACCGGCGGAAAAATCAGAATAAAGGGTCTGGAACTTCCCGAGGACTCTGCAGGAGATTCCAGGATAGTTGACATATTCCGGAAATCTGGTGCAGGAAGTGAAGTACTGAACAAGGAATGGCTGGTATCTTCAAAGGGTGATTTGCATCCTTTCGATGAAGACGTCTCGGATTCACCTGACATGGCAGTGAGTCTTGCTGCGCTGGCTTCGGTAATAAACGGGACCTCAACTGTCAGGGGAGTGGAACTGCTTAAGATCAAGGAAAGCAACAGAATTTCAACCATAATAGATACCCTCAGATCATTTGGAATCAGGGCAGGCTTCGATGGAAACATTGTGGTGAGCGGTAACGGCTCCGGGAAAAATGGGATTATTGATTCCAGCATGGATCACAGGATAGCGATGCTTGGCACGGTTCTCGCCCTGAGATTCGGCGGTACCGTAAGAGGATCCGAATGTGTCAGTAAAAGCAATCCTTACTTTTACGAAGATATATCACACCTCGGGGGAATGATAGAATCAGCATGAAACCGCTTATCGTTGGTTCCCTTCCGATAACTGACATTTCTGATTTGAGGCGTGCACCTTCTGATGAATGCGATCTGACGGAGTTGAGACTGGATTACCTGAAAGAATTGAATACCGGTATCCTGGAAGGCCTTGTTGCAATCAAAGACAAAATAATCCTGACGGTCAGGGACAAAAAGGAAGGGGGAGTCCAGTCCATTGATCGGGAGATTAAAACAGGCTTTCTGAAGTCCGCAATGGAAATGGGATTCCTGATAGATGTCGAGATAGAATTCCTGCGTGAAAACCGCATTGATTATACGGGAATGATAGTATCCAGACATTTCCTGGAAGAAGGACCGGATTACGGAACCCTTGAAGACATCGCCAGAATTTATAGCCGCAAAGCCAGATTTGTCAAGATGGTGACACCTGCCTCCATGGTTTCCCACAGAAATTTAATAAAACTTCTGGGAAAATATGATAACCTGGCCGTCATGGAGACCGGTGGCGATCCAATGTCCAGGATTCTCTACTCCATTCTTGGATCACGACTCATATATTGTTATATCACTCAGCCAACAGCACAGGGTCAGCTTACATGCAATGAAGTGAAAGAGTTCTTTGAAATAATACAGAAATAAGAACCCCTGAAATTAAAGATCACAACGGTTTCTGTATCACTTCAAACCTCTTTTCATTCCTGAGGAATGCGTAAATACCCATTATTCCACCAATGGCTTCCAGCGGGCCTATCACGAAAAAGAAGAGCGGGATCATCAGAAGCGCACTCTTCCAGAAAGGCATGGTATTCTCGGATACCGAGGTGTTTATGTGAAGACCGTTCCAGTAGAACCATATCCAGAAGCTGAAGGTGAATGCCCACATTAGTCCCATTGGCGGAGTTATGAGTTCAAAGCTGATTATGTGGAAGAACTGCAGCAATAAGGTCGCCAGAATGATGTTCTGAGTGATCATGCTGCTCCAGAACATCGCGGAATAAATCAGCATTAACCGGTATTTCCACGGCAGGGGCCCGTATATTCCGAGATTGGTCATATCAACAAGCCATCTGCGCCTCTGCCTGAGCATGTCCCTGACACTTGAGGGTGAAGCGCCGTAGGTAAAAGCTGGAAGGAACGATGATTTTCCCCAGTATTTTTCAGAGAATCTCAACCCAAAGCAACTGTCGTCGATTATCTGCCTTGAACCGTTTTCCCATCCAATTTCTGACTCTATATCGGAGCGGATAAGAAGATTCTCTCCATGCAGGCCAACCAGTGGTGTTCTCAGCAATGCCGTGAAGAAATAAAATCTCGTGAGATCGTCTGACGGTCTCATCGAATCAGCAAATTTCACTATAAGAGACCTGGAAAGTTGATGTGGAAAGGCCAGTATACCCTGTGCTATGTAATACTTTGATCCCTTGAACTGTATGTGCTCGGCAATTGCTGCAACAGTATCCGATCCCACTGCTGCATCATCATCAAGATGGAAAAACCATATGTCTTCCCTGTTTTCGCCCCTGCCCGCATGATATTCCACAGCATACTGAAGAGCCCGGGATTTATTGATTGAGCCTGTGATGGTTTTGTACTCTTTTGGTACTACCACGAGATTTACCTTTCCCTCGGGAAGAAATTGATCCTTTATTGCATTGAGTGCCTCAGCCCACTCCTCTGTGACTATGTCAATCCTCCAGTTTTCAAGATTCTTTGGCGCGTGCAACAGTATTGAGTTTACAACCCGGGTCAGTGCAGGAATCACGTTGTACGATCCAATTGTGGGAATCTCAAAAATAGTCAGATTGGGTATTTTTCCACTGTAACTGGAAATTTTTATGTTCCTTGATCTTAATGCGCCTATGAAACTCATTATAAGTATAGGCATGCCGAATGACCAGGAAATTGTTGCATAAATTGTGAATATGTCCCAGGTATTGCTGACATCAACTATAACCGGGAAAAGAACGACAAAAAAGACAGCAGCAAGAAACCATAAGCCGATTCCCAGCTTTGGATTTAATGGTATCCCTTCTTTTGATTTTGACATTAGCGGTGCACATCAGATCATCTCCAGATATAATATTAATGCTTGTCGGATTGAACACTACCACACTATCAGGAACTACAGAAAATGAAGAGATACAAAAAAATCCGGCATCTGTTTTTTAGTCATCTTGAGTCATGAATGCCCTAAATGTAAATGCTGAAACCCCGGTTCTGTGGGATTCCTGCTGAATTACCAGGTCTGGGAGGAGTATACCGCCGTATATTCACGACACGTAGGTCAGCCAGTCCCTGAATTCCGGGAGTTTGCCCCTTACCGCATCCGAGAACGTCTTCTGTATCTTCTTTGTAACTTCTCCGACATTTCCGCTGCCGACCTTTATTCCATCCACATTCACTATGGGAGTTACTTCTGCTGCAGTTCCACAGAAGAAAGCCTCATCGCATGTGAATAACTCATCCCTGTGTATCTGCCTCTCCTGAACCTCTATGCCAAGGCTCTCTGCCAGTTCCAGAAGTGAAAACCTTGTTATTCCGAACAGTATATCAGCTTCAAGTCCGGGAGTTATCAGTTTGCCGTCCTTCACGAGGAAGATATTCTCCCCTGGCCCTTCTGCCAGATATCCATTTTTTGAGAGGAGAATTGCTTCATCGAATCCTGCTGCTTCTGCCTCGTTGCTGGCAATTACCGAATTCAGGTAATTTCCGCTTGCTTTTGCGAGAATCGGCAATATGTCGGAGTTTATTCTCCTCCATGACGAAATCTTGCATCTTACGCCTTTCTGGGCTTTGTCTCCGAAGTATTGCCCGAAAGGTACAGCTACAACGCACACACCTGTTTCCTTGCCAGTTGTGGACAACCCTATTGCGTCACTTGAAAAGAATGCGAATGGCCTGATGTAACACGATTTCAGTCCATTGATCTTGACAACATCCACGATCGCTCTTGATATTTCGTCTGCTGAATGTTTGAGATCCATTCTGTATATCCTGGCGGAGTTCACGAATCTTTCGACGTGTTCCCTGAGTCTGAAAATGGCTGCTCCTTTCTCGGTCTCGTATGCCCTTATTCCCTCAAAAACGCCACTTCCATACTGCAGGGAATGTGTCAGGAGCGGCACTTTGACTTTGTCATAATCCTTTATTTCGCCATTATACCAGATTTTAGAATCCATCGTATCGGCTTAAAATGCAAGACCCATATAAATTAGTAGCTCACAAATAACTGACAAAAAACATGTAATCGAACAAAAATTTAAACAGTAAAGCGATAGCCTTTCCATAATTATGTTGATTGTACCGTCGTCGTCTTCAGAGACACTGGCATCCAAGATTTCCGAACTGCTGCGCTCCGGGCTGTCTGAGGTGGAAAGAAAAAGGTTTCCGGACGGCGAGATGTATGTGAGGGTTCTCGCAGAAATGGAGGGCAAGGAAGTTGCCGTGATAGGAAATACGCGTAACGATGCGGACTTAATTGAACTGCTTCTCCTTCTGAATGCATGCCGGGAAGCCGGAGCCGGAAAACTGATTGCGGTGATACCCTACTTCGGATACGCAAGGCAGCACATGATTTACAGGGACGGGGAACCGGTCTCATCAAAGGTAATGACGAAATGTATTGAGGAATTCAGTGATGAGATCATCTCTGTAGAAATACATAATGAGGAAACCCTGCATTTCGCTTCGAAACCATTCAGGAATATAAGCGTTATAGACACCATGAGCAGACACTTTCTGGGTCAGAAAATCGATTATGTTCTGGCTCCCGATGATGGTGCATTTGACAGGGCCAGGAAAATGGCAGAAATTTTAGGAACCAGAGCGCATTACATCGACAAAAAGAGGATAGATTCAAAGTCCGTTGAGATGCACCTCCCTAACCTGGAGTATGATGGCAAATCTGTACTGCTTGTCGACGATATAATTTCGACCGGGGGAACAATTATTAGGGCCGTAAATCTTCTTAGGGACAGGGGAGTGTCGCGAATAAGCGTAAATGCTGTACATGGGGTATTTGCAAGGGAATCGGACAAAACTATAGCCTCCCTTGTTGATGACCTGGCAGTATCTGACACCATAGACGGACCAAACAGTACCGTGTCAGTTGCTGAAAACATATCGAGATCCCTGAGGAGTTGATTTGGCTGGTAGTGGAATTAAAAAGCTGCATGAGGGACGGGCCTTTCAGAGGTTCAGAGTGCCCGGAATGCGGTGACCGTGGAAAACTTCTGATGAGAGAAAACGAGATCGAGGGAGTGGGCAGAATACTTGCAGGGATGCTTAGGCATTTTCCTGAAAATTATGGTGTCAGGCTGGATGATCACGGCTGGATAAAAATATTCACCATAATACCCGTAATAAGAACTCAGAAGAGGAATTTCTGGTGGCTCACACCTTTTCACGTTGAAGCCCTTGTGGTAACCGATCCGAAGGGACGGTACCAGATAAACAAGGATAAAGAAATCAGGGCTTCCTACGGACACACTATACCTGTTAATATGGATGACCTTCCAACAGACGGTGTACCGGATAGCCTCTATTACCAGACCACAGAAGAGGAGCTTGAATTCATACGGGAAACCGGGATAAGCCCCTCCGACAAGAGCTGGATACATCTTTCGCTGACAGCAAGACAGGCTTATGTCTCAGGACTTTTCCACATCGATTCGCCTGCAGTTGTAGAAATAGACGTCAGGGGAATGATTGACTCTGGTAGACCGGTTTACAGGGCAACAGACGAGGTATTTGTGGTAAACGAGATTCCTCCAGAATTTGTAAAAGACAAGATCGAGGAAAAATTTGAGCTTACAGAGGAAGAAGATATGGATATAAAATCTGTAAGGGAAAGAACGGAAAGAAGAATTAAGAGAGATTCCTTCTAGAGATATTCGCTAGAGTTCTCCCTTACATAATCCATAAATTTAGCCCTTCCGGCAACCATTGCGCTTCTGATGTCGTACTGATGTCTCTCTATTATCCTGACATCAAACTTCAGGCTCAGGTCGTCTGTGAACTCAATGCCGGCTTTCGTAGCCAGTTTACGGTACGACTCGAGCCTCACCCTGTCCAGACTGCTCAGGCTTCTGCTGGTCATGATGATCCTGTGCCTTCCCGACATTTGCAGAGCCTCATCGTGATGCCGGTATATTGTGGAATCCACGAGAATTGTATCTTTTTGCGGAAGCGAAGGGTATATTATCCCTGGCAGGCAGTAGAGACCTTTACCTGAATATTTCTCGTTGAGTCGCACCTCGAGGCCCAGTTTCCGGAGAATCTCGGAGTAGTACTTCAGCAGGCTCTGGAATTCAGTTTTCTTGTAACTGTCGGTTATTTCCAGCAGCTGGCCTCCAATGCTCTCCCTCTGATCGTACAGTGTAACCTTCATGCCTCTTTTGGCCGCTAGAATCGATGCCTCGAGCCCCATTACTCCAGCACCGACAACAGTCAAGTCTCCATGCATTGCATCCGCGTACCTGTGCAGAGTTTCGAGCCCGGTATCAGGGTTGACCGTGCATCTCACTTCGCCAAAACTCAGGTCCCTGCATGCCTGATTGCATCTGATGCATGGTCTCAGAAACGGGGAATCCTGTATTATTTTTGTAGCAAAAAACGGATCCGCAAGCATGCCTCTCCCGACAGAAACGAAATCAGATTTTTTCATTACCTTCTCTGCATCCTGTGCATCTGTGACTGAACCTACCACCATGGTTGTGATCTTTGCTTTTCTCGGAAGCATGTCCGCTATGTGTGTTTTATTTCCGTAGAACGAGGAGGATGATCCGGGTGGAGCCAGGCGTCCTGCAGAGAAATGGACGTAATCAATTCCGGAAAGATGTTCTGCGGCTTTCAGACCATAATCTGGCCCGTAACCTCCCTGTTCGTCCTCATAAAGGCTGAGGCGTATACCCATGGTCAGGTCGACAGACTCCCTTATCGCATCGATGATTTCCTGGGGAAACCTCATCCTGCCCTCGAATGATCCTCCATATTTATCGGTTCTATGGTTAAGCCCGGGCGAGATGAATTCCTGGATCAGATAACCATGCGCGCCATGGAGTTCGATGCCGTCGAAATTAGAATTTCTCACGAATTTTGCAGCACTGACATAATCCGCTACGACTCTTTCGATATCGTCGGATGTCATTTCCCTCGGGGTATATCCCGCATAATCAACTGGAGAAGGAGCCATGGGCCCCTGTCTGTTTGTGTCAAGAAATGCCTTTCCACCTGCGTGCACGAGCTGCATGAATATTCCGGTGTCGTGGTTGTGTATTCTCTCTGTCAGCCTTCTGAATTTCGGTATGAAGTCCGTATTGTATACCCCGGCCTGATTCCTTGATCCTCTTGCATTTATACTGTCTATGTAAGTGTATTCAGTGATTATGAGACCCGTTCCGCCTTTGGCCCGCTCTTCCAGATAAGAGATATGATTCTCGTTTGTGCATCCGTCCGGATTGGAAAGATTGGATATCATTGGTGCCATGACTATTCTGTTTTTCAGCGCCACATTGCCGATACTGCCTGGCTCTGTAAATCTCATCAGGGTGTGAAGTCTTTCTGATTATTAACCATAATCCATACCTTTCCGTAAAGCTTGATTATTGTGAATGACTGTCAGAATCATGTCCAGAATCATCGTTTCAGGAGTAGGTCCGGGAATGGGTTGCAGCATTGTCCGGTTACTGAAAAAAAACGGGAATGAAGTATCTGTAATTTCAAGGGGAGAGCAAGGGAAAAAAATAGCCGGAGAACTCGGTGTCGGCTACAGGAAATGCGATCTCATGGATCAGAAGAGTACCGAGGAAGCTTTCGCAGACCTCGCGAAGTCCATGGGAGGGCTTGACAGCGTTGTTCACGCAGCCGGTGGTTTTTTCACGACCAGGAAGCTTGCCGGCGTCGATGAAAATCTGTTCAAATCGGCACTATTGAACAATGCGGTGACTCTGTACAACGTTTTGAAAGTTTCCAGCGGGCTGTTCCCGGATTCCGGCGGATCGATCGTGGCAATATCAGCAGCAAGAAATGTCTACATGAACAGCCATGCAGGTTATGCTGCAGGCAAGGGAGCAATAGAGTACATGATCAGGGCACTTGCGAATGAATTTGTTGAGAGAAACATAAGGCTGAATGCTGTCGCACCAGGATTAGTAGCCAAGGAAGACTGCGGGAACCAGAAATCACCTGACCGGCTTGGAATAGCCATAAGGCACGATGCCAGTTATGTTGCTGAAGCCGTTGTTTCGTTGCTTTCCAATCACATGATAACCGGACAGGTACTAGAGGTGGATGCAGGATTCAGTTCCATGATCCCTAGTGGATCAGAAAAATAAACCTCACCTGATATTTTATTATGAACTCATTCATTATTGCAGTTGTAAATGACTTCCATAGTTGCTGCAAATTTCGCCAAATTCGGTAAAAGAGAGGAGGATATCTTTTCCCTGAGCAGGGAAGCCGCCCTTCCTGTCACTCGCAAATACGGGAAAGACGTGGATTTTCTGGTTGTTTCAAACTCCTATTCCGGGGAATTCAACGAAATTTCCGGACTTAATAATCTGATAACAACCCACCTTTCCATGGATTCTGTGCCCTCAGTAAGAGTTGATAACACAAGTGGTAGTGGGGGGAGCGCCGTTCTGGTTGCAAGAGCCCTGATAGATTCCGGGGAAGCGGAAAGAGTACTTGTTCTTGGAGTTGAGAAAATGACCGGTTACCCGACAAAAAATTCCACCAGAATTATAGCATCGCTTCTCCCGCCTGAGGAGAGGGCGGGAGGTTTATCCCTTCCGTCTCTTGCAGCTTTCATGACCAGGACCTACATGAATGAATTTTCACCAAGCAGGGAAAGTATTGCCGGTGTTGCAGTAAAGAATCACCACAATGGTTCCCTGAATCCCTATGCTCATTTCCAGTCAGAAGTGACTCTTGATAAGGTCATGAACTCCAAAGTTATAGCAGATCCTTTGAGAATATTCGAATTCTGCCCTGTGAGTGACGGAGCAGTCTCCATGCTGCTGACTTCTGATTCCGAGTCTGAAAGCTTTACCGGCAGGCCAGTAAGGATACTTGCAACCGGCGCTGCCTCCGGTACTTCTTCCATCACCTTCAGGAACTCGCTCGTTGCCATAGATGCAGTAAAGGAATCAAGCGCAAAAGTGTTCAGGAAAGCCTCCATGACTCCAAAGGATGTTGACGTTGCGGAACTGCACGACATGGCATCTATCCTTGAGATTGTGGAATCTGAGGATGTCGGTTTCTTTGGAAAAGGGGAGGGATGGAAAGCACTTGAAACCGGAGAGACGGAAATTGGCGCAGAATTACCGATAAACACCAGTGGGGGGCTCAATTCAAAGGGGCACCCCATAGGCGCCAGCGGGGTTGCTCAGAGCGCTGAAATCTATTTACAGCTGAGCGGACAGGCGGGACGCAGGCAGGTTAAGAATCCTGAAATCGGTTTCTCCCTGAGCATGGCTGGTTTTGGAAACAATGCAACCTCAATACTGTACGGAGTGGTTCCATGAAATTCAATGAATGCATGAGATGTTCAACTGAATTTCTGTTTTCAAGGGCTGTTTGCCCGGAATGCGGATCGGAGGATATCGTCACGACAGACGTGAAAAATGGAAAGGCCGTAGAAGTGGTTCACCTTATTGCCACGCCCGCCCCTTTTCCTGATGAGTACTCAGTGGTGCTTTTCCAGACGCCGAAGGGAACAAGAGGATTCTGCAGAACCACTGCCCCGATATCAAAGGGACAGGATATAGAGATCACCGGAGATGAGTACGGCCCCTTGTGTAATCCTCGAAATTAGCCACTATTTTACGTCGTTCTTTACGTCCTTATTTATGGCACCCGCAGATTTCATTTTCTCAATTTCCTCCTGAGTGAAATTCAGTGATTTCAGAATATCACCTGTGTCCTCTCCAAGCATTGGTGGAGCCTTTCTGATCTTTCCGGGAGTCCTTGACAGCTTAAATGGCGTGCCGAGCATTGGTATCTCCCCATAAGGCGCCGATATCTCTGTCACCATTTCACGCTGCTTAATCTGTTCATTATTTACGGCATCACCGACCGTATTTATCGGGGCAGCCGGTATGCCTGCTTTCCGGAGCTTATCAAAAAGTTGTGCAACTGGTGTTGAAGCGAATGTTCTGTTGAGTTCAGGAACCAGATCATCCCGGTTTCTGACTCTCTCAACATTACTGGCAAAAAGAGGGTTCGCTATCAGGTCTTCCCTGTCTATGCACCTGCAGAATTCGCCCCACAACTTCTCTGTTCCCACTGCGATGGCAATGTACCCGTCCGATGCCTCAAAGACCTGGTATGGCGAAATGCTTGAATGTGCTGATCCAAGTTTCTTCGGATTTTTTCCGGTTGCGAAGTAGCTGAAAGCCTGATGGGTAAGGATCATGAAGTTCCCGTCGAGCATTGACATATCTATATACTGTCCTTCCCCGCTTTCCTTTCTCTCGTAAAGAGCAGACATTATTGCTATGTCAGCGAACATTCCTGATGTTATGTCCGCTATGGGCACGCCGAATTTCACAGGCGGCCTTCCCTCCTCGCCGTTAATGCTCATCAGACCGCTGCTTGCTAGGACTGTGAGATCGTATCCGGGCCAGTTTTTCTGTGGGCCGCTCTGGCCATATCCTGAGAGGCTGCAGTATATAATTTCCGGATTGATCCCCCTTACTGTTTCATAATCAAACCCCAGTTTTGCCAGGGTCCCGGGCCTGAAATTCTCAATGAGAACATCTGCGGTTCTCACCAGCCTTCCAAGGACCTCCTTACCACCCTCGCTTTTCAGGTCAAGAACGATGCTCCTCTTGTTCCTGTTTGCGCTCAGGAAATACGCGGACATTCCATTTATGTAAGGAGGGGCCCAGGACCTTGTCTGATCGCCTGACGGGGGCTCGACTTTTATTATTTCAGCACCCAGGTCTCCAAGAAGCATAGATGCCATGGGCCCTGCCATTGCCTGCGTCAGATCGATAACCCTGAGTCCTTCCAGTGGAGAGTGCATTGCCATGATAAACAGTAAAAATAAGGATGGTTTATTATTTTGTTTTTTTAAGTGATAAATATTATTCTGAGGCCGGTGCCATTTCCACCGACCTGTCCAGCTCCTTGTCCCTGTCTTCATGGACAAACTGCAGCACGATTATTCCTACTACAAAGGCTATTGATGCAAGAGCCAGAGCATAACCAAGGTTGCTTAGAATAGCGGCGAGATACGCTATAAGAAACACAAGACCGGCTCCGACGTACCTGGCCACAGTTGTAATTATCCCAAATCCGCCAGCCCTTGCCTCTGTCGGGTATATTTCGGGAACCCAGAGAGAAAACACAGAGAAATCAGCACCCCCGATACCAAGAAGTGCAAGCAATGGCAGGAAGAGGTTGAGATTGTTCGTGCTGTAGATGAAGCCGTAGTCGATCACGAGCCCGAGAATCATGAATATCATGAAAACTGTCAATGTGACTTTCCTGCCAATTGCCCTGACCATATAGGGCATCAGTATGCAGAATACCAGTGTGGTGAAGGAAATTATGGTGCCACCCAGGACCACATTCCACGGGAATGCCAGTCCACCCTTGAAATTGTGTGACATATTTATTATGGCCGTCGGTGCAAAAAGAGTTCCCCCGTAAAGTCCCGTAACCACAGGTATCATTACCAGGACCATAATTATGGTAGTTCTTCTGAACTGTTTCGAGAAGATGGTCTTCAGCGAAAGTTTCATGTTCATTTTATCAGGATGCTTATCTTTCTTTGTCTTCCATACTTCCGGTTCCTTGGCCTTTAGCCTTATGTAACCAAGCAGTCCGGCTGGAATTATACCGATCATGAATATTACTCTGAAATTGGTTACAAGCAGGAGCAGAGGCGTTGTGATTGCGGCAACGATGAAACCAAGATACCATCCGCTGTGAAATCTGCCGGCCATGATCTGTCTCTTTCCCTCAGGAAAAGTTTCGGATACGCTGGTTCCTCCAAGGAACCATTCTCCACCAAGGCCAAGCCCTGCTATGAACCTGGCTATGGCAAATTCAACCAGATTATAGGATAATCCGGAAAAGAATGTTCCAATCGCATACAGCAGAATCGAGAGACCCAAAATGTTCATTCGCCCGATCTTGTCCGCAAGAGGGCCAAAAATGAAAGAGGTCCCCCAGCCAGCCAGGAATATGGCAAAGTATATCAGTCCGAAGTGAGGAATGTTTAGACCTGTTACCCCCAATGCCGTAAGAGCTCCCACAAGAACGAACGCATATATTGTTGTGTCATAGCCGTCCAGAAGCCAGCCAAAATAGCTTGCCCAGAAAATATGTGAAGATGCTTTCCCATTATCTCCTGCACTGACATTATCAGTCATAGTGGACTTTATTCGCCTTACAGTATTTATCTGTTTTGTTGTAAAAATTTCCACTGAAGTCTATTCCATTATCCGATGCGTCACTCAAAGCACGGTCATGAAAAAATACAGATCAAAGAATTTAGATCCCCTGTTTCAGGAATTTCTTTATTCTCTCCCGGACTTCAGGGCGATCTGCAAGCATTGAGAAAACCAGCGCTTCGATTTCCAGTGAATAGTCTACAGAGGATTCCTGTGCACCGTTTATGGATAGTTTAGCCATACTTGTGCTGATTTCCGGTGCTGAGCATATTGTTTCCACAAGTTTCAGTACTTCCCTTTCAATGGAATCCTCGTTGCATACTACCTGAACGATGCCAAGCTCCCTGGCCCTTTCGGCATTAACCTTCTCTCCGGTGAGAACCATGTACATTGCATTCCCCCTTCCCGCTATTCTTGGCAATATCGCGTTTCCTCCGGCTCCAGCATTCAGTCCCATCTTTATTTCGGGTTGCCCGAGGATCGCTCTGGACGAACAGATCCTGATGTCTGCAGACAGTGACAGTTCAAATCCTCCACCCAGCGCATACCCTTCGAGAACAGCAATAAAAATCATTCCTGAGTGGTTCATCATACGCGCAAGACTGTTCATTTTTCTATGGAAATGCATTGCCTCCCTTGAACTGAACCTTCCTATGCCGGCAAGATCAGCTCCAGATGAGAAATTGCCTCCAGATCCCCGGATTATCACCACCCTGACTTCCTTCCGTTCCTCCAGTTCTGAAATAAACCCCATGATTTTATCCAGCATTTCAGGAGAAATGGCATTTAACTTCTCCGGCCTGTTCAGCGTGATTTCCGCATGCGTCTGATCTATTTTCATGGTAACGTCTTTCATGTACTATGCATGACCTACGAAGTATAAGTTAACTGCCGACAGTCCGGATATCATTGTTTTTGCCAGATGAACCGCCTGATCAAGAATGATTCGTGCTGCCATAAGAGGTGTGCAGCCCCGGCATTGCATGAAGCAGTTACCTGGAACAGGTGGTAATGCTCTGACAACCAGTCTGCTCTGTTGAATGAATCCCGTATATCCGGTTCATTTCCCCGCCGAATCACTCCCTTCTGCCTGTCCTCAGGGTTCAATCCTGCACTTTCACCTCCATTCCCGCTCTTCTCTCACCGTATTCCCTGATCTCGTCGTATGCCCAGAACCTCTGAAAACCCTCTGCAAGAAGGCCCTCCTCAGATCGGGATACCGTATTTTCTCCGAACTTCCTCTTAACGGCAGAGATGATCCCTTCTGTTCCCGGCCACCTCATCCCGTAATCGTTATCATCTGCCCGTTTCCTGTATCCTTTCTCCTGGTATTCCCTTATCTCCTTCCTGCGGTACCTGCTTCCCCTGCACCGATCCGTGGAAGCGTTCTTCCTGATCTTTATTATGGGCTTGATGCCCCTGACTCCGGGGAAGGAGAACATGTCATTGGTGTCAAAAGCACCGTCACCAAAGAATTCCCTGACACTGTATCCTTTGCCGATCACTTCGCCGATATGCTTACGGGCCGCATCGGGCTCAGAGTGATCCTTTCCCTCAATGTACACCTCAATGCCGATGATCTTCTTCGTCTTCACGTCCGCCGTGATCACCACAACGAGATGCTTCT
Organism: Thermoplasmatota archaeon; assembly: GCA_023487765.1. GTDB lineage: Archaea > Thermoplasmatota > Thermoplasmata > Thermoplasmatales > Thermoplasmataceae > JAJZOM01. The sequence continues at coordinate 10,438 of JAMDBW010000053.1, read as the reverse complement.
TCCTCCTCGCATCCGGATCGCCGTACTTCAGGACGCGGTATTCTCCGGCATTTGACGTCTTCAATCCAGTGCCGTCTGATCCCGGATCGAGATCACTGTAATCAGGCATCCTTATCTCCGGAACAAGATCATGGATGCGGTGCCATATTGTGGTATAGTCCGGATAATCCGGTATGAGGCCGTATTCATGCAGCTTCCTTGTTATCCCTTCCAGTCCACGGTAGTCCACGAGCTGCTTCCATATCACCAGCCATTTTATCAGTGAGTCCGGGAATTCAAACTGTCCTCCTCTCCTGGATCCGTTCATCTTCCTCAGATCTGAATTCCAGTTCTTCGAGAATCCGAGGTCCAGATAGAACTCTCCCCTCACCACCAGCTGTTCATTGTATTCCGGCCAGTTTCTCTGGTCTTTGTAAGGTTTTCCCCATCTTGACATAGTCGACTCCATCCAATACGGTGGTATACCACCGTATTATAGAGATAAAGCATATAAACCCTCTTGTTCTATTCTCTTATGAAGACTTCAATACTGATCAAGATCCACGCATCCTATACCAACAGCAGGAAGAGGAGAAAGAGCAGGGTGAATTCCCTTTTCAGGAAACTGTACGGTTATGATACGTATTCAAACTACAGCCAGTACAACAGGCACAAGAAGGGTCTGCTGGAAGAGATACCTTCCGTGGTATATGAGAGAGGTATCATAATGATAAGAGAAGAGGACATGAAGAAGGTGGAAGAACTCGTCCGGGAATACGGGGCAGAATACAGATCATGGAAGGTTATTCCCGGTGAGCAGGAAATGAAGCAGCTCAAGCTATAATCTGTTCATGTATTCATTCAACACAGCAAACCAGTCCCTAGTTTTTAATACATTCTAAAGATTGTATACCATGTCCCTGCATGATCTTGAAGGTTCTGCAACGCTGGAAATAGTAAATCTCGTGCTTAAGAAACAGGCCTCCGGGGAAAAAGTTCTTTCTCTGGCCGTAGGAGAACCTGTTTATGATACACCGAAGGATATCATAAAAGCTGCGCTGGAAGGCATGAATGCGGGCATGACACACTATACATCTTCATACGGCATACCGGAGGTAAGATCAGCCATAGTAAAAAAAGTAGCCAGGAAGAATCGCATAAATTGTGCTGAGGAAAACACCATTTTCCTGGCAAGCAAGATGTCTATTTACGCCACGTTCATGGCACTTGCCGGGGATCACGGATCTGAGATCCTGATCCCGGATCCCGGGTATTTCTACTCCGACCCGGCAATTCTTGCTGGCCTGAAACCGGTCAGCTACAACCTGAACCCGGACTACTCACTGAATATCGGCGAAATTAAAAAGAAGATTTCCAAAAACACAAAAGCCATAATTATCAATACTCCCTCCAATCCGACAGGGAAAGTCTATGGAAGGAGGGAGCTGGAGGAGCTCTATTCTCTCTGTTCTGAAAGTAACCTGAAGATCATCAGCGATGAGGCCTATGAGGACCTGGTTTATGATAAACAGCATGTATCTGTCGGGTCGCTTGAAGACTCTCCCGGGAGGGTCATAAGTATTTTCACTCTATCCAAGAGCTATTCAATGACGGGCTGGAGAGCAGGATATGTTGTTGCGGAGAAAGAATTCATCAGGCTTCTGGCCAGATTTATGGAACACGCCTTCACCTGTTTCCCCCCGTTCATACAGCACGCTTCGGCGGTTGCACTGAACAGCCAGGAGCGTGAGGTTGAGGAATTCAGGAAAGAATTCCTTGAGAAGAGGAATCTTGCATTCGGGAGACTGAAGGAGATTCCAAATATAGAGGTCAACAGCGTTGAAGGTGCCTTCTATATATTTCCGAAATACAACCTTAAAATTAAGTCAATCGAAATGAGCAGGTCGCTGCTTTCCCGATATAATGTGGCCGTTCTTCCCGGATCCGTCTTCGGAAGGAATGGAGAGAATCACTTCAGAATTTCCTATTCCGGAGATAGCGAGATCATTTCAGAGGCCATGGACAAATTATCAGAATTCTTCAGAAAACAATGATTTTGATGCAATAATCCGGTGAAACTGGCAAAAACAGGTAAATACGGACTTTTTTACAATATTTTTAATATTCCGGCAGAATGCTGGCGCATGTCAGGTAATTCTCACAACATACTCATAATAGGCTTCGGTACTGTTGGACAGGGATTCTTTGAGTTGTTTAACCGCAAGAAGGAAGAACTAGGATTGCAAAACGTTAAAATTTCTGAAATCGCCGATATGAGATACGGACACATAAAATCCCCCGGAGAGGATCTGCTGCAAAACCTGCCTGCGCAGAAAACGCCGCCGGCAGATGTTCTGAAGGTAATCAGAGAAAGTTCCTGCGATATAGTCTGCGAGTTTACATGGGTTGATTTTAAAACAGGCGGACCCGGCTACGATCACATTAAGACTGCGCTCAGTTCCGGAAAACATGTTATTACGACGAACAAGGGACCAATAACGACCCATTACGATGAGCTCAATGAACTTGCAGTTAAAAACCGCGTAAAACTGCGATTTAAGGGTACCGTCATGGCCGGGACCCCATCATTCAACCTCCTGAAACTGCTGCCGGGTGCGAAAGTACTCAGATTCCGGGGAATACTCAACGGCACTACAAATTACATCCTCAACGAGATGTCAATCGGGAAGGATTTTGAAGCGGCTTTGAGAGACGCACAGCAAAAAGGTTATGCAGCAGCTAACCCGACTAATGACGTCGATGGTTTCGATTCCGCGGCCAAATGCGCAATAATTTCAAGAATTCTCGGGTGGCCGCACGACTTTAATGAAATAGAGGTCAAAGGCATAAGAGAAGTTACGGCACAGGAAGCCAGAACCGGTACCAAACTTCTGGTTTACGGTGATCCGAAAAGCGCCTACGTGAAGCCTGTGAAACTTCCCGGTGATGATCTTCTCTCCTCGATAAGGGGCGTTACCAATGCAATTGAATTTGAGACCGACACCCTCGGGAAGATATACTCCGTGGGCCCTGGTGCAGGCAGGATTGAAACTGCACAGGCAGCGATGACAGATCTTCTGGACATAATTTCATTATAGCAGAAAGCATCTTGAGACGATAAGGAGATATTATAAATGGGAGCTCTGGAAGAAGCATTAAAATTGAGAGAGTTGGCTGTTAATCACCAGGATTTCTTCAGGGAAAGCATTCCTCTGATTGCCTCGGAAAACATCATGAGTCCGCTTGCAATGGAAATGCTGCTCACTGACCTTGGTTTCAGGTATGCGGAGGGGCTCCCTCACCACAGGTACTATCAGGGCAATGTTTTCGTGGATCAGATAGAGGACAAGGTCATGGAGCTGGCGAATAAACTGTTTCGTTCAACACAGAGCGATCCAAGACCGGTATCGGGAACCAATGCGAATACCTCCGTCATTTACGGCCTTCTTAAACCTGGCGATAAAATTGCAACTCCGGACCTTTCAGGAGGGGGGCATATAAGTGCAGCTAAATTTGGAGCTGTCGGTCTGAGAGGACTGGACATTGTCACCTATCCTTACGATAAAGATACCATGACCATACTTCCTGACGAAGCCTCGAAGATGATAATCAGGGAAAAGCCAAAAGTTTGCCTTGTGGGGCAGTCAGTTTTCCTGTTTCCGGCTCCGCTGAAAGATCTTCAGGACGCTTTCCAGGAAGTCGGGTGCAGGGTATGGTACGATGGCGCGCATGTCCTGGGTCTCATAGCAGGAAAACAATTTCAGGATCCGTTAAGAGAGGGTGCGGAATTAATTACCGGGTCCACGCACAAAACTCTGCCCGGACCACAGCACGGCATAATACTTGGAAAGACTGGTGAAGAGACATGGAAATCTGTCCAGAGAGGGGTTTTTCCGGGAACCCTGAGCAATCATCACCTTAACGCCATGGCTGCTCTCGGAGTTACTCTGGCTGAGGAGATTGAATTCGGGGAAGATTATGCAAAACAGATAATCAGGAATTCAAAAACGCTGGCCGGGGAACTGTCTGAAAATGGAATAAAGGTACTTGGAGAATCCCGCGGATTCACGGAATCACATACACTCGTAGCTGATGTGAGGAAGCAGGGCGGTGGCAGGAAAGTAGCAGAATATCTGGAGAAATGCGGGATCGTCCTTAACAAAAACCTCCTCCCGTGGGATGACAGTAAACATTCCCAGGATCCAAGCGGCATAAGAATTGGAACTCAGGAAATAACCAGGATAGGCTTCAAAGAAAAAGATGTCAGGGAGCTTGCGTCAATAATGGTTAAAGCCATCAGCAATTTCCCGGATCCTGAGAGAATACAGATGGAAGTAAAAGAACTGAAATCAAGGTTCGGTGAGATAAAATTCTGCTTCGGTAAGATGAAACCCTATGAATACATAAGGGTTTTCAATTGATTCAAAACCGGCAATGAGTTTTGGAACAGTCTGGATATTATGTCACTGGGCATAGGAATACTGGGATTTCAGGGCGATGTTTCCGAACATATAGGAGTTATAAGAGCTATTGCAAGGAAACAGAAAAAGGAAATCCGCGTCACAGAAATAAGAAAAAAAGAGCAGCTGGACCAGGTATCAGGCCTGATCATTCCCGGAGGAGAAAGCACGACAATGTACAAACTCCTCAATCTTTATGGCATTTATGATACGGTCATTTCCAGGGCTATGGACGGGTTTCCTGTAATGGGAACATGTGCAGGACTGATCGTTATCTCAAAGGAAACAAACGATTCCAGAGTGAAGGGGATGAATCTTATTGATACAACCATAGAAAGGAATGCTTACGGAAGACAGATAGATTCTTTCATTCATGAAATAAAGATTTCAGGAATTGGAGAATACAATGCAGTATTCATAAGAGCGCCGGTCATATCTGATGCTGGCTCCTCGAAGGTACTGGCAGCATATAATAATAAACCTGTAATGGTCAGAAAAGGAAATATCCTTGGAATGACATTTCATCCTGAACTGACAAATGATTTAAGGGTTCACGAATACTTCATGAGCATAGTAGGGGGAGAGGGGTAGACTTCCTGTGGAACACCTGAAGGTGATTGAATGGTAAATAAGAGAACGCCGTTGTATGAGGAACATGTAAAGCTTAATGGAAAAATCATAGATTTTCATGGATGGGATATGCCTCTCCAGTACACAAAAATTCTTGAAGAGCACATGGCAGTAAGGAAAAATGTTGGAATTTTTGATGTTTCCCATATGGGTGACATAATAGTTGAAGGAAAAGATTCCCGTGATTTTCTTGACAGTATGTTTCCCACAAGAATCTCAGATCTAGCACCAGGTGAAGCGACATATACCGCTTTCCTGAATGAAGATGGAAAGATTATAGATGATACAATAGTATACCGTCTGGAGAAGGATAAATACTTCCTGGTTCCAAATGCTTCAATGATTGATATAATTTATAACTGGATGTTAAAAAATAAAAAAGATTATTCAGTAAATATAAATAATATATCGAGTGATATTGCATGTATTGCTGTTCAGGGACCACGGAGCATTGAAGTCATCAAAGAGATGGGACTGGAATTTCCGGGAAATTTTAAATTTAAAGTATTCAACGGAAAGTACAGCAATAACAAGATAACCGGCAGAAATGAACTTATTGTTTCTGGAACTGGTTATACTGGTGAGACTGGTGTTGAATTAATAATCAGCGCGAATGATGCAATTAATGTATGGAAAAAACTGATTGAAGTGACAGGTAAATATTCAGGGCTTCCATGTGGCCTTGGATCAAGGGATACTTTAAGGATGGAGAAGGGGATGCTTCTTTCAGGTGTTGATTTCAATTATGACAGGGATCCTTATGAATGCTCCATATCATTTATCGTGAATAATGATTCAAATTTCATCGGTAAAGATCATATTTCAAGTAATAGCAAGTATATTTTCAGAGGATTCAAACTGAATGGAAAATCTATTCCAAGAGCCGGCAGTGAAATTCTATTGAATGACAGGAAGATAGGAGTTGTTACAAGTGGAACAATTTCACCAGTCCTTGATGCCCCTATAGCTCTCGGATTTGTAAACAGGGAAGATAGTAAATCAGGAACTCATGTAAGTATATCTGTCAGAGGCCTGTTGATAGATGCAACCATGGGCAGGCCTAAATTACTTCCATAGGAAATGCACCCCTCTCCCCCTACCTTTTTTCAAAAGTGATAAATTTTCCATTGGAATAGGTCCTGAAGTAATACTTAAACTCGTCATTTCCCTTTTTTGCACTGCATTCCCTGCCCTTGTTGTAATTACCGACCAGGTCCACTCTGTCAATGGAACTCCAGCCGGTATTTTCCTTAATTTTATTCACCATTGTTTCAAATATGTCCGCACACACATCACAGCAGAAAAACATGCTCTCGCCGTCTATATCTCTCCAGTACTCTCCCCATGTGGCGTTGCACAATCCACAGCCTTCCGTATTATTTGTTTTCAAGCATCGCACCTCTCTCGAGTCTCGCGTTGAGGTAATTATCAAATTCCTCCATTGATTTCATTACTATGGCCTGAACAGGCTGGACAAGGTTCAGCTTTTTGGAATATTTCTCTATCAGGTCAAGGGCAACCTCTGAATGAATAACATCAGCATGGTACCCCTCCTTCAGGAATTCCGCAGTCTCCATTGTAACGCTGCCATCACTCAGTATTTCCGGATTAAAATACCAGACGGACGAGCCATAATTCCTGATATTCCTGTTTGCGATTAACTCCAGTGAGTGCATTGCGGCCATACCCTCAACAAATGTCAAATCTCTGCAGATGTAATCCCATGTAGATATTGCCAGTTTTGTAGAGTCAAGAGCTTCAGTGGCGTAAATATCCTCTCTTTTCACACCGTATGATTCACCCATTCTCAATAACAGTTCATGATGGGACGGGATCGTACTTCCAGCCCCATGCCATTCTGATGATATATTATCGAGTTCATAGTGCTGCACCTCTTCGATGTCCGTGTTGGAAATTATACTGGCACACGATTTTACCCACTGTTTCAGGAAGTGGTGATGCTCATATGCATACCCTAAAAGAACAAATTTTGACGGTCTCTGCATCGCGAGGATGAACTGATGCGGATCAGCGCCATAGAATTTCCTGACAAACTGGTGAACAATCCATTCTTTCAGGGACTCATTCTGAAATACTGCAGTAACATTTGAGATGAAAGCATCCTCATCAGTCCTGCTCCTGCCAACGTACCTGTTGATCCATGTTATATGGCCGGCATCATTCTGGATCTGCTGATTGAAAATATGCCTGCCAAGCTCTGTAAATCCACCTTCAAGTTCAACAAGACACGTTGGGCACCTCATCATGGATTATCATGGGTTTCAAGCTATATAAGGGAGACAGATTTACAAAATTTACAAGCCCGTTTAAGTCAGGTGATGTTTGTGTGGTAATCTGGTTAACACCTCTAAATCTAAAGTTCTTAAGTAAAGAGGTTATGGTTGATAATAAAGGAAAACAAATTAAAGCCTGGAAGTTGTAATATATGCAGCACTTGAAACGCGTTGTCAGCCTGATCGATGCCAGCAGGACCAGCGACGGTGCCGGAGTTGTATTAAACAGGGCCTTCACTTATTTCACAGACAACCGTATAGATCCGTTCCTCTTGCTTGACAACTTCAATTCCAGCAATCCGGAAGAATTCATGGCGGGATTTCCATGGCATCCCCACAGGGGAATTGAAACCGTTACGTACGTTCTGGAGGGAAGAGTGGAACACGAAGACAGCACCGGTTCGAAGGGAACGATAACTAATGGCGGAATCCAGTGGATGACAGCCGGAAGTGGCATAATTCATCAGGAAATGCCCAGGGAAGAGAATAAAAAGATGAATGGATTCCAGTTATGGGTAAACCTTCCGTCCAGCCACAAAATGACCCGACCCGGATATCGTGATGCTATTTCTTCTGAAATTCCAGTAGTGATGGCAGACGACGGTACGAAGACAAAAATTATTTCGGGAAAGGTAAAGAATCAGAAAGGTCCCATAAACGACCTGAAGACCGACACACAATTTATGGATATCACCGTACCGGAAGAGTCGTCGCTGGAATTCTATGTGAAACCAGGACACACTTCACTGATTTACGTATTCGAAGGCCATGCTTTGTTCGGTCCTGAAAAGACCAGGGCAGATATCGGCAAGACTGTGGTATTTGACAGGGAAGGCGAAAATATAATTCTTACAACGGACGTTTCGCCTGCCAGGTTCCTCCTTCTCACAGGCAGGCCGATCAACGAGTCAGTAGCCTGGTATGGGCCTATTGTTATGAATACGGAATCAGAACTGATCCGCGCTTTCAGGGAATACCGGGAGGGGACTTTCCTGAAGCATGGTGCGCCGGACTGGAAATAGCATCAGTATTAACATTCTTCGAAAAAAATTAATATGAACATTATGTGTAGTCATGTTCATGACAATACTCGCAAGCAGGGAAACCATAGAGAAATACACAAAGGAAGGCTGGTGGGACAACAAAACACTCATTGGCAGATTTATTGAGGATTCCGTGAAGAATCCGGAGAGAATAGCCATCATTGACGCCCTTAACAAGCATGATCTTGTTGGACTGGAGCCGGAAAGAATATCTTACGGCGAGCTTAGAAACAGGGTGGACAGGCTTGCATCATTTTTCATGGAGATCGGAGTCGAAAAAGACGACGTAATCAGCATTCAGCTGCCAAACATAAATGAACTTCTCACAACGTACCTTGCCGCCTGGAGGATTGGAGCAGCAATATCGCCGGTGCCAATGCAGTGGAGATCCCACGAGCTGGGATACGTTTTCAAATTAACCGGATCGAATGTGTTTGTGTCCACAATGTTCAGAGGTTTCGATCATTGTGCAATGGCAGAAGGCATCGGGAAGGAAACAGGGCATCCAAAAAAAGTGATCAGCCTTGACCGGACAAGGTCGGCAATGACAACCCATGGCGTGAGCAATGAGTTGGAGGACAGAACAGCCTCACTCAATGCCAATGATGTTTCCACGATACAGTGGACCTCGGGCACAGAAAAGGAACCTAAGGCCTGCCCGATGAGCCATAACAACTGGGGATTTCTCAGATACTTTTTCGATAGCAGGCATCCGGGAGGGATACTGCAGGATGGATACGTAATCATGAATCCTGCCCCGCTCGTCAACATGACCGGCATAGGCGTCGGGGTTGTCCCATGGCTCATTGTAGCTGGAACAATGGTTCTTCATCACCCTTTCGATCCCACAATGTACTTCAGGCAGCTCATACAGGAAAAAGTGAATTTCACACTGGCAGTGCCTGCAGTTGCAGTAGCAATGCTCAAACATCCTGATGTGGACAAATTCAATCTCTCTTCGGTGAAACTCTTTACACAGGGGTCTTCGCAGCCTTCTCCATGGACGTTCCTTGAATTCAAGAAACGCTGGGGAATAGAATCCATTAATGTCTGGGGGCAGAACGAAGGCACCGGACTTTTCTCCACTTCAGAAGTTATACCGGATCTGGAGAGCAGGGCAAGCACATTTCCGTGGCCAAGGATGAAAAACGATTCGAAAATACCTTTTTTCAGGGCACTGGAAACAAAGATAGTCAATGCGGAAAGTGGAAATGAAGTCACAGAGCCCGGTGAAGTTGGCGAATTATGCTTCAAGAGTCCACTCACGATTCCAGGCTATTATAATGATCCGGGCCTCAATGAGAAGGCATTCGACAAAGAAGGATTCTTCCGTACGGGAGATCTGTTCAGAATAGTTGACGATAAGAGAATAGCCTTTTTCGACCGCGCGAAGGATATCATTATCCGAGGAGGCTTTAACATAAGCTCAGCTGAAATTGAGGACTTGATAAAGGGGGACCCGAGAATTCTCGACGTTGCTGCAATAGGTATGCCGGATGAACGGCTTGGGGAAAAAGTCTGTGTTTATGCGGTTCTCAGGGAAGGATCAGCTGTGGCACTGGCAGACATTGTAAAAATTATGGAAAAAAATGGCGTTGCAAAATATAAATGGCCGGAAAGGCTGGAAATAATAGGGTCGATACCCAGAAACCCAGTTGGAAAGGCCGTAAAGTGGCAGCTCAGAAAGGACGTGATCTCAAAGCTGTAAGGAATTCAACATCACTTTCTCAACGGCTTGCCCACAAATTCCGTGGACGTTACGCGGCTCATAATTTATATTCATGATAAATGATCGTAGACCCCTCATCAGGAATCAAGAATGGGCATGCCTTTTCGGAACGTAAAGATAGCCCGCAAAACCAAATTTTTCCAAAAGTTATGATCAGTTTCGCACGGTACATTTAAAACCTTAACTCCGCAATCTTTTAGGGAATATATCTGTTCCGAGCATCACGTCTATCTTTTCAACACTTGCAGGTATCTCGCTCAGTGTTTCCTTCTTTCCCCTGACTATTCTGTACACCTTCGAGAA
>JAMDBW010000039.1 GCA_023487765.1 Thermoplasmatota archaeon | reverse complement strand
CACCGTCAGCAAGAACGGTTACCGGTATGTATGCGACAGCCGGTCCCAGTATTGCCCCGATGGTCAGAAAAACTACGTGCCAGAATCCAAGCCCCTTCTTGTATGTTCCTTTTTCTTCCGTCATTTCAACACCTCAAACTACATCCAGGGCAACGACTCTTGCCATTGCCCCGCTACCATTTTCAATCTTGAGCGGTAATGCCACGACCAGGTATTTTTTTCCTTCCTTCAACTGATCCAGGTTAGCCATATCTTCGATGAAAGCCATATCATGCACAAGAAGTGCTTTGTGTACCCTGAAGTCAGAGTGATCATACGGCTCTATGCCCAGGGTATCAATGCCGATTACCTTTGTCCTGTGTTCCACGAAGAAATCAACAGTATCCATGGCAAGCCCGGGAAAATTGAACTGGAATTCCTTCGTGTAATCTCTCTTCCTGTCCCACCCGGTGTTAATAAGGATTATCTTTCCGTCATATTCAGGTTTCCACACCGCGGCCAGGGCAGATCTGCCAATTTCTCTCCCGTTGAGTTCCGGTCTTATACAGTAGCCTTCGCCAATGAGCTTGTCGAGTTCCACCTTATCAACAGTTTTTGCCTTTTCAATCATGTGCGACGGAGCGTCTATATGAGTTCCGCTGTGTGTAGCGGAGGCATAAGATTCAACGCTGTAACCGTCCCTGGCTACCGTTCCAACAGGATTAATGGTTATAAGGGGGTTTGTCGGCCACGCGGGCATGTTAGTCCTGAGCGTAACGGACAGATCATAGATTCCGTTGATCTTCATCCCGTAACATGAACAGGGAGATAATTAAACTTTTTTTACATTAAATACATTAATTGATGATATTCATTCGTGATACGAATAAATTATGAGCCATATGCCGGATTATGGCATGCAATATGGGATAATCAGAGGTAATCAATAGGGATATCTTGTTATTCCACCGTCAATCGGTATGTTGGCTCCCGTAATGTAAGAGGCATCGCTTGAGCATAAGAATGCCACGAGACGGCCGATTTCCTCGGGTTCCCCGATTCTTCGAAGAGGAATCTGATCCTTGATCTTCTGAAGTTCTGCGTCCATATCCGTACCGTTCTTTGTTGAATTTTTTTCCAGCACTGCCTTGAGCCGGTCCGTCAGGAAATATCCCTGGGAAATGGAATTCACGTTAATTCCCGCTGGACCCAGTTCGAGTGAGAGAATCTTTCCAAGATTGACTATGGCGGCCCTCAAGGATCCGGAAAGGGAGAAACCCTCGTATGCTTCCCTTGTCGTCATCGACGTGATGAATATGATCCTCCCTCCGGGTTTCTGAAGGAAGGGGAGGAGCTCCCTGACAAGAGTAGTGGTTGCACCTATGAACATATTCATGTAAGTGGACCAGTCCTCATCTGTCAACTGCTGGAATTCTGAAATTTTCGGGTCTCCGTAGTTAACTATTATGTAATCCAGGGTTTCAAACTGTTTCTGGACGGTCTGGCGGATTGAGTGAAGATCACTTTTGCTGTTCAGGTCGCATTTCTGCCATATGACCTTTGCATCTCCGCCTGAGGCGATATTTTCCGCGGACAGCTTAATTTTGTCCCGGTTGCTTGAACTGATAAGCAATTCAACACCAGCTTCATGCAGCACCCTGGCAACGGCCTGTCCTATTCCGGAACTGGCTGCCGTAATGATGCCACGTTTACCTTTCAAATCGTCCATGGCATATAATTCGGGCACCCCTAAAAAAGAGTTCGGCTTCCCGGCACTGCTGATAATGATAAATATTATTATCGTATCGGCTGGACATGAAGGTCCTGATTTTTTCAGACATTCATTCAAATTTCGAGGCCCTGAAAGCGCTGATTAACAGGGAGTCGTACGACAAGGCAATTTTCCTTGGCGACATCGTTGACTACGGTCCGGAACCGGCTGAAACCCTTGACCTTGTTTTTCAGGAAGCCGATTACATGGTCATGGGCAACCATGATTATGCGGCTGCAGAAAACGAAGACTGCAGATGTGCAGCAGAAATGCACGATCTCAGTGAATTTACTAGAGAATTCATAACAAGAAAATATCTCTCGACCGGGGATATTTCCAGGCTGTCCGGATTGAAGCAGCAGGACGAGATAGAGATAGATGGCAGGAAAGTATTGATCACGCATGCTTCCCCCAACAACAATCTTTTTGGTTACCTGTTCTCCACGGAGGCCGAGATGATCTGGAAAAATGCCAGTTACCGGAAGTTTGATTACATCATGGTCGGGCATACGCATTTTCCGATGCTGTACAGGGGGAAAATCATAAATCCGGGAAGCTCCGGTCAACCAAGGGACGGAAACTGGATGCCTATGTACGCCATGCTCGACACGCAGAACGACGAACTGGTCTTCAAACGTTTCAGGTATGATAACGCCAGGACAGTCGCCAAACTGTCAGGCATACTTGGAGATCACCGGGACCATCTAAATTCCCTGAAAAAGTTTTATCTTTAGCCTCCTGCAATTTTCCTGAACGGCACAAGAAAACGGAAACAATCTGAATGGCTTGAGGCACCTGCTGAAGCAGAGGAAATGTCCGGGATATCGTCCTGAAGGCAGGGCACAGGCACCGGAAAATGTCTTTGCTGCAATGAACAGGCATGGTTTCAAAGAAAACTCTGGCCGGCCTGCGTTTTGGAGGCCACCCATTCATCGGCCTGGCTGTTGCATTTCACGGAATACTCCCCTGCCATGTTCTCGATCAATTTCGTGACTCCGGACTGCCATGATCTATCACCATGAAACGCCTCGCCGGAAACATATCCGGGAAATTCTCTCATCATCAGTTCCTTCGATCCGTCATACTGGGAGTAGAAATCATAGATCACTCTTGATCCGGTCATGGAGGCAAGGGAGAAAATTCCATCCAGATTCTCGTAATTATCGTTGAATTCCCTGATTATCGGACCCAGAAATATCCACGCAGGGATTTTCTCTTCTTTCAGTTCCATAAGCAATCTGGCTCTTTCTTGAGGAGACGGCGTCTGTGGCTCAATTATCAGGGCTTTTTTCCTGTCGAGAGTAGTTATTGTCACCCCAAGGTCGAGGCTGTTCCGGTAGCGTTTGAAAATTTCCATGTCCCTCCTCGCAAGCGGGGACTTGGTCTGGATGGTTACACGAAACCCGTTTTTTGCCAGCAGTTCAACAGCACTCCCTGTCAGCCGGTATATCGCTTCCGCGGGCTGATACGGATCAGTTATGGTGGAAATGCCGACAGTTCCGCGCCTCATGCCGTTTATTTCCCGTTTTAATAATTTCACGATATTCGTCTTGACGTACACAACTTTTCCCCAGTTTTCCCTGGCTTCGGGCACGGAGGTGAAGTTTATGGCGAAACAGTAGAGACACCTGTGCTGGCATCCGCTGTAGGGATTCACAGCGTAATCCAGTTCGGGCAAATTCGATCTGGAAATTCCCTTTTTCGCTTCATATTCTACGATTTTCATCTCAGATCATGAAAAACCTGTCAAGATTGTTGTATTTCAGGGTCTTGACCACATTTGATTTTGCAGTCCACTTCTGGAGGGGGACCTTCATGAACCTGGAAATATACGCAAGTGCCATGTCAAGGGTATCGAATTCAACGGGATCCGAGTTGAAGAGTGCCCTCATGTTCTCCCTGACGTACCATACTCCTACCGGGAGATTGAAACCGGGATAAATTTCCCGCCAGGTTATTGCTCCGCCGCTTCTCTTCATTGAAGCGAATTTTTCTGCCGTTGCAAGCCTTGTTGAATAATAACAGCCCCCTATTCCCGGATAATCGGTCCTGCCGTAATAACCCTCATCGTCAATCTCCACGTATGCCTCTTCTCCCCACTGGTTCCACGTGCTGCCCGGAAACCAGGACTCTCCCCATTCGTATATCCAGTTGGACGGGGTGAGCACAGCCATGAAAAGATTTCCGGGAGTCCCCCTCACAAATGCGATGAATTTATCTATCTGCCTGTAGTCCTTAACGTCTTCAACAACGTGATCCGAGAGGTTCTTGTCAACGGCGGTTATTGACCACCTGGTCGGGACAACTTTCCTGGAATTTTTCTGGCCTACCGCGCCAACGCTCAGTATCCTGGAAATTTTGGAAACATCCTGTCCGCTGGAATACAGATAGATCATGGCATCCATTGCCTTCAGGTCGGTATCCCCGTACACCTTTTCCATGTGCAGGTCCGGTGCTGAATAATCTGCAGTAAATTTCCTGACCGGTGCCGACGGGCCCATTGGGGGAGTATGTTCATCCAGTATGACATCTTTGTCCGAAATGTTTCTGTCCAGCACCATCTCCACCTCGACAGATTTCTCAGAAAGAGCCATGAGCTGTATTTCATGGAAAAGTCTCGTGGGATCAACAGCCTGGCCCACTTCAACGTCCACACCGCCCCTGATCATGGAAAGCCTCATTGAGAGAAATTTCTCGAGAGGAATGTTCATCCATTCCTTGGGGTCTTCGTAGAGGGAAGTATCACCGTGAACCAGGGGAGTCGAAGGATACATCTTGACTTTAGGATAGCCGTATCTTCCCACGAAGATACTTGGAGGAGACGCTCCGCTGAGTGTGTTCCCCCTGACCATTTTCAGGCCGGGCTGCGTCATGTACTTTACCGATATCGGGCAGTATGAAAGGCCGCATAACATCTTGGCGCCTCTGCATCTCAGGCACAGAGATGCCGGAATCTTCATGGTCGCTTTCACCTGCACAGAACAATCAGTATCATTGAATATATAATTGATTTGAGATTTCTTTCGAACATAAATCAAAGTGAATAAGTTTTACAATGATCGGGACATAAGGAATATCTGAGGATAAGGGGAGAACAGTTCCCGGACCCGGGTGATCATGACGTTGAAACTTGATGCAAGGCTGCTGTATGAAATAATGTCCGAATTCCATACCCTCGGAGACGAAGAGTACGGCGGGCAGGGCACATTTCAGGAGGCTGTCCTGGTGGGCTACATTTACGGGCTGCTGACAGAGAACAGCCTCAGCAAGCTGAGCATGGATTCAGACCACAGGAAAGTGTACAAATTCGGAGGTCACTGTTACATAATCTGGTTTGACGAAGTGTACGCCAGAGAAGGTGAACTGGAAGATGAAACAACAGAATCCTATCCTGACACTTTTGAAGTGCATTTGGAGAATATATCGGAGGAATATGAAGACGGTGGCTTTGTCGAAGAGCCTATTATGCTCCCGGTAGCCGTGGAAGGTCCGTACAGTGACGATGACATCAGGGATTTTCTCGCGAACGGCGATCTGTGAACCTGTCGCATTCGTGATTACGGATACAAATTTTTTTTAGCGTCGCTCGCTTACTTTCATGAGTTGAACAAGGAAGAATTCATGGAGCTTTTCAGCCAGAACATAAACATAATCGGAAGGAAGGGACGTGTTTATGTCAGACTGTTATTTTTTGCCTCAGACACGAGCCCTCTCACGATGCAGAATCAGTCCCCGAGGGTGTTCATGATACCTGTGCAGGAACATTTCAAAGTGGCTATGGCACAAAATGAACGTTATCTTTCCACATCTGCTGCATCAGGCCAGGTACACAGGATCCGGGTATTTTCCAGAACATTCTCGATGTTCCCCGGGCTGGCCGCTGAACACGGATACGCCATGACAGGCCTGACCCTGTCCAGGGGAGACGCGACTGTCAGCAACGTGATGGACGACCCGTCTCTGGCGGAGAAGATGTGGCTCGAGGCATCAGGCGACCTCTCCAGGTGGCCGGTCAGTTTTGGTTTTGCAAATTCAGATTGCAGAATCCACGTAGACAGTGAAATGACCTTCACATTGCATAATCCCGATGCCGGGAGTGCCGGGCTGATATTCGAAATGTCGGCGGGAGTCATGGGACAGAGCCGGGTGTACGAGGATGTGTTCCGGGCATTCACTCCAAAGAGAAACGATGACGATGTTGCCATAGTCAGGCCGATGGAGATAGGCGGGAGAGTAAAGAACATCATGAGCCTGAGTTCCGCATTATCTTCACATTTCGCGCGTGAATGTTCATTCAGGCCTTATCCCCCTTACGGAATAGCTTTCACTGGCAGATCCGGCGAGAGAGGCAGCATAATGGTTGATGAAGGCCACGTTCTCCTGAATTTCCAGTCGGAAACGCGACTGGATTTCGGCATAAAACTGATGGATGTCACGGAAAGGCTGATTCAAAATGACTAGAACTTACAGTGACAGGAATGCGGCATTCCGCACAAATCTCAACAATCACACAATAATAAGCGAGGTATTCTCAAGGCTGCAGGCCGGGCATGAAATTACCGGCCTGATGCCGCTGGAATTAGGTCTTCATTCGCCTGCATGGTACATTCTCGCCGGCAGGAGATCCGGTGCGATGCAAATCGGGAATTTCCTCTTCTATACTTTCTCTGAAGACAGAAAAGCTCCGGAACGTTCCATAGTGACTGAAATAATTGACGGGCTGCAGGAAAGGTTCGGATCCGGAATCAGGGCAGTTAAGCTCCTCGCTCCGGGAAAGACCGTAAAAACCGCAGGCGACAGCCAGAATCCGGCAATTTCCATGAATGTACCGTCAGGGACTCTTAAATTCACGGGAGGATCGACGGAAGGATTCGAAGCCGTAGTGAGGCTGGCCAGCGCGGAAGCTCCAAGAATGATCAATTTCCCTTCACCGTATCACCCGGATCTTGATCCGCTGATCAAGTCGCTATTCCTCACAAGAAACCTGCTCCTCAAACCGCCGATAAACAGGAATCTAATCATGGCGCACAGCCTGAATGACGCCTATGAAAACTCAATCGGGATAAGAAAGGACCAGATAAGAAGGGATTTCCAGGACCTTGTCAGGAATATTGTCGGTGCGGGAGTTTTCAAGTCAAGGGGACAGTACCTGTACTACCCGACGAATTTCGATGAGTACAGGCGCCGTTTCATCAGGCAATTCTATAATTATATGGAGAAAATATCCAAAACCACCATATTCGACTACGATCCTCTGTCAGGCCAGTAGTCCGCATATTACACCAAGCACCGGAGACAGTATCCAGGTGGCAACAGTGATCAGAAAAGGCCTGATCTCCATGAGCTTGTTCCGATAAGAAAGTCCGGTTCCGAAAACGCTGGAGGTCAGGGTCTGGGTGTTACTGAGGGGTAGTCCGATCAGTGTCGCTCCCTCAACAAGCGCGGAGGAGACTATCAGCGCCACAAAAGCATTGGTATATCGCATGAGATACATTTCCTGCCCGACTCTCCTGATTACGCCTTTGCTCAGGAAGACTGATCCCAGGATGATGCCGATGATCATGTAAATCACGCCGAAGCCGTTCAGTCCGGATATCTGCTCTATGAAGCCGAGCGTGTTGGCGCCCAGTGTAAATGCGGTGAGGAAGGATACTGCCACAAGTGCCAGTTTCAATGATAATGCAAAATTCCAGACGTTTCTGGGCTGCAGGCCTGTGAGTTTCCTGTTCATGACAAATGCCAGGGCTATTGAAGCCAGAGGTGCAATTATCCACGTCAGAATTATTATCCTGATCAGGTAGGTATGCCCGGGATACCCGAATCTGTATGAAAGCCCTATTGAGACTCCCACCAGTGCCATGATCAGTGAAAGCGGAACACGGAAGTATGTGGCCAGCGCAAAAATGATAAGGGCAATGAGAAGTGCGAATACTATGATTTCGCTGGATCTCGGTATCAGCTTCGTCGCGGTGTCAGCGAGACTTTCCCCCTGTATCAGGAGACCGGAAGTGAAGCCGAGTATCCCGATTATGATACCTCCGATCCTCGAGACGATTCTGGAGCCTATGAGTGTTCCCACCGCTGCGGACAGGTTGTTTCCCGAAACCAGCGCGGTCAGTACCACTGAAAGCAGGATGATGAGATAACTGTATAACATTTTACCTGGTTATCGAGATGTTAATGGTCTGCACAAGATCAGAGATATCCTCGCAGTCATCCAGCATGTCATCGAGTTTATGGGCCAGCTCTATCAGGTGAATGAAAATGAGGTATGGTAAACTGTCTGCATTATTGTATACTTCATCAATCAGGTTATCCTTCAGATCATCAACTTTTTCCTCAAGAATCTCTATCTTTGCCCTGGATTCCTGCATGTCTTTTGTGTCCCTGGATTCAAGCAATATCCTGACCTCCCCGAGGGCTATAAGGGTATTATCAAGGATTTTCACGCAGACGTCATATCCATCCCTCAGAATGGCTCTGGCCTGGTCGTCAAACTTATGTTTATTTTCATGAACGCGCTTGAATTCACGGCTGACGAAATAGGATTTATCCAGCAGGTCATCGCAGGTTTCAACAAGAGTAATAAGATTATCCATCAGGTTGGAGCTTATTGCTCCACCCGTTATATGCTGCTTAACTGTCATGCAGAGTGTGTCGCCCTTTTTCTCTATGGACTTTATTTTATCATTAAGCTGGCTCTTCTTGTTTTCCTCTGTCATCAGCATCTCTTTGAGGGCCCCTGTAGAGTCAACTGCCAGGTCTATAAACCGGGTAAGCTGCTGAAGCACGCTTTTTTCTCCAACAACCATTATTTTCTTGAGAAAATTGGCATTAACCATCCCTCCCCAATCTTTAGCCTATATAAATACAATACCCGGCTGTAAAAACAGTGCGCAAGCTGTGCCTGAAACAACAACTGTAACATTCCCGAAAGTAATTTAGGCTGTAAATCTATAACTTTGTAGATTGACTGTCTTAATATTCCTCTATATTTCCACGGTATTGACCATCTTTGCGATTCTCAATCCCATAGGGGCAGTACCGACACTTATGGTACTGACAGAAAATTATACGAAGAAGGAAAAGTCAAGGGTGATATTCAGGAGCATCATGGTTGCGACCGGCATGATACTGGGTTTCATGCTTCTGGGAGTCTATATATTTTCCGTCCTTGGAATAAGCATCTCCGACTTCAAGGTAGCAGGTGGCGCTTTGCTTTTCATTGTTGCTTTTGATATGCTCCAGGGGAAAACCTCGCGTACCAAGCTTACGCAGCAGGAAACAGACGAGTCACTGGAGAAGGAGGCCATAGGCGTTGTACCGATTGGGACACCGCTTCTCGCCGGTCCTGGAACAATAACGACTGCCATAATATATTTCAATACGAGCGGATACGGGCCGATTGAGAAACTTGTTGTGCTTGTTGCGATAATAACTGTGCTGATTTTTTCGTACATCATCCTGAGGCTGTCCACTCCTCTCTTTGAGAGAATGGGCAAAACGGGGTCTCTCATAATATCAAGAATAATGGGACTTCTTCTTGCGTCCATAGGCGTTGAGTTCATGGTAACAGGGCTGATCGCAATTGTAACCGGAATTTGAAACGAGCAGGCTGAAGTTCCGGAGTCTATAGATTTATTAATTTTGTACCGTTAGGCAGAAAGGTATTATGTTCAAGATGACAGTGGTATCAACACCGACCAGGGTTCTGGATGAAGACATTGACAAGAACATTGCATATTTCCTCTCGGACATTGGTTACATTCCAAGGCTTAAGCCTGGCACAGATTTACAGGTGATATCCCGGTCTGCCTATTTCAGGCTGTTCAAGGAGTGCTTCCTTCTGAATTCCGACAGATACTGGACAGGAGAAGAACTACTGGCATATCTCAAGACAAGCAGGACAACCCTGTACAGGCACCTTAACAAGCTGAAATCCATGGATATACTGGAAGAGGTGCAGGACGGGAAAACAAAGAAATACAGGCTGAGGTCCGGAGATATCATGAGGGCATGGAACTGGGTTGAAGTCAACCTGAAGATGGCAATCGATAATTACCGGAAAACAGTGGAACACATATGGCAGTTATCGCGCCTCAAATCAAAGCCATAGGGTTATAAAATCATAAAGTTTTATATGACATTTTGAATGAGCGTCCGAGGGGGATCAGATGAAAATTAACCTGTCCCTGTTGTCAGAGTTGTTGATTAATATGGATTTGATCGAAATCAAGAAAGGCGGAAAATACAAAGTTGTTTCAAACAGCGGTAGGGATGAACCAATGGAGACTACCGGCGAATTTGTGGGTTACACTCTCCTGGGAGAGGAAGGCGCTGTCTGTTTCAGGATTAAGGGGGAGGAGGAGAAGAGCATCCTGCGTCTCATACCGGTCTCCGGTTTAATTGCCATAGAATTCGGGGACGATGAGCTGATGGCAGCAAAGAAGAAGGTCGACGATCCCGAAAAGACCACCTACTTCAATTGAAGCGCACAGATCTCGTCGTATTCCGGGCCGTCTCCTGAAAGAACGCTCCTGAATATTGATATTTTTTGGATCTGCTGTGTAAAACCCATATATTTGTATTTCGTCACGAGGGGACGGGTGTCACATGGAATCCTGAACCTGCAGACGGTTATGTGGGGAATGAATTCCCTTTCAGGCGATACCGTATTTCCCGTTAAGCTGGATATTTTCAGCCAGTTTTCCATGATCTCCGCGTTCTGTTCAACATTGATGAACAGAACTCTTGCCCTGCCGGCAGCGGGGAATGACCCCAGTCCTGAAAGTTTCAGAATGTACCTGTCACACTGAAGTTCGGCAAACCGATCCTGAATCACGCGCAGCTCAGCCCCGGATATCTCGCCTATGAAACTGAAGGTGAGATGCAGTTCGCGGGTCCTGACCGGTCTGCTACCTTTTATGCTTTCCAGTTCCTCAATAAGCGGAGTTAAACCCGGGAATCGATCAATGGAACTCGCTATGAATATCCTCAACATTATGTCATCCGTGACTCATTATTTAAGGCATATCGTGCTGAAGTTCAGTATTACATGCATCCGGAAGATCGGGTCGCATTTGTTGAACTGTTCCTCCATCCCATAAAATAATTATATATCATCTTAAGATAATGACAATATGTCCAAGATACCTGAAGAATTAAGATATACCAGAACCCACGAATGGTTCAGCGCGGAAAGCAGCACCATTGTTATGGGGATATCAGACTATGCCCAGAGCCAGCTCACGGATATAGTCTTCATTGAGCTGCCGCAGATTGGCTCCAGGAAGAAAGCCGGGGAAACACTGCTCACGATCGAATCCGTGAAATCAGCCGAGGATGTCTTCTCCCCCGTTGAAGGCGAAGTTATTGAAGTGAATAAGGAACTCGTTGACAAACCAGAACTGGTGAATCAGGATTCCTACGCCTACTGGATGGTAAAGATCAGGAAAACAGGGCCTGAGAATGCGTCCATGTCTGCAAAGGAATACAAGAAGTTCATTGGAGAATAACCGTATAAATGCCTGATCACAGAGACCGTTATTACTACCTTGCCAAGAAAGAAAGATACAGGAGCAGGGCTGCATTTAAGCTGATAGAGCTGCAGACAAAATTCAACCTCCTGTCTGAAGGCCAGAGAATTCTTGAAATTGGTTCATCCCCGGGAGGCTGGAGCCAGATTATAAGCAGCATAACCAGGTCGAAAGTAATGTCTGTGGACTTGAATCAGATGGATCCGCTGGAAGGGGTAATATTCGTGAAAGGGAAAGTGGGAACTAAACAGCTCCCCGGGAGAATCAGGGAGGAAATGGAAAGGAACTCTATCGATACCTTCCAGGGCATTCTTTCCGACGCAATGATCAACACTTCCGGCAACAACGACATCGATCATGCCTCTTCATACCTCATATGCCAGGAAGTGATGAAACTGGCTACTGAGTTTCTCAGTGCCGGAGGTTTTGTTGTTGTGAAACAGTTCTACGGTGATTTGACAACTGAGTTCGTAAACAAATGGTCAGGAATGTTTCAGTATTCAAAAATCACAAAAGTAGCGGCTTCGAGGGACGCCAGCAAGGAAGTTTACATAATTTTCAAGGGATACAGGAGTTAGCCGGTAACCGGACCCATGCAGCCTTTCGCGTTCAGCCTGGTAACCACGGGCCTGTAAAACTCGTGATCAATCACGATCAGATGATCCGCGGTATATTCTCCATGGAGAAAATCTGCTATCTTCCCGGCCATGTCCTCGGCACGTTCCATATCCACCAGTGAGAGCCCTTTTATCGAATTCACCCTGGAATTCCATGCTTCGGCAAACTCGTACGGTGTCGTGTCATGGTAGTCGGCATTCAGGATTCGTTTTTTTCTGATTGAATGGCGTATGAGATGAGAACCTTTTACATGTTTTATGTAAGTCTCGCCGTATTTTTCCTCTTCCATATCGATTCCCGAGATTTCCCTGGCGTTATCCACGGCGTATTTCACGGCCTCAATATATATTGGTGGCGGGGTCATAACTTCTCCATATTTCGCAAGCCTGACTCCATAGATTATCTCATAGTCGGAGAGATTCATTTCAAAAGGAGATTTGAGAAACATTTTCAGGCCATCAACCTCTGGAGGCGATATGGAAACCATTACAATGGCGGGCCTGGCAGCGTCAAGTAAATTCCTGAGTTCATTCCCGTGGGAAACGAGTCCCTTTACCCCGGAAAAAATGTTGAGCACCCTGCTGTCGTGACACATCAGCTTAACAAACATCAGGCAATCTTTCTCTTTTCTATCAGCCTCTGAAGTCGCTCAACTTCCCCTATATTCCTGAGTTCCGAAAGATTTACAACCGGGCACCCGCCAATAGTTTCCTTTTCTGTACTGGAATGGCTGATGATGAAAGCCTCATTTTCAAATATCTGGCTGATGTTCTTCATGGCAGTTATCCTTTCTATCCTTTCGCCAAGTGACTCCAGCAGGCCAATCAGGAAGAATTTTTCCATCTTTTCACGAACTATGGCATCAAACGGGGATTTCTTTATTGTGTGAAAATCAAATCCCTGATTCATCATTATGCTTATCACCTCTTTTAAAAACTCGTTTTCAAGGCTGGAATCTTCAATCGGCATTTCCAGTTGCGAGGCAATTTCGAGGAGGTCTATAGCCTTTGTGAGATCGCGATTAAGAATCTTCTCGAGCTTCAGGAATACGTCAATGGTGACAGCACCACCTGATTCGTAAAGGGAGATTGATCTTCTGGATGTTCCGATCTTGTTTGAAAGATAACCTATGGAGAAACCTAGCTCTTCTCTTCTCCGGTGCAGAACTTCAACATCCATGGAGACGTAAAAGCCACCAGGGCCGGAAGATATGCACGGCCTTTCCCCGCCAATGTAGTCCGAGAAACTCTCCGGGGACAGGATGGGGATGTGATGCCGGTAATAAACCACGTTCCGTTCCAGGGGGCCGCTTCCGGCTTTTTCTCCTATCACGAGAGGGGCAGCATAAGTGAGCTTTGAAATTCTGATCATTTCCTCAGCATTTGATCCTCTGAATGTATCGACATTCTGAAGAACCTTTATGATGAACTTGAGGCGCTCTCTTTTTGCGATAAGGTCAAAACTAACCAGGCCTCCCAGATTGGGATTGGATACTCTGAATCCGTCTCGGGTTAGAACTTTAAAAATATGTCTAACCAGTGCATAACGCCGGTCTTCCACGTTTTACTAGTACTAATGATTATATATAATTGTTTTTATCGAAGGCGACAAACTTTGAGATTTTCGATCTGCAAACAGCATAATCAAGTCGGAGTCCTTCCGAAGCCACAGTAAGGCACTTCGCGCACGAGCCGTTAAATTTCAGCCAGCGTTTCACTGAACAGTTCTGAAGAGAGTTTAGCCGGGCACAACTTCACTTCGCATTTACTGCAGATTGTGTCCTCATCCAAAGTTTCTGATGTTTCAATGAGTATCTTCTGAACTCCTTCAATCTTGCTCATTTCTTCAAAGATTTTCTTCGGAACAGTATGGTGGAAAATTGCCCTCAGGAAAACCTCATTCCGGATCATATTCCTGCCGTAAATCTCCCTGACGTAAGATCCATATCTCTTTGCCACATCCATGACACCGGCCATGGTTTTCGAGAAGTAGCCGGGGGATATCGATACGGTAACGACCTGATCGCCCATGAGGGGTGAAATACGGGATATGTCTGTAGCAGGCAGCAATTTTGACATTACCGTCTTTATTGACGGTGTATCCTCAATAAGGCGTATGGTATCATAGACTGTTCTCCTGTTCACGCGAAATGTCTTTGCAACTTCGCTGATAGCGATCTCGATTCCATCGGAATAAAACTTGCTGTCGACCACCGAAATACCTCTCCGGTAGAGTCCTTCCACTATCCTTTTTTTGATTGGATGGTCCTTAAAATATTCTTCGAGAATCAACAGCATGTGAGATGCCTATTTTTTCTAACTATAAATATTATATAGTATATTCTCAGGTTACAAGAAACTTCGATTTGAGATTTTCCGAACCATTGTTCGGTTGAGGATCATCCAGTATTTCGTAATACTCGTAAGGAGCACTGGATAGTGTAAGTTCCACATCCATCAGCATGCCTCGTCTGAAGAAGTTGATCCTGACCTTGCCGCCGGGATCGTAATCGGTGAGGTTGTCAAGCTTGAGCTTCTTGAAGTCCTCTCTTATGTCTTTCAGAAATCTGTCCCCGAATCTGAAACCGTTAACGGCTACTATTTCGTCCTTTGGATTGAGTCCCGCTTCGAATGCAGGAGATCCCTCCAGAACAGAATCCACAACATAACGCCCCCCGTTCCCCTTTACGATTATCCCGAGATATGATTTTCTTTCGGGCTCCTTCCCGTCCACTTTCCGGTATCCTTTCCCGATTATGAGGCCCAGCTTTTTCAGTTCCTGGGAGAAATCAATTTTACCCGGCTTCCTCACATAAGTCTGGAAAAAATCCGAGAAGTCGTGTCCGGTAACCTCTCTGATAGAGTTTATTACGTCTTTCTCAGAATAACCCTTGCCATCCCGGTTGAATTTTTCCATGAGGTGCCTGTAGAGATCATCAAGGGTCTTGCCACCTCTGGTAACTTCCAGGATCCTCGTATTAAGCATGAATCCGAGCATTTCTCCCTTGAGGTAGTACGATATGTAGCTGTTGACATTGTTTGGCGTGGGTTTGTAAAGTTTGATCCACGTATCGAACGATGATTCTGAAGCGGATGTGTTGCCCGATCCCGGAAGGAAATCATGAAATCTCATATTCTCAGCAAGGTGCTTCAGATATTCTTTCCGGTCTACGAGCCCTGCCCGCAGAAGGATCAGGTATGCATAGAAATTCGTGATCCCCTCCGCCATCCAGAGCATCGTGGTGTAGTTCTCTTCCTTGTAATTGAAAGGACCCAGTTCCTGTGGCCTGATTCTCTTGACATTCCAGAGGTGGAAAAACTCATGCGACGTTACCGACAGGAACTGTTTGTATTTATCAAAAGGAGAGAATATAAATCTGTCGACATCTATAGTGGTTGAATTGAGATGTTCAAGCCCGCCGGCAACATCATCATCTCCTGAAACGAGATGATATATGAACACATACCTCTTGTAAGGCAGGTGGCCGAACATCCTGTTATACGCTTCGACAATCTTTTTCAGATCCTCTATCAGCTTTTCCTCATTCTCATTGCCATGGCCGTAGATCACTATTTCGTGTTCCTTTCCCTCCACATTGAAATAAAGGCTTCTGTGCAGGCCTATTTCAATCGGGCAGTCAGCCAGGATATCATAGTTGATTGCCCTGTACCTGTTTTCGCCGAGCTTCTCCAGACCAGTGGATATTTTCCAGCCTGTAAATGGCCTTATTATTAACTCAACCGACTGATCCTTATAACCCTCCACATAGAGGAAAACACTGGTTCCGTTGAGATAAGCATGCGTGAAATCGATCTGGCTTGTGTGTACACTCAGATCGTTGGCGTACACTTCATACGTCAGGCTGATCGAGTGACTTTCCTTTGTAGCGATTTTCCAGGTTGATTTATCTTTCTTCACGACTTCAAGCTCATTTTCTCCGGAAACTGCTTTCAGGTTCCTGACAAACCTTGCAAAGTCATAGATTTCATAAGAGCCCGGTGCCCACGCGGGCATAGTCACAAGCATGTTATCCTCGTTGAAGTCCTCAATTTTCATGGTTATGTTAAAAAAGTGGGTTTGAGGCTTTTCCATCGCCAAGACGTACTGAACCTTCATTTTTGCTATCGAAAATGTGTTAGTGCGAATTATAGTTAAATTTTTGCCTGATCGCTGATGAAAAATTGCAACCGCCGTAAAGATCAGTCATACGATCGATCTTCCCTGTAGTTATGGTAGTTCATCATATACTCCTCACTTCTCTGCGAGAGAGTGCTCTCAGACGATACAGCGGCCCCCATGTTGCCGTAATATTTCTTTATTTTTTCCTCTACCGGCAGGTACATCTGGAGTGCCTCTTTCACGTCTGAGATCTCTATCAGACTGCCTTTCTTTGAAACAGCGATATCTCCGGAAGCCCGTATCAGCCCGCCTAGCTCTCTCAGTCTGAGAGTCAGGGAATGATCTTTATGATCAATTTCTTTGGCCCGCCTGATGCCTTCTTCAATTATCAATTGAGCAGACTCCATTGCCAGGTGAGGAATCTTCCCGTCGATTATTATTTCCTGAGCCATGAACTGTAGATATTTGAAGCGGTTCTCCGGGATATCAGGCATTGAGACTGCCATGAGCATCTCGTAGCCGCTCCCGACGATTCTTGATCTCAGCGGGCTAAGGATGTACTGCAAGTCCCGTATGTTACATGCCGCAACGAGTATGAAATTGGCAGGAACCCTGTCCACCCTGACGCTGGCTCCTGCACTCTGCGGGTTTCTCCCGGTTATCGGAAAACTTCTTTCCTGCAT
Organism: Thermoplasmatota archaeon; assembly: GCA_023487765.1. Classification (GTDB taxonomy): domain Archaea; phylum Thermoplasmatota; class Thermoplasmata; order Thermoplasmatales; family Thermoplasmataceae; genus JAJZOM01. The sequence continues at coordinate 16,149 of JAMDBW010000039.1, read as the reverse complement.
TGCAGTGAGGATAAATCTCTGAAGGTTTCCAAGATGGGTGATCTCGTCTATGAAAAGCACACCTTCGTGTGATTCGTGCACCGCACCTGCTATCACTCTTTCATATGGCAAGGTACCAAGCTGGGGATGTCCCCCGTACGGGTCATGCCTAACATCTCCCAGCAGTTCAGTTTCGCTTGCGCCGGTTGCGAGCACGAAAGGAGTCCTGTCTATGGGCACAATAACTTTGCCCGGACTTTTCTTTTCCATTTTTCTTCTTCGTTCAAGCGTTTTTTCATCCAGAATCCTTATGTGGTCACCGAAACGCTCGTAGACTATAACTTCCTCCCGATCTCCGTTCCTTCTCGTCGATGTGATTTTTTCAGTATTGTTCTGGACGCCGAATGCAGCACCAATAACGTTAAAAACGTCTCCGAAAGGACCTTGCGTAGATGTCTGGATTTTAGGATTACTGCAGTTCGGGCAGGTCGGTTCAGTCGGAAATGAATAATACCCGCATCTCTGGCATCTGTATCCAAGCCTTTCAGCAACATTGACCGGGGCATCCCTGGGATCGATGACCTCTCCCTCAACCAGGTTCTGTTCCTCTCTTTCCTGACTTATCTGATCTCCAGTCTTAATCTCTATGAATGGTCTCTCCGGATATTGTGGGTTATGCACGACCCTGATCTCTTCGCGCGGTCTCGAGATATAGAACGAAATTGCCTGCGCGATCATCGACTTACCCACGCCAGGTGGTCCCACAAGGAGCAGATGCCTTCTCTGTTTCGCTGCGATTTGCGCCATTCGGACAGCTTCATCCTGTCCTATAACCCTTTCCAGAGGATTGGCCGGTATTGGAATCTGAGAAGTGTCAGTCGCATCCCTGACGTCAGTATTTATGAATGGCGCTCCCATGAAATTACCCTGACTTCTGTTGGCTTCTTGGTTATGTGTCCCAACTTGGCACCGTATATGTTCTTTATCCCGGACTTGAAGGCAACATCAACAAGGCGCTGAGAAATCACACCACCGGTGATTATTGTCTCACCAGAAGTAATTTCACTCATTTTTTCCACTGCCTCAGCCACCTGAAATGCTGCGATTATGTTTCCATCGTGGCTATAAACCTCGGTCATCTTATCCTTTGTAAGGATTATGCCTCTCTTTTCAATAGATCTCGTATTGGCTAAATCAACTTTTCCCGGTATTTCCTCCGGTTCTGGTTGCTCTATTTTAGCCGGAACTTTTTCTTTGGGAAGCTTCTCCTCTTTTTTCTCTTCCTCGTCAAATTTGAGGGACTTTATCTCCACAACGGCCTTAGCGTCCTCGTAGCCTCTCTTGATCTGCTTGTTCTGGTTTTCCGGTGTGTTGCGTTCCGTCAGTTCCTTCAGTTCATCGGACATACCCCTCATTGACAGGTACTGATCTATCGGTGTTTTGTATCTGAGAGCCTTAACTATCTGCTTGTAAGTAAGTTCCTCCACTTCGGTTCCGGGAGGAGCTCTGGCAACGAAATCGATCTCCGCTACCTGAAGCATCTCCTTCAGAATCAGGTCTCCTCCGCGGTCTCCATCAAGAAAAACAGTCACTGTGCGTTCCCTGGATAATTTCTGTACGGTTTTCGGGATGTTTGTCCCCTGCACGGCTATGGTATTCTTTATTCCATATCTCAGCAGGTTCAGGATATCACTCCTTCCCTCCACAACTATTATGGAATCAGAGTCCTTAACTGCCGGACCTGCAGGTAATTTCTCTTCGCCGTAAGATACAATTTCTCCCTTTTCAACCTCTTCCCTGACGGATGCCACAATACTTTCGCTGACGCTCTTTCCTGTATCGCTCATTTTCTTGTACAGTTCTTCAGCTCTCTCAACGATCTTGTGTCTCTTCTGTATCCTGACATCCTCAAGAGATTCAACTTCAACCTTGGCTTTGCACGGACCAATTCTATCAATGGTCTCAAGAGATGCAGCCAGAATTGAACTCTCTACCTGGTCAAGACCCGAGGGTATCAGAACGTATCCCTCGGTTCGTCCTTTCTTGCTGTCTATTTCTACTTCAATTCTACCTATTTTTCCACTTTTCTGAAGGTCCCTGAGATCAAGCTCTTCTCCCAGAAGTCCTTCGGTCTGCCCAAATATGGCTCCTACCACATCTGGCTTCTCAACCACCCCGTCCGTCGAAATCTTGGCTTTGATTAGATATTTTGTTAAATTTGGATCTACATTCACTATGATCACCCGAATAATTTCCAATGGAGATAATTATGGAAACGTCCCCTTTCCGATTAATCACCATCGCTTTTGAATGTTTTGATAATATTTAACATATTCGATGCAGATCGCGACAGGAAAAAATAGCGGTTTTCCAATCCTGCTGCAACATCCCGGTTGATAAACTTAAATAATGTCTGAGCATTGAGAGTATGCATTATGATAAGGTTTGGAATAGCTGGGATACCCCTCACCAGCAAAGGTAGGACTTTTATAGAATCTGTTGAGGACGCACACAACCTTGGTCTGAACGCTCTTGAAGTCCAGCTGCTCAGGGTCAACGTTGAAGAAAGGCCAGCCTTGGAATATGCAGGCCGGAATCCAAGAGATATCGATTCATCCATTATCGTTGATGTTCTAAGGCAGGATGAAGACGGGAACTATCAGGGCATTGGCATAGATGCCGTAATTGAAGAGGACGACATAGTCCAGGAACTCTTCTGGAACATGGCCAGAAATTATGACGATCTCAATGACGGCGGCAAGCTTGCGAAAGAGCTTGATGTTAAACTGTCAATGCACGCTCCATACTACATGGACTTGCTTCAGGAAGATGAAATGGGAGACAAGTCCTATAACCATCTCAAGTGGACTCTGATAATAGGCAAGGCAATGATCGCACATAGAGTTATTACCCATACAGGTTTCTATAACGGCAGTAAAAAGGACAGCCTCAAGAAAGCTGCTGAGATATATTCCGACATCTCTAAGCGTTATTCCCACGATTCAGGGTACCCTTACATTGGTGTTGAAACAACCGGCAAATCAGAAATATTCGGTTCCGTATCGGAACTCATGTCACTTGCCAAAAAGGTTCACGAAATAGAACCAATCCTGAATTTCCCGCACGTTCACTCGGTCACCGGCGGATCACTTATAGAAGTCAAGGATTTCGATGCCGTGATCAGTGAATTTCAGAAATACAGCAAAGGCGACCTTTACAGCGAATTCTCCGGAGTTGACTATGAAGACCACAACGAGGGAAAACTCACCGCCATAAAACACGGTGACCTGAAATTTGAAACTCTGGCTGAAACCCTGATAGACTTCGGTTCCGACATGACAATAATCTCCAGTTCTCCACTTCTGGAGCACGATTCCCAGTACATGAATCTTATCTACCTCAGGGCGCTGTCGAAAAAGTTCCAGAAAAAGGCTGCAGCGAAAAAAGCGGCGGAAAGGTGAGAACAACGGCAAGAGAATATCCTGTTAAGAAGGGAAGAGAGATTACAATAGAGTTTCTTCTTGAGAAAGCGAAGGCCGTTACCGGCAATGGTGAAACAAACGGTGATCACGTAACTTGTGTGATTCCGGGTCTAAAATTTGTAGATCTGCATTTTAACGGAAAAAACCTTGAAGTGGCCACAGAAGCTGATCAAAAGCATTCTGATCCGCTTGATACGGTGAGAATTTTCAACAAACTGATCGAAGAAGCGACTGGTTTCTCATCAAAAGAAAGAAAGAAGAAAATTTCAAAAAATTAATTTATTTATATTAAAGATTATTTGTACTTTATTTTGCTTGATGCTCTGAAGACAAATTTCTTCTTGGACGGTACGTCTATAATTTTCTTGGTTTGCGGGTTTCTGGCTTTTCTGGCCTGCTGTATCTTTCTCTCGAAGATTCCAAAACCAGCAAGGTTTATTTTGCTGCTTCTGTCCGCCTCGGAGACGACAGTGTCCAGGAAGGTCTTGATAACGTTTCTCGCAACCTTCTGCGTTGTGTTTGTCTTTTTCGAAACCGTCTTAGAGAGCTCACTTATTCCTACCATATCATCCCTCCAATATGATAATATATTTAGTTGTATTAAAATATTTGTATTGACGTTTTAATACAATCAAGGAAAATTTGGGTTAGCAGATATTATATATTTATAATAAAAATTAACAAATATTAATGTACGGAATTTCCGGATATCACGGATTCTGCGTATTTCCCTGCACTCAACCAGCAAGCTATAAAATTGATCAACCCTCGGACATTTGTCCCCGGAAAACCGGCACATTTGAATATGTAACGAAATTTTCTACGTCGCGAACGGGAAAACATGGATACCCGGCAGTAAATCATGCCTGAAAACCAGTATCACAGACAAGACCTGTGCTTGCATGCCGTTGCGAAACGGGTTATTGTGATACATAGCTCCATAAGATTCAGGTTCTGAACTCTTAAATATGCTTTAAGTATTGAAGTACCCGTGAAATTAATAGAAAACTGGTTCTCTGAAAGATATTCAGACAATCTGCAACTGTCATTCCGTGTAATGGATCAGCTTCTGTCCGTAAAAACTGATTTCCAGAGAATTGATGTCTTCGACACGTATGATTTCGGGAAACTCCTGACAATAGACGGTACTGTGCAACTTACAGAAAGAGACGAATTCGTCTATCATGAGATGATCACCATGGTGCCGTATTTTCTGGCATCAAAGGAACCAAAGTCCGCCCTTGTCATTGGCGGTGGTGATGGCGGCACTGCCGGACAGCTGTTAAAAATCGGCTTCGACAAAATAGTTAACGTTGAAATTGACAACCACGTAGTTGAGGTAGCGAAGAAATATTTCCCGGACCTTTACAGTGCATTCGGAGACAAGAGAGTTTCACTGAGAATTGAGGATGGCGTGAAATATATCCAGACTACAAAGGAAAAATTCGACCTTATCATCATCGATTCCACAGACCCGGTAGGCCCTGCTGAAGGACTTTTCATGGAGGATTTCTACAGATCTATAGAGGGAATACTGACACCCTCCGGAATAGTTGTTACTCAATCCGGATCCCCGTTCTACCAGCCAAAGGCATTAAAGATGGCCAGCAACGGTATGAGAAAAGTCTTCAGGAATGTCCTGACCTATACCGCATTCATACCAACCTATCCAAGCGGCTACTGGTCGTTCACTATGGGTGCAGATTATGAACCTGCCCTGAGGAGTGGAGCGAGTGCCAGTACTGGCAAATATTTCAACATGGAAGTTCTGGAAGGCGCTTTCAAGCTTCCGCAATTCGTGAAAGAAATCATAAAGTGATTATTTCACTTTCCATTTTTCCATCGATCGTTCCAGCTCGATAACGTATTCAGGCCCGAGATTTCTTGATATTTTCCGCAGCTGTCCCAGGTTTTTGACAAATGTATGCTTACTGGAGCTATTTATAAGGGTCTTGAACTTCTTTGCGTCATTTGTAACCTTTACAAACATGTAAACAAAAGTAAATGCCATAATGAGGGAAATGGCAAAAATCCAGTATTCCCAGTTTCCTGCCGCAGTGAGAGAGAAGCCGTTATCGATCAGAACCTGATTGTGAAATAGAAGATCGTTAAGAGTGATCACCAATAAAACGGCTCCAATAGCCATTAAAATAACATATATGTAAGACTGAAAGCTTCTCCAGGTTGTTGCCATAATCTCACGATTCATCTATCGGACTTATATAATTTCATCGCTGGCAATGGTTCCTCGCAAATTCCTGGGGTGGATTTTCCCGGTCACCTTGTGTTCGTCCCTGTTTTATGTTGCTATTTCCCATAATTTTCTGTATTTTTCAGGAACTCCACGAATTTTGCGACGGCCCTTGATCTGTGGGAAATCCTGTTCTTATCAGTTACGCTGAGTTCTCCCAGAGTTTGAGTATAACCGTCCGGTATGAATATCGGATCATACCCGAATCCTTCGTGCCCGACGGGGTTATTCGAAATGCTCCCTTTCAGCTCGCCTTTGAACTGCAAAAAGTCTTTCCCGGTGAAATAAGTCACAACAGTAATGAAACTAGCCTTGCCCGGTATTCCTGCCAATAGTTTCAGGATGCCTTCATTCCCCAGGGTCCTGAATACATAGGATGAATACGGTCCTGGAAATCCTCCAAGCCCGTCGATGTACAACCCTGTATCCTCAAGGAAAAATGGCTCCGGTATCATCACTGAAAGCTTACGGGCACTATCAAGGGAGATGATCTCTGTTGTGTCCTCCTGTATCTCCTCATAACTCATCTTTTTCCATATTATGTCTATGCCGGAGGCATTCATGATTTCCCGTATTTCCCCGAACTTGTGGGCATTGCTTGTAATGAACATTATCAGACGTATCTCCTCCGCAGTTCCAAGCGACCCATAGTCTCCATAACCTCACTCCATTTCCCGTAAGCGGACTTATAGCCCTTCATGAACTCTCCAAAAAGTTCGTCCGAGTCGGTGGAGGAAGCCTTTAAAGATTCCATGAAGAGGAAAAGGTCAACGGCCATATCCTCCGGTCCGGAATCACTCTTCCCCATGCTGGTGTCAATGAAGTATGCCTCGAAATCAGGTGAGATTAGAATATTTGCAGTCGTGAGATCACCGTGCGTCATTTTTAAACTATGCACCTTTCCTATTCCAGATCCTATGGAGACCAGCATATTGTGTAAATTTCTCTCCCGGTTCAGGATAAAAGTCCTGAGTGTGTGGCCTTCAATTTCCTCGTAAGTCACGCTCAATTCTTCCGTATCCACATCATAAATCACTGGTGTCCGGGCACCCGCATCCTGAAACCTGAGAATCAGGCCGACCTCGTTTCTCTGTCTTTCAGTTCTGATAGTCCTGTCCAGATCAGGGTTTCTGTATTTCTTGGCGATCCTGATTTTCTTGATCATTGGTCTCCCCCTGAACTCCCCCTTCTGAATCAGCGATTCAGCACCACGATACTCCGCTATTTCCCTGTCTGATCCGCTGATCCATGGTGCTTCGACCTCGTCAATTCTGTATCTCTGATCGACTGTTGCGGTATTCACTGTGTCGCGCATCCCGTTTTTAAACATCAGCAGCCCGGCCTGAGCGATCATGGCTCCGTTGTCCATGCAGTATGCATCGTCAGTGACATAAGCTTTGATTCCAAGATCGGAACAGAGATCATTGATCATGCCGCGCAGTCTCTGATTCCTGGCAACGCCCCCGGCAAGAAGAATCTCTGATTTTGAAGTTTGATGAAGACCTCTTTCAAGCACTTCCAGTAACATGGAAAAAGTATATTCCTGTACACTGAAACAGACATCCTCCGCGCGTTCACCTTTTTTCAGGAGTTCTCTTGCGGCAGTATATATTCCTGAAAAGGAGGTATCCATCCCCTTTACCGAATACGGCAGACTGAGAAGCTTAGCACCGTCCTTTGCCAGCTTTTCAATTGCCGGCCCGCCTGGAAAAGGATAACCAAGGTCCCTTCCTAGTTTATCCAGAAGGTTCCCGAGCCCGATGTCCATCGTTTCTCCCATGACCCGATACCTCCCGGCTATATGGGATATAATCTGTGTATTACCCCCAGAGACGTAAAGCATAACCGGATCGCCGGCTCCTGTCAGTTTCCTTCCGATCTCAACGTGTCCCAGCGGGTGATTCACACCCACTATTGGTTTCGCAGACTTTATTGCTAAACTCCGTGCAGCGGTAGCAACGATTCTCAGGCACGGGCCAAGACCGGGTCCCCTTGAATACGATATGAGGTCTATATCGGGGAGACAGGTTCCGGAAGAGGTGAGTGCCTCCTTTATCACGTCGTGTACGTTCTCAGCGTGGTGAACTGCCGCCTCCCTCGGGTGTATGCCCCCATTCGGGTTGTGATAAGTTCTGGAAGAATTACTGAGTATGCGGCCCTCATCAACGATTCCACAGCTCACTGTGTGCGCTGTCCCTTCCAGACCGAGAACTATCAAAGTTTATCTATGTTCTGGAGCGTGAATAAATATATAACTGTGGACAAACCGGGGATACTTTGTGATTAACGGTATTTCCATTGATTCTGTGACGAAGCGACAGAATATCTCTGCGCGAAGGCGCCGGAGTCTCAATGTTTTCTTTGGGCTCCCAACAATATTATAAACGGGATTACCATTAGCAAGAACCTAATTTAGGGTAATACCAGTCAAATCGATTAGAAAGAGGTAAGGCATGGCAAACTCAGTTGCAATAATTGCGGATTCAAAGTCAGGAAAAACATACAAAAAGGAAGTGACACCGGAGAATCTAAATTCTCTGGCAGGTAGAAAGGTTGGAGACGAGGTGGACGGAATTTTCTTTGAGTTGCCCGGATACAGGCTTAAGATAACCGGTGGAAGCACGAATGATGGTTTTCCAATGAGATCCGACCTGCAGATACCGGGAAGAAAGCGAATACTCAGAATTTATAATAAGGGGAAGAGAGCTAAAGACGGCTACAGGAAGAGAGTTACCTTCAGAGGATCAATAATCGGCTCAGACATCTCCCAGTTGAACTTGAAAATTACACAGTATGGTCCGGTACCATTAGAACCAGATGCGCAGAGCGACCAGAAGAAGGAGTAAAATGGTAAGGCTTCCACAACCCTCTGTGAACATCGGAATGGTAGGTCATGTTGATCATGGCAAAAGTACGCTTACCAAGGCTCTGACCGGAACAAAAACGGATATACATTCTGAAGAAATCAAGCGAGGTATTTCAATAAAGCTCGGATACGCTGATACTCCGATTTATCGCTGCATCAGGGAAGACGGAGAAGAGTTTTATGCCAGAGAGAAAGTGAATGATAGCTGCGAACTGAGCAGAGTTATCTCATTCGTTGACGCACCCGGACATGAAACCCTTATGGCAACGATGCTGTCCGGTTCCTCCATAATGAACGGCGCACTCCTTGTAGTTGCCGCAAATGAAAAATGCCCGCAGCCCCAGACAAGGGAACATCTCATCGCCCTTGAAATAATGGGCATCAGGAATATCATAGTGGTACAGAACAAAATCGATCTCGTGACCAAGGAAAGGGCTCTTGCGAGCTACAAAGAGATCAAGGACTTCCTCAAGGGAAGCGTGGCTGAAAACTCGCCTATAATTCCTGTCAGTGCGTATCACAATTCTAACATAGACACCCTGCTGAAGGCAATAAACGACCGGATACCCGACCCGGAGATCAAGCCGGGAGCGGACCCGCGAATGTATGTTGCGCGCTCATTCGATGTAAACAAACCGGGATCAAAGCCTGGCGATCTGAAGGGTGGTGTGCTGGGAGGTTCACTCATCGAAGGTGAACTTTCGCTGGGCGATGAAATTGAGATAGTTCCCGGACTTCAGGCCAGCCGTGGAGGTAAGCAGGTCTGGGACAACGTAATTACTACGGTCACTGCATTGATGGCAGGCAGGAATAGTTACGAAACAATCAGACCGGGTGGACTCGCTGCGATAGGTACCAAACTTGACCCCTACATGACAAAGGGCGACTCTTTTACCGGCAGAATAGTTGGAAGAACGGGAAAAGTGCCTCCGACAATATTCAGCCTTACTCTGGATTCCAATCTCCTCAAGAGAGTTGTCGGCTTTCAGGAGGAACAGAAGGTCGAACCGGTAAGGAGCAAGGAGAATCTCATGCTGACTGTAGGCACATCAAACACCGTGGGTATCGTATCCAATGTCCGCGACAGCAAGGTGGAAGTTAACCTGAAATATCCGGTTGCAGCATACGAAGGGGAAAGAATAGCCATCGGAAGGAGAATTTCCAACAGGTGGAGACTCATCGGCTACGGCAACATAATTGCATTCGGGTAAGCCTATTCCATGCTCGCCTCATAATATGCGCAATAGCTCCTGACCGGACATTCATCGCACTTTGGTTTCGTTTTACAGAAGTCCTTTGCAAGATATACCAGCATCCCATGGAAGTTCTTCAGCATCGGGACATCATTCCCTAAGTCCTTGCTGACAGCGATCTTCACAGAATATAGTGTCGGGTCCTCCATTACTCCGGTTCTACTGAAGATTCTGATTGTATATTTATCCACTGCAAAGGCAGGTTTGTCCAGAGCATAAAGCAGGATGGAATCCATGGTTTCCTGCCCGACACCATTGATTGGGCGAAGAAAATCCTCAAGGTCTGTCATGGATTCCGATGACATGGAATCAAGCTTCCCGTATTTTTCAAGAATCCTGGTCGCGAGACTATGAAGTCTACGGGATTTCTGGTTATAAAATCCGGAACTCCTGATGTATGCCGCAAGCTGATCCACAGGGAGCGAAGCGATATCCTCAAGGGTTCTCACGCCATTTTTCTTCATCTCGAAAAGGGCTTTTTCAACGTTTGACCAGGAAGTGTTCTGTGTCAATATCGCACCGATGACAACCTCATCCCTCGTTTCAGCAGGCCACCAGCCTGTGTCCCCAAAATATGCATAGAGCTTATTGTACAGCCCTGAAATTGAAAGATTCAAGTGATCCCTTAGCCAAATGTGGAATATTTTACTTTCATTCAACCAACATTTGAACCACCTGGTTCCGTCAGACTGACCGGTCTATTCAGTAATATCCGGGCTCTACTCCAACTCCAAGAAAAGAATTATAAGTCATCTTTCAATCCGTGGAATATGAGCGAATTTGACGCTATCGTAGTCGGCGCAGGTCCGGCTGGGGCATCAGCGGCTATTAGACTCGCATCTTCCAAAAAAAATGTTCTTCTTGTTGAAAAATCCGATCCACCTGGAAGCAAAAACGTATCAGGCGGAGTATTATGGGGCAACGGACTTTCCGCGATCATTCCTGACTGGGAAAAGAGCGCTCCGGTTGAAAGATTCGTAGACACCAAGTCTGTGGCTTTCCTGACTCAGGATTCTAAGATAGGGATAGATTTCAGTTCAAAGAAGCTGGAACAGAAAAAAACAGGTTATACAGTTCTCAGGGCAAGGCTGGATCAGTGGCTGGCCAGAAAGGCCAAGGAAGCCGGTGCAATGGTGATAAACGGAGTCACGGTTGAAAAACTTCACGTGGAAGACGGAAGAGTCACCGGCATTGAACAGGATGGGGATGTAATCACCTCTGACGCAGTAATACTCTGCGAGGGAGCCAATCCCCGTGTTGCCATAAATTCCGGGTTGCGCAAACCCCTATCTGATCATGACGTTGCAATCGGCGTGAAGGAAGTCATAAAACTTCCAGAAAATACCATAAATGAAAGATTCCACCTGAAGAGTGGTGCCGGATTCGCATGTGAATATGTCCTGGGATATCTTAAGGGCGGTCTCGAAGCCGGCGGATTTCTTTATACAAACAAGGATAGCATCTCGGTCGGGATTGTTGTATCAATGTCTCACCTGAGGAAAAACAATGCCACTTACTCCTATAATATGATTGAGGAATTTACTGCCCACCCGTACATAGCCCCACTCCTGCAGGGCGGAGAAATGCAGGAATACAGTGCTCACCTGGTTCAGGAAGGAGGACTCAGATCAATTCCAAAACTGTTCGGAAACGGATACATGATAGCCGGCGACTCTGCGGGTTTCTCATTCAGCAACGGCCTTGTTTTACAGGGCATGAATTATGCAATCGACTCAGGAATAGCCGCTGCCGATACGTTTGCAGCAGCATATGACAGGAAAAATTACACTGAAAATTCGTTCAAATCGTATCAGGACAGGCTGGAAGCCTCATACGTCATGAGGGATATGCGTACTTTCAAAGGCATAGGGGATGTGACGTGGAGTCCTTTCGTTCACAAAAAAGTCCCGGCTATGCTTGAAACACTGATGATGGGGCTCTTCATGGAGGAAGGCAGGCCAAAGAAACACATGACGAGAATGTTACTTGATGCATTATCCCAGAATGATATGCTGAGGGTATCCAGCTTGATGGACACCTACAGAATGATGAGGAGGATGTAAACAAATGAAAATCGAAGACAGGTTATCGCTGCTGAATTACAAGACCGACAAATCCTATGCGCACATAACAATTAAACCGGATATTTGTGAAACCTGCCCTGATCATTTCTGCACCTTTGCCTGTCCGGCCAAATGTTATACTCTCATTGATGGCAGACTGAATTTCAAATACGAGGATTGCGTGGAATGCGGAACTTGTGTTGTAGCATGTGCGCACGATAGCGTTACCTGGACAAACACAAAGGGCGCTCATGGCATAAAGTATAAATTTGGGTGAACACAAATGACCTTGGAAATAATCGTTATGGTGAAGCAGGTTCCCGACAAGCAAGAGGTTGTCATTGATCCGGTTACAATGAATCTGAACAGAAGCCTTACAAGGAACGTTACCAACAGTGCAGATGAAAACGCTCTGGAAGCCGCCTTAAGAATAAAGGATAAGACCGGCGCGAACGTTACTGTAATTTCAATGGGACCCCCGCAGGCTGAAACTACAATGATCGAATGCCTTGCAAGAGGGGCGGACAGGGCAATACTTGCATCAGACAGGTTTTTCGGGGGGGCAGATACATACCCGACGGGATTAACTATCGCTGCTACTATTTCAAAGACAGGAAAGTTTGACATAATATTCGCCGGAGAGGAGTCATCGGATTCAAGTACCGGACATGTGGGCCCGGGCGTTGCGGAGTTTCTGGACATAGACCAGATAACCTATGCAAGCAGTGTGGAATATGAAGACGGTCACGTTATCGCAGAGAGAGAACTGGAAGGCGGGACAGAGGTTGTCAAAGTCCCTCTGCCTGTACTGGTCACCGTTTTGCTGAACTCCAATACACCAAGGATGCAGACGCTTAGAAGGAAGATAGATGCCACCAGAAAAGGGATTGAGATGTGGGACCATGACAGGATTGGGCTTCAGCCTGAATGGGTTGGTGTCAGGGGATCTCCAACAATAGTCAGGAAAATGAATCCTATCAGGGAAAGGGAACGCGCGGCAAAGAAAATAGAAGTAAGCAGTATTGGAGACCTGGTGGATGAGCTTTATGAGAAGAAAATACTCAAGCTGGAGGATGAGTGAAGATGGCTGGCATTAAATTCGCAACCCCGGCAGCTAATCTGGATGAATACAGGAATGTATTTGTATTCCTTGAAACCAGGGAGGATAAGCTTATCAAGCCGGCGCTGGAAATGATAGGGGTTGGAAAGAGGATCGCGGAGAAGGTTGGCGAAAAGCTCTATTGTGTATTGCTTGGAGAAAACATAAAGAAGGAAGCCGATGTGGCGGTCTCTTATGGCTGTGACGTTATCCTCGGAGCGGAATCGCCTGCCCTGAGCACTTACAGGACACTCCCGTACTCAAGAATAATATCTGATTTTGTGAAAGAGGAGAAGCCCAACATATTCCTTATCCCTGCTACAAGAAATGGACGTGACCTGGCCTCGAGAATTGCGGTGAGCTGCGAGGCGGGCGTCACTGCTGACTGCACGGAACTGGACGTTGAACAGGATACGAGGATTTTATCGGCCAACCGGCCCACATACGGAGAGAGCATGCTTGCTGAGATTCTCTGCAGAAAACACAGGCCTCAGATGGCTACCGCAAGGCCGGGTATATTTCCGGTGCCGGAAAAGGTCGAGTCACCAAAGGGAGAAATCAGGATCAAGAAAGCAAGCATTGATCAGTCGCTTCTCAGGAAGGAAGTGCTGGAATTCAGGAAGAAGAACACAGTGGATCTCACGGATTCAAAGGTTGTGGTTTCCGGAGGAATGGGATTGGGTAAACCGGAAGGTTTCAAGATCCTCAAGGACCTGGCAGATGAGATTGGGGGGGTGGTCGGTTCAAGCAGGCCTACTGTTGACATGGAATGGATTACAAGGGATCACCAGGTCGGGCAAACCGGCCAGACCGTGCGTCCGAGACTATACATTGCGGCGGGCATATCGGGAAAGATACAGCATATCATGGGAATGAAGAACAGCGAGACCATTCTCTCGATAAATACAGATCCGGGAGCGGAGATATTGAAATACTCTGACTACGTCATCAATGCAGATCTGTACGAGGCAATTCCTGCTCTCCTTGATTCCATAAAAGAAAAGAAGAAAAATCTTGCAAAAGCCACAAAAAAATAATTTTCGAAAAGATCAATGCAGTGGGACCTTCAGGCATGGCGGGGCGTTGAAATAACTTCACCCGCACATTTATTATATTCGCCGGTTATTTTTAGCCAAGTTGCCAAAGACCGTGATAGTGCATAAGTTTGAAAAGGGGACCGGTACGACCCTGAATGACGTGATAAAGTACATGGAGGACTACCGGCAGCAGCATCCGGACAGGCAGATTTTCTTCGACGGGGACATGTACGCAGTCTGTTACATGAAGAAATGATCAGATGGATTGGTCCAGGCTGTAAGACCTGATCTCGTTCTTCAGTTTCCGCAGGAATTCATCCACCGTCATGACTGACTGCTTATCGGAACGGTTTCTGACCGATACAGTACCATCATTCTGTTCCTTCTCACCGATAACCAGTATGTATGGCGGGCGCATCTTCCTTATGAGCTTTATCTTCTTGCTGATTGTTTCGGATCCGGTATCGATCCTGGACCGTATGCCTTCTTCCACAAGATCAGCATGAACCTTCTGAGCATAATCGTTATACTTCTCGCTCACCGGAACGATGTATACCTGAAGCGGGGCAAGCCACGCCGGAAACTTTCCAGCGAAATTCTCTATCAGGATAGCCATGAACCTCTCGTATGATCCGAATACTGCCCTGTGTATCATCAGTATCCTGTCATGCTTGCTTTCGCTGTTGATATAGTAAAGCCCGAAGTTTGTGGGCATGAAGAAATCCACCTGCACGGTCGAGAGCTGCCACATCCTTCCCAGGGCATCCTTTACGTGCACATCGATCTTAGGGCCGTAAAATGCCGCTTCTCCCGGATTCTCACTATATTTCAGGCCTTCACTTTCCAGTGCGCTTCTCAGTTGATCCGTGGCCTGATCCCATGTCGAGAAATCAGGAGTCAGATCGGTTGATGAGCAATTTGGACAGGCGAACTCACCTGACGTGGATTCCCTGCGCGTTTCGGTCGCGGTTCCGCAACTGGCGCATTTGTAGGTGATAAGATAATTGCCGGGATTCTCGCGATCTATGACACTCAGGTCATACGTCAGCTGAGCTTCTCCGAGGATTGTGGAAAACGTCTCCTTAATCATCGACATGATGTCCCTGACCTCGCTGACAATCTGGTCCAGCCTCAGGAAAGCATGACCGTCGTCTATGGTGAACATTCTCGGCCTTGTGAGACCTCCAACTTCACCAGATTTCTCGTAGCGGTAAACCGTTCCAGCCTCGCAGTATTTAACCGGCAAATCCCTATAGCTCTTCGGCTCCCTCTCGAATATTGTTATGTGTCCGGGGCAGTTCATGGGTTTTATCCCATAGCTGTCCCCGTCCTCAAGCGTGAAAAGAAACATGTCCGGTTTGTACTTGGCGTAATGCCCTGACTGTTTCCATATTGTATCTCTGTAAATGTGGGGTGTGGCTACTTCCTGCCAGCCATGCTTCCTGTTGAGCCTTTTCATGAACTCCATCAGTTCCTGTTTCAGTACCAGTCCGTTTGGGGTATACAGGGGAAATCCCGGGGCACGTTCTGAATTGAAAACAAGAAGGTCCATTTCCTGCGCGATTTTCCTGTGATCCCTCTTCATGGCTTCCTCCCTGTTTCTCAGATATTCTTTCAGGGATTTATCGTCAGGGAAAGCTGTGCCGTATATTCTTACAAGCATGGGGCGCGTTGCGTCAGCCTTATAGTGTGTGCTGGCAACTGAAAGGAGTTTCACAGCCCTGAGATATCCCGTCGACGGCAAGTGGGGTCCTTTACAGAAATCTGTGAAACCGCCCTGCGAATAAACAGATGAAAATCCGCCATCGGGCACATTTTCGTTTATCTTGTCGATCTTGTAGGGATTGTGTGAAAATTTCTTAAGTAGATCAGCCTTGGACAGGACTTCCCTATTTATCTTCAGATTCCTGGAAATGATCTCCCTCATCCTCTTTTCGACGTTTTCCAGTTCCTCCTGGTTAATCGCCTTCATTTCTATGTCGTAATAGAAACCATCCTCCGTCGGGGGTCCGGCGTTCGGTTTGGCATCAGGAAAGATCTCCGTGACCGCCTGGGCCAGAAGATGGGCAGCGGAATGTCTCAGTATCCTGGTGCCTCTGTCCGATTCCAGCAGAATCGG
>JAMDBW010000020.1 GCA_023487765.1 Thermoplasmatota archaeon | reverse complement strand
GCGAAGGGGAAGACCCGGACACTCCGGTCATATTACAGTGCGAGCACTGCAACAGCAAGTTCGAGGCGCCAAAGATACTGACGGAAGAGCACACACATCTTGAAGTTGATCCGTCTCTGATCCTCGGCGTGGTAGCATCTGTAACCCCATACCCGGAACACAATTCTTCACCAAGAATCACCATGGCTGCGGCAATGACAAAACAGTCCATCGGTCTTTCTTCAACAAATTTCAGGATACGTACGGACACAAGGGGACATGTTCTTCATTACCCGCAGATACCGCTGGTCAAGACCAAGATTATGGATTTCATCAAGTACGACAAGAGGCCCGCGGGACAGAACTTTGTCGTAGCAATCATGTCATATCAGGGGTACAATATTCAGGATGCCCTGGTATTCAACAAATCGGCGGTGGAGAGGGGTCTTGGAAGAAGCACATTCTTCAGAACCTACAGTGCAGAGGAAAGGAGATATCCGGGAGGGCAGGAGGACCATTTTGAGATCCCCACCCATGACGTGCTTGGTGCGAGAGCCGAGGAATTCTACCGAAATCTGGATGAAAACGGAATAATCTACCCGGAATCATATGTTGAGGGTTCGGAGGTTCTTGTCGGAAAAACCTCGCCACCGAGATTCCTTGAAGAAGGCGGCGACAAGCTGGGTCCGCAGAGAAGGCGTGAATCATCAATTACGATCAGGCCGAATGAGAAGGGTTTTGTTGACAATGTTATTCTTACGGTTTCGGAGAGCAACAGCAGAGTCGTGAAAATAAGGGTGCGCAGTGAGAGGGTACCCGAACTCGGCGATAAGTTTGCGTCAAGACATGGCCAGAAGGGGGTAATCGGGGCGGTTATTCCACAGGAGGATCTGCCTTTTACAGAAGAGGGAATAGTCCCGGACCTCATAATCAACCCGCACGCCATCCCTTCAAGAATGACGGTCGGGCATATCCTTGAGATGATTGGAGGGAAGATCGCGACTCAGAAGGGTGAAATTGTCGATGGCACGATATTCAACGGAGAACCGGAAAGAAGCCTCAGGGAAGGATTGCTCAAGTATGGTTTCAGGCACTCCTCCGGCGAGGTTATGTACGACGGAATCACGGGCAAGAAGTTCGAGGCGGACATATTTACCGGTGTCATATATTATCAGAAGCTTCACCACATGGTCGCAGGCAAATTCCATGCCAGGTCTCGCGGACCGGTGCAAATACTGACCAGGCAGCCTACCGAAGGAAGATCAAGGCAAGGCGGTCTGAGGTTTGGTGAAATGGAGAGAGATACCCTTATAGCACACGGCGCAGCCATGGTAATCAAGGACAGATTACTGGACCAGAGCGATGGAACAATACTCTACGTGTGCGGGAATCCAAAGTGCGGCCATATAGCGATTCTGGACAGAAAGAAAGGAACACCAAGGTGCCCGGTATGCGGCAACACAGGTAACATTCATCCAGTAGAAACGAGTTATGCGTTTAAGCTCATGAGAGATGAGCTTGGATCACTCGGTGTCATGATGAGACTGGTTTTGGGTGATTTAAAATGACCGGCGGAATATCAAAAAGAATATACAGGATACAATTTGCCCTCCTCTCTCCAGAGGAGGTTAGGAAAATGTCGCAGGTCAAGGTAATTACTGCTGATACCTACGACGATGACGGATATCCGATTGAGAGAGGTCTTATGGACCTCCACATGGGTGTCATAGAGCCAGGCCTCAAGTGCGCTACTTGCGGCGGAAAAGTTGATGAATGCCCCGGACACTTCGGGCACATTGAACTTGCGATGCCTGTTGTGCATGTCGGTTTTATCAAGGAACTCAAAACCCTGCTTGATTCGACGTGCAAATCCTGCGGAAGAATTAAACTCACAGATGATGAGATAAAAACCTACAAAGGGAGATTTTCCCAGCTTTCATTCGCAACATCCGATCCCGAAATAATCGGGCTTAACAGCAAGAAGGCCACTGATGAAGCTTCTCAGAGAATGGTCTGCCCTCATTGCGGGACCCAGCAGAACAAGATCATACTGGACAAGCCCACCACATTCAGGGAAGAGGGAATAAAGGTCACCCCGAAGGAAATCAGGGAAAGAATGGAACGGATACCGGACTCCGATCTCATGTTCTTTGGGCTGAATGCCGAGGTTGCGAGACCAGAATGGATGGTACTTACAGTACTTGCGGTCCCTCCAATCAACGTGAGGCCTTCAATAACCCTTGAGACTGGAGAGAGGAGCGAAGACGATCTGACTCACAAACTTGTTGATATTATCCGAATAAGCCAGAGATTAAGAGAGAGCAGAGACAACGGGTCTCCACAACTGATTATTGAAGACTTATGGGACCTCCTGCAGTTCCATGTCACAACATACTTCGACAACCAGACAGCCGGAATTCCTCCTGCGAGACACAGATCGGGCAGAGCCCTGAAAACCCTGGTTCAGAGACTGAAGGGGAAGGAAGGCAGGTTCAGGTCAAATCTGTCGGGTAAGAGGGTCAACTTCTCAGCCAGAACAGTTATTTCACCGGAACCCTTCCTTTCCGTCAACGAAGTCGGTGTACCTGAAAAAGCGGCAAGAGAACTCACAGTCCCCGTAACCGTGAACATTTTCAATCTTGATCATGTAAGGGACATGGTAAAGTTAGGGCCGGAACCAAGAAACGAATTCGGGAAATACGTTGCCGGAGTCAACTACATCATCAGGCCGGATGGAAGAAGAATAAAGATCACCACGCAAAATGCGGAAGAGAACAGCAAAAGAATCGAGGTTACATGGGTTGTTGAAAGACAGCTCACTGAAGGCGATATCGTCCTGTTCAACAGGCAACCGTCGCTGCACAGAATGTCAATGATGGGTCACACAGTCAGGATCCTTGACGGGCAGACATTCAGATTCAATCTGGCAGTATGCACCCCTTACAACGCAGATTTCGACGGCGATGAAATGAATCTTCATATTCTCCAGAAAGAAGAAGCGAGGGCGGAAGCCAGGATAATAATGAAGGTCCAGGAGCAGATAATGTCACCAAGATTCGGCGGGCCGATCATCGGCGGCATCCATGATCACATCACCGCAATGTTCCTTCTTACACATGGAAATCCCCTGTATCCGGAAGATGTTACTGTACACATGCTGAGCTATCTGGACATAGATCATATGCCTGCAGTGGAGCTTGTCGGAGGCAAGAAATTTTACAGGGGGCGCGACATTTTTTCCCTGCTTCTCCCGGAAGGCCTGAACTTAAGATTTACCAGTAAACTGTGCTCAGGATCAAAAGACAAGTGTGCATATGAAGACGATCCGCTCGACGGGGAGGTTTACATAGTCGACGGAAAAATGGTCCATGGCACGATCGACGAAGCTGCAATAGGTTCGTTTTCAGGAGCAATAATCGATAAAATATTCAGAAAGTACGGTTCAGCAGCAGCTGCAAAATTCATTGACAGAATGACCAGGCTTGGCGTCGCATTCCTGAGTTCAAGAGGATTTTCAACCGGAATCAGCGACTATGACATTCCGGACAGTGCGATTACGAGGATTGAAGAAATATCAAACCAGGCAATAGAACGGACAAACAAGCTGATAGAGACATACAGGGCAGGACAGCTTCAGCCGGCACCCGGGAGATCCGTCGAGGATACACTCGAAATTGAAATTCTTTCAACAACAGGTGTAGTCAGGGACGAATCAGGAAAGATTGCCAGTACATATCTTGGTCTTACGAATCCATCGGTCATCATGGCAAGATCCGGGGCCAGGGCAAAAATGCTTAACATTTCTGAGGTGGCTGGAATGGTTGGTCAGCAGTCCGTAAGGGGTGGAAGACTTAACAGAGGTTACTACGGCAGAACGCTTCCGCATTTCAAGACTGAGGATATCGGAGCAATGGCCAGAGGCTTTGTAAAATCATCATACAAGGCCGGACTTAATCCAATAGAGTATTTCATGCACAGTATCGGGGGACGCGAAGGTCTTGTGGATATAGCCGTGAGAACATCAAGGAGCGGTTACATGCAGAGGAGACTGATCAATGCATTCGAGGACCTCAAGGTGGACGAGGAACTGCGGGTTCGTGATACCATAGGCGCCGTAATTCAGTTTAAATACGGCGAGGACGGTGTAGACCCTACAAGAAGTGATAAGGGAGAGACCGTTGATGTTGATTATCTTGCGTTTAATCTTGAGCAGGAGGTGGATTAATGTCCACCATAATTTTCAAGGACACGAAGAAGAACATGGATGCGCTCAGGAAGAAAGGGACTTACCGCTATGCAGTTGACCATGATGTTCCAAAAGACACGAAACTCGCTTATGTAACGGCAGACAAGAAGCAGTTCATTTACCGGATTATAATCAGTTCCGTTGAGCCGTACACAGAGTCCACAGATCTCCTTGAAAAGAAGAAGAGTGATCTCAAGTCCGTTTTAACGGTCGAGAGAATCGATTCAGTGGACCCGATCCCGTTGTCCGAATTCAGGAAGTCAAAGAAAAGACTGAAAGATTTTACGGACTTTGAAACGGTAGAACTTCCGTCCATTAAAATGGTCGAGAAGGCAACTTATGTAGATACGCTCTCCCCGGAGATCACGGAGGTTATGGCTATCGCATCCGGGAAGAAACTCGAGCTTTCCGTGTCAGTTGCAGAGAAACTCGCACAGTATAAGGCAAAATTATCGCCTGAGAAATTCTCCAGGCTTCTGGACAGGGTTGGCGTGGATCTCGATTCAAAGAAGATCGATCCGCACGAGGCAGTCGGAATAATTGCGGCACAGAGCATAGGCGAACCAGGCACTCAGATGACCATGAGAACTTTCCACTTTGCGGGAGTCAGGGAAATGAACGTTACCCTTGGTCTGCCCAGACTAATCGAAATAGTGGACGCCAGAAGAATACCAAGCACGCCCAGCATGACGGTTTACCTTAAACCGGAGTTCGAAGAGTCGGAAGACGTAGTCATGAACGTTGTCAAGGAGCTTGAAAATACCACCATTCTCGACGTGGCAGACATAATAACTGACATAACGGAAATGACGCTCACAATAAAGCCTGAAAACAATAAAATGAAGGAGAGGCTTGTCAATAATTCCGATCTTCTGGACGCACTGGCCAAGATGAAAGGCATAACGGTCCTGAGCGACAAGGAAAGCAAGGAGATTATTGTTAAACCGCAGCAGGAATCGTTCAAGAGACTTTACCAGGTGCAGGAACAGTTGAAGATTCAAACAATAAAAGGGGTTCCGGGTATCAAGAGAGCCATTGCAAGGATGGATCAGGGAACCTCAAAATGGATTCTGTACACACAGGGTTCGAACCTGAAGGAAGTCCTTGAAATAGACGAAATAGATGCGAACAGAACCTATACCAATGACATCATTGAGATCGCACAGGTGCTGGGAATAGAGGCTGCAAGAAATTCAATATTCAATGAAGCCCTCAGGACACTCAGCGAACAGGGACTCGAAGTTGACCAGAGACACCTGATGCTTGTTGCAGACATGATGACCTTCGGCAGTTCCGTCAGGGCCGTAGGAAGACAGGGAATATCCGGCAGAAAAAGCAGTGTTCTTGCCAGGGCCGCCTTTGAAATAACCACCAAGCATCTTCTCAGGGCAGGATTACTGGGCGAAGTCGATCCTCTTACCGGAGTTGCAGAGAATATTATTGTGGGGCAGCCGATAACACTTGGCACAGGGGCTGTGAATCTCGTCTACAGATTGAATAAGAAGTAGCCGTTAAGGCAACTATTATTTATACAACTATATTAATAGGGTAGGCAAATCAGAATTCCTTAAAATCTGGACTGGGACCAAATGAAAGAAGTAACAATCGATAATAAAATAATGGGTTATATTGCCCTTTTTGAGAAAGTCGGCAGGGTCGAACTGAGGGAATGCCTGGAAAATGAGGACATGGTGCTCTTCATAGTCGGGGAACGAAAACTAGCTGAACTTTTCAAGAGGAATTCAAACATAATATCTGAACTGAAGGAGAGAGTCAACAAGCACATACTCGTGGCTGAATCTTCAAGAGATCTTGTAACCTATGTGAAGAACCTCTTTTTCAGGTTCGGTGTCAGGGAAGTTATCGTTACATGGAAGGAGGGCCAGACCGACATATTAGTGGCGGTTGATCAGGGAGAAATCGGAAAAGCCATTGGCAAAGAGGGCCGGAACATTAAGCTGTTCAGGGAAGCTATTTCCCGTGGTTTTAATATAAAGAGCCTGAACATAAAGCAGTAATCCGAACTGAAGGCCGGAGATTCCACTCTGGTCATTTTTAACAATTGAGCGAATGCTATAGAGTTCTTGTTTTTTTCCGTATTCTTCCAAGTTCCAGCCAGATTATTGGGAATATCGCTGACAGGCATCTAAAAACAATGTAAAATTAAACAGTACTTGAGAAAATAAAAAAGGAGTTTAATAAAAAATTGGGGGGAAAATCCCCGGCTGTATTATGGGTTACTCTTCCTTGACAAACTGGGTTCCGTTCTTGATCATTGCGTCGATTTCCTCAGTCAGGAATCCACTCTTTATGGACCATAGATAGAAGAATACAGAAACTACGGCAACGACAACAACGTCGTACGGGAACACAATGTATCCTGCCCCATATTCTCCCAGGTAAGAGAGAACAACAAGGACTATTATGTACACAACGACCCAGATTCCGCCTTTCACAGAGTTTGCCTCAAAGATATTGCTCTCGGAATGGCCACCCAGCAGGAACACAAGGTAAACAATTATTCCCAGGAAGATCGCAATCGCCAGATATCCTACGAGAGGCCAGCCTGACCAGTATACGATCAGTGAGGCTCCCACGAAGGCGAGCGGAGCGAGAATCTTTGATCCAGGGAGCTTGAACGGTCTGTGTAACTCTTTTGCGTGTGTCCTGAGTGTCGTAAGAGCAGATCCGCCCACTATGTACGTGAATACAGTTGAACCGCTGATGAAACCAACCAGTTTGTACCAGCTTGGGAACGGTGCGAAGAATATGATTCCTATTACCAGAGATGCTATTAGTGGCAGTACCGGAATCCCAGATTTTTCGTTGACTTTCATCAACAGTTTCGAGTAGTATCCGTTCGTCCCAAGGCCATAAAGCGTTCTCTGAGATGTGCCGAGGTACACGTTAAGTGTTCCGGAAGGTGAAACATACGCGTCAGCGTAGAGCAGATAAGTCAGCAGGACAAGGCCGGCAGACGAGGCAAGAGTTGCGAATGGAGCAGCACCGAGTGTCGCGAGTCCTGACGAACTTCCAGTGAGTAAACCTGCCCAGTCCCCAGGTTTCAAACCAATGGCTGTCCAGTCAACGTGGCCTATAAATGCGATCTGAAGTCCAACATAAAGCACGATACCTATAAGGACAGAACCGACGACTGCAATGGGTACGGACTTTTGTGGAGTTTTCGCCTCACCAGCGTAATCCACTGCCTGCCTGAAACCCAAGTAAGAGAACACTATGCCTGTGGTTGCTATTGCCCCGAATACATTTGCCCATCCGTTGGCTACAAATCCAGCTCCAACATTGAAGTTGACAGCATTGAATCCAACGGCGAAAAGTATTATCACAGTGCCGGCAGGAATTATCAGTTTCCACCAGGTAACGCCTGTGTTCACTTTGCCCATTATCTTTATCCCAAAGTAGTTCAGGAAGAAGAACAGGACCATCAGAAGAGCTGCAAGTACTATTCCGAGAAATGTAAGGACACCTGTTGTACCTACAAGGTCTATTCCATATTGGGGGGAATAAGAACCCGCGTATGATACCACAGCTATAGCTTCTATCGGCGGCACAGAAACCGCAGACAGGAAGTATGCCCAGCCAAATAAATAACCGGCCAAGCTGCCGTGTGACATCTGTCCATATCTTACTATTGCTCCGGATCTGGGTATCATTGCTCCAAGTTCTGCATAAACAAGGGCGATGAACAGCACGATT
>JAMDBW010000078.1:5929-8023 GCA_023487765.1 Thermoplasmatota archaeon | reverse complement strand
TTCCGAATAATGTGTTATGAAAACATCTGAACTCGCTGACATATTATCATTCAGAATGATCCTGATTTTATCTCCCCTGACTTTTTTCAGGTAGTCCTCCAGCGTACTGAGGTCCATGTAATCAGAGATCAGCTTGCGGATGGAATCCCTGTAGAGGGGAGTGTCCCTGTAAGAATCCACGATCTTTTCGAATCTGATGCGTCCTATGTCCGCGTCATTGCCTATGACACCGAATTTCCTCGCTTCATACAGGAATACGGAATTGAAGAACCTTGATCGTCTCACGGATCCTGCAACGTATTGATAAAGCCTGTCCGGTTCAATACTTAATATGATTCTGCGCACATCGGAGGCAGCGAGTCTTCTCGAGGTTCTGATGTATATGTGGTATGGTGAATAGTCAACCTCAACACTCTCCCCGGTAATGCCGGCAAGTATGCTGGAAAATATCTCTGCCAGCAGAGACTTCGGCGGGAGCTTTTCGCGAAATTCCCACGAGTCCCAAGAAGGACCTGCACTATGACTTCATTGGATTTTGTCTCAACTATGGTTCTTTCAAGCGTGGCAGATTCCTTTTCGTACCATTCCCGGAGCACAGGTTTTGATTCTGTGTCCACAAAATCCGGCACTATTTTGTTCTCACGATTGAACGAGACTTTGGAGGTCACGTCCAGGAGTACCGGAATATCCTCTCCTGACCACTTGGGAGCTATAGCTGCAGTTGGAAACGGCTCGACGAGGATCTTGTCACTTTCAATCCTTATGATTCTCCAGGTCGATCCTTTGATCACGAAGTAGCTGCCCGCTTCCAGCTCATTCACGACGTATCTTTCGTCCAGGGTGCCGATAAACTTCCTGTTAATTGTGTCGATCACTTTATAATTCTTCTCGCTCGGGATCATGGAGATATTCTCCAGAAAATAGTTCAGGACGCCCCTTCTCTTGCCGATAAAACCATCTTCCTTCCAAACCTTTCCGAGAAACACGAGAAAGTCCAGGGTTTCCATGTATTCACCCTCGGTCAGGTTTTCAAACGGATAGGCACTTCGAACTATTTCGTAGAACTCCATATAGTCAAGCCTCGGAACGAATTTAACCTGAGAAAGAATCTGGTTTGCAAGCGTCGCGAGGGAATTTTTTCTTATCAGTATATCCTCAAGGTGGCCATCAGTTATGTGCGAGACGATTGCGGTTGCTTCCTCCAGTTCAATTATGTCACTGCATACTATCTCTCCAAGCGATATTTTTTCGATATTATGTCCGGCTCGGCCGACTCTCTGTATAAGCTTGTTGATCTGTCTGGGGGAATTAAACTGGAGAACAAGGTCGGCTGAACCTATATCTATTCCGAGTTCCAGTGATGATGTGCAGATAAGTGCTTTTATCCTGCCGGCCTTGAAATCACGCTCGGCAGTCTCTCTGGTATCTCGCGACAGTGATCCATGATGAACCTGGATGGGCGGGTCTTCCAGAAACAGCCTCAGCCTGAATGCAATGTCTTCGGCGGTGCTTCTGGTGTTTACAAATACCAGGGTTCCGTTGTGTGTTTCAATCAGATTCCATATGTGAAGTATTGCGCCTGCATAACCCTCGTCACATCCCATGACTTCAGAGACTTCGGCGGGAGCTTTTCGCGGGATTCCAACAACTATTTCCATCTTTTTCTTCAAGACTGACCGGATGATCTCCAGCGATTCGTTTGGAGAAAGGAACTGTGCAAGCTCTTCAGCATTGCCTACGGTTGCTGAAAGTCCTATTCTCTGGAAGTTTCCGGTAAGACTTCTCAGTCTCTCAATTGCGAGAGAGAATTGTGATCCACGCTCATTCTGCGATGTCTCATGAAGTTCGTCCACGACGACATACCTGACACGGGAAACAATTTCCCGCAGCCTCTTCCCGTTGAGGATGATCTGCAGGGATTCCGGAGTTGTTATGAGTATATCCCCGGGATTTTTCACAATCTCTCTCCTGTCAGCATCCGTTATGTCGCTGTGTCTCACCTGAACCCTTATGTCGAGTTCCCTGCCATAATCTATGAGGCGGTCAAGCATATCCCGGTTCAGGGCCCTAAGGGGAGTTATAAACAGTGCCGAA
>JAMDBW010000078.1:0-5919 GCA_023487765.1 Thermoplasmatota archaeon | reverse complement strand
CGGCATTACCGGGGAGGGTCTTTCGGTAAGTATCTTATGAAATATTGGCAGAATCGCAGCTTCAGTTTTTCCGCTGCCTGTCGGCGAAAGAAGAAGAACATCTTTTCCTTCCATTATGGGGGGAATAGCCTTGGCCTGAGGATCAGTGGGTTCAAACATCCCCTTCTTCGAGAGCATATCCCTTATTCTCGGGTGAAGCATATCGAATGGAGAACTAATTGAGGGGTTCTGTTCCAACTTAACGGAAATACCTCAAACAATAAAAATAAGAACCATGTATTAACAAGGGGAGAGTCAAAAAATGATCAGGACGAGTCAAAATTCGTCGTCGTCATCATCGTAGTCTTCGTCATCATCAGAATCGCGCCTCTTAATGAAGTTATCCAACGGTGAACACCTCAGAGACGCTAAGCAATTCTTCCTATTTATACCTTTCACTTTGATTATTACCCAGACAGTCTGCTAATAGCTCTGACATGCAGTTACAACTAAAATAATCCCAGATTCAAGGAATGTCCAGCGCTGAAATTAACTCCATGAAACTTTGACAGGTCAAGTCGGACGCATCAGGTGATACGGTAATTTTGATGCTTGATAGCGCATTAACCGGTGCTGTATCAGTACCAGCCGAAGAAAAGAGGTAAAAATTCGGATGGTCGAATCGGAAAGTTCCATTTATCCGGGGTTGAGAATACGTGACCCCCTCTGAAAACTATATTATAATCCAATAAATTAAGGGTTGAGATCATGGGCGACAAATTGGCTGAAGTTGAAATTTCTAAGGACGGAGAGATGTACTATGCTAAAATAATCCTTCCATCTGGCGAAGTAGTTACGCTGGAAAACGAGGATTTCGAGGAAGTTCTGGAGCAGGTAACCAACGATCTTCAGGATCGCTTCAGCGCCTGAGCGGGGATGGCCCAGTGGTACGGCGGTAGCCTGCTAAGCTATTTCTCTTATGAGAGCGAGGGTTCGACCCCCTCTCCCCGCGTTTCTATAAAAATTCTAATCGTATAATCGAAAAACACCCTCCCAGCGCTTTTTCCGTATATATTCGGTGATGTGTTTTTGTGAAAGAACTACTGAGGCGGAAATCGCAATGAAAGGAGAGAATGAGTTATTCCAGCGGTTTCTAATGCCTGAAGAGGGCTTCACCGGAAAATTGACAGAAGACCCAGGAAGCCTCCTGTTTCAACTGCCGCTAGCATTGCCCAGTATAGGATTCTAGAGATCAGTGAAAATTTCCGGGTGCCCATGACACTCACGTCAGAAATGAGGAGCCCCAGCATAACGCCTATGGGAAGAAGCACAACGACGTATACTACCATTAGATTGAGAATGGCCGAAACGAGGTCGCCTGTTATCAGCAGTCCTGTTATTGCCGCCGGGAGGCTTTCCATTATGAACAGGGTGTAAAATTTCCTCTGCTCCGAAAATTTAGAATCAAGTCTCCTGCTCCAGTTAAGAACCTCGGCGACGCCCCAGGCCGATCCGAGAGAGGCAACGATCAGCGCGAGGAAGCCCGCTGAAATCAGGCCTACAGACATTATATAAATACCTGCCGGGCCAAGAGCCGCCAGCAATGAAGTGAGGTCTCCCGGTGTAAGGATACTGGCCATGTTAATCTTCATCCCTGCAAGCACAATTGCCACCATCAGCATCTCACTCATAACGGCACCCAGTATGGTTTCATTCCTGTGGAATCTTAATGACGTTTTCTGTATCTTCTTCTCTACTGCAGCACCCGCCTGATAAAACAACATCCATGGCATAATTACTGCCCCTATATTTGCCGCCATAAGATACTGATAGTTGCGGTTTCCGTATGGCTGCAGCGGATTCAGGCCAATGAACAGGACAGATGTAGCATCCGGTGCCGAAAATAACACCGCGGCGATTATTGCCAGGATCAGTACGACAGTAATCAGCAGCAAAATTGATTCTATGTGCCTGTAACCGCCTGTTATGACCATCACATTATGAAGAACGAATGCTATAAAGATGCCCATAACAGGGGAAATGCCTATAAGTGCAAAACCGATCCCAATTCCGGCATATTCAGCAACGTAAGTCATGAAATCGATGATAGCCATTGGCAACGCAGCAACTGATGAATATTTCTTTCCCCAACGCAATCTTACAGCTTCCCCAATGCCATGTCCGGTTACAATGCCGAGTGCTCCCGAGGCATACTGGATGGTAGCCAGCGGGGCTATCAGAATGAGTTCCACGAAAACGAGCCTGTAGCCAAAAGATGAACCAGACTGCAGACCGGTTATTATGCTGGCAACGTCGACGTCAGCAATCATTACGATCCACGCAGGACCGAAGGCTTTGAAATAGGAAAACCATGAATGATTGCCGCTCATTTTTTCTGAATGCGTAATCTACACCACGTCTGTTTGAGTGATTAGGTTAACCTAAATAATTCTTTCAGCTAATATGAAAACAACGGAATTGAATGACGACAAGTCGGGTACGGTAAATGTCGCTCTGACCAGGTTGCGTGCGTTTTCAGTGAAGATGCTCCTCCTTCTGAAGATCAGACTGAGTTGTTCTGTGGTTCTTCCGGGCAGGTCCGTAACTTCAAAAAAATGGGAGGATAAACCTTACACGGTTTTTCATTTATGGGGGGAATGCAAAACGTGTCACGGGATCCACCGATCGGAAGTGTTAAGGTTTACGAAACCCTTATTGAATATTATGGAGGTTTTATCGTCCGTCTCTGGCCTTGGGACATCGATACAGGGTTATAACGACGACGTACTGATTGAGATAATCAGGGAATGTGCCCCCGACAAAGTCTTTCTGGCGGAAGTGACGAAGGAGGATTTCGTGAAGGAATTCAAAGTATCCGAATTCTTTGGGAAATTCCAGGCGGTGGTGAAAGTCCCATTGATCCCGGTTGGTCTTGACATGACGGTATATGAGGAATTCAAGCAGAAGTTCTCGGCTGAAAACGTTAACACGCCGGAACTGGCCATAAAGAAAAACATGCTTGATTTAATCGATAACACGATTTTCAACTACCTGGCACATTACTGGAAAGGGCCGGAAACAGTCAATTCGGAAGTTACTGATTCACTTTTCAGGGCGAAGCATAAGCTGTTTTCTTCGGTGTTCTATGACCTGGAGAAAGGTTTCTGGGAGGACAGGCACAGCAAAATCATAGAGAATATCAGGAAAATGGTTCCGGGAAACTCCTCTGTAATCATATCCGGTGTTGAAAGCCGATACTGGTTCAAGGATCACACTGACGATCTGTTTAACGGCGATCCATGATGAAACTATATATTCATCAATTAAATACGGATAAGCTGGCTAATTTAGGTTAGGCGCTACAGAATTAGTGATGTTGAAATGACAATATTTCAGGGAAAATCCAGAAAGAAATTTACCGGAGGAAAACTCAAAGCCTCACGCACAAAGAAGAGATTCGAACTCGGCAGGGAGCCCACGCTCACGAGAATTGGTCCCGAGGCCAGAAAAGTAATGAGAACAATGGGTGGAGCCAAAAAAGCGGTCCTGATGAGGGCAGAATCTGCCAATGTTTATGTCCCCGGCGAAAAAATTACGAAAAAAGTTAAGATTCAGACTGTTAAGGAGAACCCGGCCAACCCGCACTATGTCCAGAGAAACATTATGTCAAAAGGCACAGTCATACTCACGGAACTGGGCGAAGCGAGGATTACGTCGAGACCAGGACAGGACGGAATAGTCAACGCAGTTCTGCTATGACTCTCACGCTATATTCGCAATATTTTAACCCGAGGATTTCGAAATCCATGGGCAGACGAATCCCGGCAGGACCTGCCAGGAATTTTTCTGATAACCGGCTTGAGGAGATCCTGAGGTCCCTTAATTTCCACTTTGAAGTTAGAGAAGGAGCTTATCCAAGGACACCATGGGAGAAATGCAAAATTTATGTGGTGGAAGCCAACGTTAAAAAATCAACTCTTCTTAAGCTTATTGAGCGGCGGCTTGGGTGACTTTTTCCATTTTTTGTAAGTATAATATTGTAACGGATGTTTCAGCCAGTCTTTGTGGCAGATAGGATCATCGCCCATGTAGCAAAGATGGTTTGACTGAAGTACAGAACATTTTGGCGGGGAATACTCTGTGCTTGAAATTTCGCCCGTCACGTGGTTTACCTGATATGTGGTCAGACGCTCGTTAAAGTCAGGAGCGGTTTTGAACAGTCCTATGATGCCGTCATTGTCCATGCCGATCTTGTGCAGGAAACTAACCATGGTGAATCTTGCCATGTGCGGCAGATTTATACCTTCCCTCATCTGTGATATATACTCCTTGATGCATGGCGGAAAAATCGCGAAATCAACCTCGCCAAGATCAATGTCTTTCTTTATCCCGGAGTTTTTCAGCTTTTCTGCAATCTCCTGTATATTCTCTGAAAGCGGATACAGAAATTTTGCAGTATCTTCCTTGTCTATGGTAGCATAAGCTTCGAACGCTCTCCTGACAAAAGCTTCCCTGATGACCTTGACGGCGGTTTCCCTTTCCGTGTATACGATTCCGTGCTGAACACTCTGATAAACGAGCCTGTATCTGTATCCGCTCAGTCTTGAAGTGTGCATGACAAAAACTCCCAGTGGAATCCTGAAAAGATTGCCCTCATCGGAGAATTCCATTTCAACTCCGTATCTTCCAGCGTAGTCCGGCACATCTTCCGCGCGGATGTGTTCGGAGTTGAGAAAATGCTCCAGCAGGTCACGGGAATGATTTATGACCCGTGAAGTCAGGAGCGGTTCGTCTACATATTTAAGGACCCACAGGGAAAGCGGCAGGCTAACCAGATCATTGATCGCAGTAACTTCCCTGTTTTCCGTGTCATCCATCGCCTCGACGATAAGCCGCATTGCGATCCTCCTTAAGCGACCGCTATCCGGATCATTTGAATTGAGGAGGATGTCGATGCGATTACTGTCAACATCCAGGTAAGGGTTGCCGGCCTGAGGTATCATTAGGAGATTTCCAGCATTTCCCTCGGGGCAGTAGTAATGAGGTCATATCCGTCTTTCTTCACAATTACGTCATCCTCTATTCTTACTCCGCCGACCTTGGGCACGTAGATTCCAGGTTCAACCGTAACAACCATATTTTCCTTCAGCGGGAAATCAAGGTTCGCAGAAAGTGCAGGGTGATCATGCACGTCCATGCCAAGGCCGTGTCCCAGTGAGTGTATGAACCTGCCCTTATATCTTGATTCGTCAATCACTTTTCTGGCAGCGAGATCAACGTCCTTGCCGTTGACATTTTCGCGGATCTTCTTCATGCCCTCTGTCTGAGCCCTGAGCACAATATTATACATCTCACGCTGTTCATCGCTTGCCCTTCCAAATACGACGGTTCTCGTTATGTCAGAACAGTATCTCCTGTATCTTGCACCGAAATCGATTAGTACAAACTCATTCTTTTTCAGTTTCCTGTTTCCGGGAGAGTAGTGCGGCATTGAAGCATTCTCCCCGAAAGCAACTATTGTGCTGAACGAGGGTTCCGAAGCTCCCAGTTTCATCATCTCATACGCTATCAGGGACGAGAGTTCGCTCTCCGTCATACCTTCCTTCAGCTTGTTCGATATGCTTTCAAAGGCTTCGCTGCCTATTCTGGCAGCTTCCCTGATTCTCTGGAGTTCTTCCGGTGATTTCATCCTCCGTGATTCCATGATCGATCCGGATACATCTATGAATTCCTTATCGGGAATCATTCTCATAAGTTCCCTGTAATGTTCCATTGTAAGCGACGAATAGTTCAGTCCCACAACATTTGATGACCTGAGGCTGTCCTTTATTATTTTCTCAAAATCAGACTTGCCGTTGGCGATCATGACCTCAAGGCCACTTTTTCTCGCAGTTTCCTCTTCAAGCGTGGATGTGATTATCCTGATCTCGTCGGGCTTGA
>JAMDBW010000030.1:360-33224 GCA_023487765.1 Thermoplasmatota archaeon | reverse complement strand
TTCAATTTCTACAATGCGTCCGTGCAGGCCATGTCAGAGCTGAATGAACTGGAGAATGCAGCCCGGGATCAGCACGCGCTTTCCGTCATCGCAGGGATAAAATCCCTTCTTGCGGGGATCACGGATAACATGGAAATCCGTCATACTGCATCAGGGATCGGAGGCATAAATGCACTGTTCCAGGGATTCAGGAAGGCATTCCATCTTCCGGAGAAGGGGGACCTCTCCACGGATGCGGGAAAAGACGATCCTGTCCATGAGAGCTGCGGCATATTCATCGGGCAGCTCAGGGAGATTCTCAGGAGCGGTGCACCCGTCCATGAGATGGAAGCGGCAAAGCAGATGATCTCCGCATATGAGAAATGGGAGAAGCACCTCTTTGCACAGAATCCTGAAGGCACAATACCGAGGACCAACAACTCACTGGAACAGTTGTTCCGCAGGATCAGGAGGAACGTGAGGAAGAGGTGTGGCAACATCGCCACCGGAAGGTATCTTTCCCTGAACGGAGACAGGATGGCGATATTCCAGAATCTTGCCATACCTGAATACAGGAAGGCAGTATTCGGCTCTGAAGACATTGCATCGGTCTTCGGGAGACACAGGAAATCATCCCGTGGGAACGGAATGTCCAGGAACATGATCATAAGACTCGTGGACAGAGGCAGGAGTGCATTGATCTCGGGAACACTG
Source organism: Thermoplasmatota archaeon (assembly GCA_023487765.1). Taxonomy (GTDB): domain Archaea; phylum Thermoplasmatota; class Thermoplasmata; order Thermoplasmatales; family Thermoplasmataceae; genus JAJZOM01. The sequence goes on along the minus strand of JAMDBW010000030.1, from coordinate 32,531 downwards.
AGGACAGATCCGTTCTCGGAAGAGATGATGGAAGCCGCCTGTGAAACAAGGAAAAGGGAATCGATCTCCGGAAACTGAAGGAAATGATACCCGTCTATTGCCGCATATGGCGTCAAAATAGTCTTAGATTTCCTTAATCTTTGAGTTTTCTCCAGCGCTCCTCTGATGTCGTAATACAGGGGCTTTGCATGTGTAATTCATCCGGAAACATGGTGTATAAATACTGGTGTATAGTATACACCAGTAATGTCATTTATTCGTGCGATTAAAAAAGGTGGCAGAACCTACTATCAGGAAGTTGAAAATAAGTGGATCAACGGAAAGACTGTACAGAAACACCTCAGGTACATCGGCAGGGACAAAGAGAGTCCTGATCACATCCCGCTTGAAAAGGTTCAGTTTGGATACATTGCAACAAGGCTGATGCAGGGCGATCTCTCACCGAACGAACTCCTTGACATGATCGAGAAGATGGGTCATCGCGTAAGCAGGGAAAACCTGGAGAGGATCGGGCTTTACTACAACTTTAAAAAAACTATAACCGCATAACCAACATACAAATCTGTCTGACACTGTAATTTACTGGTTTTTCAGGTTTCACATACTTTTTTGAGCCAGGCAATAAACTATTTGTCAGACATTTACATGGTATGTCCCGTGATTGTCATGAAGAAGTCACGGGACTATTCCAGATACAAAAAGATGTATTTTAAGCCTGAGTTTGGAGACTGCGTTGCGTGCGGACACCGTCTGAAGAGGGATCACATTGCATGGAGGAAGCATATACAGACGATGAAGGGAAAGATATTCGCTTTCAGCTATGCGTATAAATGCTCCAGCACAGCATGCGGAAGGACATACAGATCAGCGGAGGCAGATCTGCTTTCACTTCCTTTCAGGACATATTCCCTTGATGTACTGGCAGAGATAGGTTTCCTCAGGCATGAGGAGAAGAGGTCCATCCCGGAGATAGATGAATCTCTCAGCAGGAAACGGATAGATATCAGCGAGAGAGAATGCTACGATCTCGTTCATTTATTCGAAGAGCTTATTGCAACAAGGCCCATTGAGCTGGATCAGGATTTCCTCGAAAAAGCGGGTGAAAACGGGGGCATTGTTCTCGCAATCGACGGTGTGCAGCCCGAGAGGGGAAACAGCACCCTCTATGTGCTGCAGGATGCCCTGACTTCGAAGGTTCTGTACGCCGATTATCTGTACAACAGCTCCTCTGGAAACATAGCGGCAATAATAGGGAAGGTGAGAGATGCACTTGAGAGGCTGGGCATTCCGATCATTGCCGTCATAAGTGATCACCAGGTATCCATTCGTCTGGGCGTGAAGAGGGCATTACCCGGGGTGAGGCACCAGTTCTGCCATTTCCATGTGCTCAGGAACGCATGTCTGCCCGTAATGGATCTTGATCGGAACCTCAAGAAGAAGATAAGGAAACGCATTCGCGGCATACCGAAAATAGAGAGATCCCTGCAGGGAAGGGATGATCCCATGGCCTCGCAGGTGAGGGATGCCTGCTCTCTTCTGCGGGGTCTCCTCATATACCCCGGAACAAAACCTCTGACGTTTTCCGGTATGTCGGTATTCCAGAGGCTTGCATCCATCGACGGAACCATAAGAAGAATGCTTCTTGCCGGCAACGACAGTGATCTCAGGAAGCTTTCGGGCATTACGGGAAGGTGGAGGGAGTTCATCGGCGATTACAGGAAAGTATCAGATCTTGCGGTATATGCAAACAGACTGAGGGAGACGCTCGCATCCGAATCATCATCCGACGAGGTGAAGAGAACTCTCACCGCGTTCCTTGAAAACATCAGGCGGAAAATAAGAGAAGGGGGCATATGGTCGAATCTCACAGCCATGGCGGATACCATAGAGAATCACTGGGACGGCCTGTTCTTCTGTTATGATGATAAGAGGATCCCGAGGACGGACAACAACCTCGAGATAACCATAAGACACAACAAAACCTCATACAGGAGAATGAGCGGTTTCAGGTCATGGGACTCTTTCATTGCACAGTATGGAAGGAGCACTTTCCTGATACCGCATGCATCCAGGAACGAACTCGTCGAAATGGAGGAGAAGGTCAGCAGGGAAGCGTTCAGTGACAGGTGGAGGGAATTCACGTCAAGAAAGAAATGCCAGGCACTGATGAGAAAAGCATCGACCGGTTACAATGCAGCTCTAAAGACAATAGAAAGCAGATGGCGGTTGTCAGGGGGATCTGCCGGGACAAAATGAGGAGAATGCAGATTCCGGAGGCACATGTATGTTGGTTATGCGGTTATAGTTTTTTTTGAGATCAAGATTTTCCATTGTTATTTCCGCAATGACGTCCTTGAGCCTCTCATTCTCCTTCTTCTGATCCTCGATTGTCTTCTGATCCGCTGTGCTCTTCCTTCCCCTGTCGTCGAATACGCTCTCTGCACTCTTTGAAAGCTTCTCCTTCCAGTCGTAGAACCTTGCAGACTTGATGTCGTACTTCTTGCAGAGATCCGATACCGATATGGTTCCGCTCAGGCCTTCCAGCACGATTTTTAATTTTTCCCCGGGCGAATACGCCTTTCTCGTTTCACTCATTTCCTGAACATGGCATGTTTCCGTTAATTAATTTCGGAATTTGTCCTATTTTGATTGAAACATTTCATCGGATGGCCTCACAGTACTTATGACGCGGAGGACAGCATAACCTTCGCAGAGGGAAGGAGACCTGCTTGTGGCATGACTGTTCTGATCTCAGAGGAATCCCATTCCCGTGAGGGTAGGAGGATATAAAAACACTCAGGGAGATGCAGGACAGTCTCTACGCAAGGGCTAAGTCGGAAAAGAATGCCCGGTTCAACACACTCATGGACAAGATATGTCGATCTGATGTGCTGAAGGAGGCATGGAGCCTTGTATACGCAAACAGGGGATCACCGGGAATCGACGGTGAATCGGTAAAGCAGGTGAAGGAGAGAGAGGAAGAGTTCCTGAAAGAACTGCAGGAAGAGCTTGTGAACAGAACCTACAGGGTAGAACCGGTCAGGAGGGTCTTCATCCTTAAACCGGACGGGAAGCAGAGGCCACTGGGAATACCCACTGTGAAAGATCGCATAGTACAGCAGGCAGTAAAGCTGATCATGGAGCCGATATTTGAGGCTGACTTTCATGACAGCAGTTACGGCTACAGGCCAGGCAGGAATGCAAAGCAGGCATCACTTGAGGTACGCAGGTACCTGAACTACGGATGCACGGAGATTGTGGACATGGATATATCATCGTTCTTTGACAGCATCGATCACCGGATAATGATGTCTCTCGTGGAAAACAGGATAAGGGACAGCTATGTCCTTCACCTGATCAGGGAATGGCTCAGGGCTGGCGTGGTATGCAATGGAGAAATAACCCATCCGGCATTTGGCACACCCCAGGGCGGCGTCATCTCGCCGCTGCTGGCGAACATATACCTGAACGAGATTGATAAATTCTGGGCAGAAGAAGGGAGATACACAGCACAGAAATACAATGCTCACCTCATAAGATGGGCTGATGACATGGTGATACTGGCAGGAAGCAATTCCGAAGCAATCATGGTGATCATGAGGAAACTGCTGGAGAAGCTCAAGCTATCCCTCAATGAGGAGAAGAGCAGGACCGTCACAGCCAGGGAAGGCTTTAACTTCATCGGCTTCCACTTCTTCAGAAGATACATAACAAGGAAAGGCAGGGAAGTGACCATATTCCAGCCCTCGAGGAAAGCCGTGTGATCGAAAAGGTCAAGCACGGTTCGAAGCGGAAGAGTCTGGAGTAATCCAGACTTTTACCCTACATATCTGCAGCAGATTCAGGAATTCCCTGGCTTTCATTGTTAATATTATGTACATTTAAGATATATTGAGTTATCATTATTGCTTACTATACAAGAAAAATTGCCACATCACCGCTTTCCGGAAATTTATGGATCCAAGCTTGAAAGGATCTGATTTTGGCACTTATTTTCAAGTTATGGATTTGCACAATCCTTTTTCAGTACAGTTCCGGGATTTCACCTTACTGGGTTAACTAATCTTGCCTCGTTATCTCACCTTATGGATTCAGATCATTGCGTCCTGCTTTTACCAAACAGCCTGACTTTGCTTATTTTTGGAATTCTGCCGGATTCCCTCGAATTGAGGGATTTCAGGGCATAGTAGACTGAACCGGATATGAATACGAGGGCGGCTATCTCCATGCTCTCTCTCCCAAGGAAGGCAAAGAAGACAGCTATTGTGAGAATTCCAGCTGATGGAACCAGAAAGAACCAGTCCTTGTGCAATAATCCTTTTCTTTTCTCATTTCGGTATTTGATGTGTATTCTGAGAGCAGCTATGTTGATTATCGCGTATGCGGCGATGATGCAGGTATTTGATGATTCCACGATTGTCCCGAATGATGCAGCAGGCATCATGGCAATGGCAAGAAGCAGTGAAACGATGATCGCGACAATCGGTGTGGAGAATTTGTCCAGTCTGGAAATCACAGATGGAATCTCACCGTCTCTCCCCATTGCAAACAGGACTCTTGATGTTCCAAGTATCCCGGTCAGTATTACACCCGATGTGGCGATAAGTGCACCGGTGGACACGATGAAGATCAGTTCAGTCAGGCCGGTCCTGGAGGCAGCCAGAGCCAGTGGTGATGTGGAATCTGAAAGCGAAGTTGTGGAGGTAAGGCCTATTGCTGCAAGAGAAATCAGTGAATAAAGCACCATTGAAATAACTATGGAGATGATTATCGCCTTCGGTATTGTCTTCTCAGGGTCGACAACTTCCTCCGAGACCGTTGTTACCCTGGAAAACCCGGCAAATGCGAAGAATATTATCGCTCCACCGGAAATAATCCCCGAATAGCCCTTAGAAAAGAAATTTGAGAAATGGGAAGGCTGGAAAAAGAAGAAACCGGATACTGTGAAAATCAGGAGAATGGCAATGTTCACTATAACTATGGTTCTGAGCATTTTTGCCGAGTTCTTTATGCCGAGAATATTCAATACTGCAAAAGCTGATATGATCGCAACTCCAGTGAATATTACCGGGAATCTGGAGTTAAGCATTGCGTCAAGGTAACCCCCGAAGCTTATCGAAACTGCTGACAAAGCAGTGATGTTGCCAAATGTCCACAGGGATCCGCCAATGAAACCGGCATATGGGGATAGACCTTCTTTCCCGTATTCGTATACACCTCCTTCCTTGTTAACATGCCTGGCAATCTGCGAAAAACATATGCCCGTAAAGATGGCGACAATGCCTGCAAGAGGTATGGAAATCAGAACGGCAGGTCCTGCGCTTGCCACTGAAATTCCGATAATTACGAAAATGCCTGCTCCGACTATTGCACCGAGATTGATCATTATTGCGTCCGGCAGTCTGAGTGTTCTCTGAAAACCTGTAGTCACTCGGAGTTATCTTGGCACCATAGATAATGTTTCCCGGTTTGCTAATAAAATGACAGCTCGTTCCACACTCTTTTCAGGTCGTTTTCCATTTTTTCAAATATCCCGGAGGAGTACGGATTATAGCGAATAATCTCCCTTACATCGTCTATATTATGGTTGCTGATGATTCTGGAAATATTCAGGAGTTTGCTATATTCAGTGGTTAAAAAATCATATTCTAAATCGGATATTTTTCTTGACAGGAGTGCCATTACATACGGTTTTACCAGTATTTCCGATACCATGCGTTCATGCTCTTCAAGATTCTTCCTGAGGAATCTGAAACCCCGGAATATCTCACGTACAAATTTCTCATTGCCTTTGATGGAAATGTCCTCCAGGTAAATTATGGTCCCCTGATCGAGGACAGTATTTTCATCCGATTCTCTCAGCAGACTTACGCTTGTTATTTCTCCGCTAAACTGTTTGAATGGCGTCTTAACCGGCGATATTTCGATTATCCTGCTTCTGTCCGGGACGGATTCTATTACCTTTCTGTTAAAGGGAACAGTGTGATTCAGAATCAGGTAATCCAGGCCACTTATCTGACGAAGTGCGCTTTCATAAGAATTCCCGGTGAGCACTGTCACGTTTATCCCGTCATTCTTAAGGGATTCCACAAGGAACCCGGTGAGCGGATTCTTTTTTCCCAATATACCTATGTCCATGATCTTGACCTCCAGCACATAATTCAGAATTTCAGCCTGAGAAGTTTGAGATCGGGGTAAATCGTTCTCTTAATTATTTCATCAAGTCCGGCGCCTTCTTCCTGAGCCTGGAGGCAGATCCTAACGGTAGTGTCGTGATCGATTTCATTCTGCTCACCATTCTTTCTGTAAACTACTATGCTACCAAGAGATTCGCAGTCTATTCCCATGTACGGTAAATTGTTACATTCAGTTCAAACTTTCCCATTATACTGAACAAAGTCGTTTTCCGGTTCAGTGCATTGTATCTATAACATGTTAGGGAGACCGATTAAATCAGTAGACAAGCTACTTTTATAATGAGTTCGGATTCAATTCCGGAAAATTCCGGTTCCAGGCCATCATTGATATTCATTGAGACCACTGTTGCATGTGATTACAGATGCAGGCACTGTAGAGCTTCATCTCAGGAAAATCCATTGCCTGACCAGCTGAGTTATGAAGAAGTCACGAATGCCATAAAAGGCATTCTGGAGTTCGGCAGACCTTATCCGATGGTTATATTCACCGGCGGAAACATGCTGATGCGGGATCGTATACGTGACATTATCGACTTCACGCACAAATTAGGTATTCCGTTTTCAGTGAGTCCTTCTGCGTCCCCGCTTCTTACCCCGGATTTTCTCCGGTTTATCAGGAAGCGCGGTGTAAGATCTCTTTCCTTAAGCATGGATGGAGATTACGGCGGATCGCACGACTGGCTGAGAAGAAGTCCCGGATCGCATTCACTTACCGTGGCGCTGATTGGTGATGTTATGGATGCGGGAATTCCTGTTCAGGTCAATACAACCATCATGAAGAGAAATATTACCGAGTTGCCGTACATAGCAAAATCTCTCGTGGATTCTGGGGTCAGGACATGGGAATTGTTTTTCCTGATTAAAACCGGCAGAGGACTCTATGAGGAAGATCTGACAGCAGAACAGATCGAGGATGTGAATTTCTGGCTGGCTTCACTGGAAACATACGGATTGAACGTGAGAACCGTGGAATCACCAGTCTTCAAAAGAATCGTGAAACAGATGGAGGAAGGCGCTGTACCGCCTGATTCGGACCTTTATCAGTATCTGTCCTCCGAGACTGTGAAGATTTTCGGTCCACGCCGTAAACCGAGTGAAAACAGTAAGACCGTTCAGCGTGCTTCACACCCTGCGGGCCAGGGTATTTTATTTATCAGCCAGAACGGGGAGGTAACTCCATCAGGTTTTCTTCCAGTATCATGCGGTAATGTGAAACAGACCGGCATTGTGGAGATATTCAGGAAAAACAGGCTCTTGAATGATTTGAGGAACAGAGACGGATTGAAAGGTAAATGCGGAGAATGCAGGTTCAAGGTTGTGTGCGGCGGGTCCAGGGCCAGAGCATTCGCCTACTACGGCGATCCGCTGGCGGAGGACCCCGGCTGTGTCTATCACCCGTCCCCGACTGATTTGACGTATGCCCTGGGAAGTAAAATGTGACAGCGGTTGAATGCTTACCATGGACTTCTCCCGCACCGCAACTCAATCGCCCGCATTTTTAGAAATCACCCTGCCGGGATATCATTTGATCTTGAATCTGTAGGAGTGGAAGTAAGACATAGCCAGTAGAACATTGCCTGAAAATGGTATGTAGTTCCATATGTAGAAGTACTGGGGGCCGGAAAGCGGAAGATAATAGGATGGCAATCCGAATCCAAGGCCATAATACGGCATCAGGAAGGATGGAGAAAGGGGAACGTGAAAAAACGGCGGAACGAGGAAATTATTAATGATCAGTACAGCATATGCGAGAACAGCCGTACCAGCCAGTGCAAGGTATATTGGCAGCCTCCCGTGATTCAGACCCTGCATAAGTGGATATTTTGACAGCGGAACAAGCAGAAGCGCCATGGTGAAAAGTTGCAGGTATCCAGCATTTCCGGTTAATGCCGGAAAGTTGACAGACGGATTCCCCAGGATAGATGGATACGCGAGGAGAATCCCGAGAACAAAGAACCCGACATATTCCATAATGCCGATTTCAGTAGCCAGCCTGGAACCTGCACCCTCTGATGCAAATGTCAAAGCCCTTGTTGTAACACCCATAACGGTAAGAAGCATGATCAGCGCCGAAATTGCCAGAATCCCCTGCTGAATTCCAAAAAGAGCCGCCAGATATGCTCCGAAAATGTTATTTACCGCAGAAGTCAGAAACGCCAGTCCGATTAAGAGGAAACCGGTGTTGTTCACTTTCCTGTAGTCATAGCCGGGTTCATTTCTGGAAATATCTATTTCATGCCGTTCCTTCTCTTCCTCTGCGTTGAAAAGCTCCATGTTGAGATGAAAATAGAACTGGTCTGAGACTATGAGAATAAGAATCAGGTTCTTTATCTTGCCTAACGCGGAATTAGATATCAGGTATCTTACCGGAGATTCCATGCTCCTGATTTTTTCCCCGAGGAAACTGCTCAGTGTTGCTTCCTCGACTGCATAGGCCGTCGTGCCATCTGCAGTTTCGGGCAGCTCCTGTGATTTGAGTCCGTCGAGATCGACCCTGGAGACTTTGTATCCATGAAGATTCAGCAGCCGGGATACCTTTGAGAAGAAGATGTCTGCATTTGCCACATCTCTGCTCTTGATTACGTGAACGTGGTACCCTTTATTCGTTCCGAAAGACTGTTCAATACCCTGAGCAATCCTGAGTTCATTCCTGCCTATGAGCTTCGAGTTGACTGCCGATTCAGGGGGTGCTGCGTTGTCCAGCAGAATCTCGTCCGCCCCTGACGGTACGCCGTCCTTGATATCTGCGTTATATCCCAGATCATTCAATGAATGTGTCTCCTTTTATTTCTGTAAGATCAGACATTTCAAAGATTAAAAGTTAATGACTATTGCATGCAGGATTTCCATCCGGCATCAGAGAAAAAAATAACGGGAAACCGCCAATTTGACTATTTTTGTTCTATCCTGACGGATTTCCAGTCAGTTCGTATCGTATTCCTTCCGAGTTTCTTCTGAATGTAGTTAAAAGCAGAGAGAGCTGCAGTTGCTCCCTGCCCGGCGGAAATTACTGCCTGTTTATATGGTATGTCAGTCACGTCGCCCGCAGCAAAGACGCCTTCCCGTGAAGTGTTTCCAAGTTTGTCTATGATAATTTCCTTATTCTTGGTTAACTCAACGAGTTCCTTTACGAAGTCTGTCCGGGCGACATATCCCATCTCCACGAACAGTCCCCTCACCTGAAGTTCCCGAACGGTGCCGTCTTCCCCGGAATTGGACGCAACAATGACTTTTTCCAGAATCCTGCCTCCCTTGATTTCTTTCACCGTGGAGTTCCGGATAAATTCTACATTGTCCCTCGTTCTCAACTGCTGATACAGTTCATCATCCTCGTTGATCCTGGCTCCGCGGTAAACTACGTAAAGCTTCGACGCAAGGGTTGACAGGTATACTGCAGCCTGCAGGACATGTTCCCCGATACCTACCACTGCAATAGTCGCTTTCTTGTAAAGAGGACCGTCGCACACTGCACAGTAGGATACTCCTTTCCCCCTGAATTCCTCTTCCCCGGGTACCTCCAGGTTTCTGGGCGTCTTGCCGAATGCGAGTATCAGTGCCGTTGATGTGTATTCCTCGCCCCTTGTCTTGACAGCGAAATTTCCGTCTGGATTCACAGAGGCCGATACGACTTCGTCATAAACAAATTCAGCCCCGTAGGCAGATACCTGCTGCTGAAACTTGTTCATAAGGTCGAATCCGCTAATCTCGCTGAAACCCGGGTAATTCTCGATATCATCAGTGAGGAGCGCCTGTCCGCCGATATCCTTGGATATTACTAGGGTCTTCAGCGACTGTCTGGAAAGATACAGGGCTGATGTCAGGCCTGCTGATGCTCCTCCCACCACAATGCAATCATACTGCTGTGTTGCCAATTTTTCACAACCGAAATTAAAGCGCCAGATGTTTCCTGATTTTCTGCTCAAGGTGAGGCTTTGGAACGGCCCCTATCTGTGTATCCACAACTTTTCCGTTCCTGAAGAACATGATTGTGGGAATGCTCCTGATCATGAACTGCGAAGAAACCATGGGGTTCTCATCAACATTGAGTTTCCCGAAGGAAACTTTTCCTGCATAATCTGAAGCGAGTTCCTCAATGATCGGGGAAACGAATCTGCAGGGTCCGCACCATGGAGCCCAGAAGTCTACCACGGTGAGACCTTCATTTGATATTTCCCTCACGAAATTCTGATCGGTAAGAATCTTTGGCGTTTTACTTATTGTCGGATTGCCTCTTCCCGGAACCTTTTCTGCCATAATACCATGTAACATCTTTTCCCTTATCTTTTCTATGTTTTCTTCTGACATGCATATTCTCCTGAATGTCGTGACTATCTGAGATATGTCACCAACCAGTATCATAATATGATTTAACTATTTTGCGATATTTCCATTCAAGCGCAATATCGATATAGGACTTTACGATACCAGACTCATGGTATCACTCTCTTCCCTTACTAGATCATCTGCGAAATGTGCTGATCTGCTTTCATGTTTCCTCGATCTCAACGATCTTGAGGTCAGGCTGTTTTATACAATTATAGCGAGGAGCGGAATCACGCTGGACGAACTGGCAGAGAGCCTCGGCAAGGACAGGAGCACGGTTTTCAGGAATTTGCAGAAGCTCGTTTCCCTTGGAATCATCTACAAGGATATGTTTTCCCTTGACCATGGCGGCCGTATTGCAAGATATTTCCCGAATGATATAACCGAAATCAGAAAGGTGGTGGAAGACCGCGTAAATAACCTGAAGAAGAGCATGGATGCTTTCCTTCTTGACTTTGAAGAACGGATAAATAATGAGACGCTGATCTATGGCACTCATAGCGGAAAACCGAACCCACGCGTTCGCATCCCGTAATATCTCTCCTGTGCAGATGGATTTCGTGCTGGCAGATCTATCCTCTAAATCGGTTCACTCTCTATTTTTCCCGCTGTTTCTGTCAGGTTTCAACTAAAATTGGCTAAATTCTCCCCATCACCGAAGGAATTAATCAACTGTTTGAGAAGAGATGATCGGCCTAATCGCGGAAGATCCGGTCGGCTAATATGTCATGACAGAAAGGACTTGCAGCCTCAGGAAGCAATGAACCACTTTTTATTGTGTACCGGAAGTATTTCTGGCCGCCAGTTTCAGGCTCAACTTCCTCCTGGTCCAGTATTTTCACGCCAGAAGCAGCCTGTCGAGTTCCATGCATATCATGTGGATTATGGCTATGTGAACCTCCTGAATCACAGGCGTGAAATCCGATTCCACAGTGATCATTTTTTTTGCAATTCCTTTCAGCTTCCCGCCTGACACGCCTGTCATTGCCACAGTGTACGCACCAATCTCATTGGCAGACTTGATTGCCCTGATAACATTCAGTGAGTTCCCGGAAGTACTGATTCCGAAAACCATGTCCTTAGCGGTCACGAGGGCTTTTACCTGCCTGTCAAAAATGTCTTCATATGTGTAATCATTGCCAATTGCGGTAAGGGCACTGGTGTTCGTAGTCAGCGCTATTGCAGGTAATGGTTTCCTCTCAACCAGGAAGTGCCCCGTAAGTTCAGCGACAAAGTGCTGCGCATCAGCTGCAGAGCCCCCATTTCCAAAGGTCACCAGTTTGCCTCCACCGATAATCGTTTTATATAATATCCGTGAAACCTCTTCAACTTCGGAAACGTTTACTGAATTACGTGCTTTTGAACCGGAAGACAGATACTCCTTAAGATTCACGGCTGAATAATGATCTGATCAATATTAATTTTCTTGATTGCCATAGAAATACCAACAACAGACCTCTCCAATTTGCTGTCTCGAGCTAACTTTATTCACTATGTTATCCTATATCATTTATGCCAGAAAAACAGGACCGGTACATTCCTCCGTTAATACTCGACAATCCTTTTAGAAAACTTGAGAAATCTCCACTAACATTTATTGGTAAATATCTAAAACCGGGAATGGCGGTCGCCGACATAGGATCGGGTCCGGGATACTTCACGGTCAAGCTGTCTTCACTGGTTGGCCCCGAAGGTACAGTAACTGCTCTGGATCCTGATGAGAAAACAGTTGAGCGGCTTAGAATGAAGATGGTTAACCTGCACATCGGTAACGTTCGGATATTGGTTTCTTCAGGCTCCCATATCCCGGGAGTAGAAAGCAATTCAATGGATTATGTTTTTTCCCACCTGATGATCTGCTGCATGTCTGAACATAAGAAAGCACTCGATGAAATGATGCGCATCCTCAAACCTGGTGCCATGGCTTTTGTCAGTGTTACCAGAACTTTACCCGGAAAAGACCCGAGGAACGTGTACCGGGAAGAGTGGGATAGAATCCTTCAGGACTTTCATGCGGTAGAAAAGGGTGCCACTATGACTTACCGGTGGGCAGTATTACAAAAATAGGGTTTCGTTTCAACCTGCCCGTTACTTAAGCGAATTGAAGATAATGTATGTCATTGCGGCAACCATGATAAGTGAACCTATCAGGCTTCTCAAAATGATCATTAACCTCTGCTTCGATGTCATTTCAACGGGAAGCAGCTTCTTTGCGTCCATGTCACAGAATTCTTCGAATGTTACACTGAAATACGGATTCAGAACATCCAGTACATAATATTCACTTGTACCGTAAATTGAGTCGAAGCGTGAAAGCACGTATCTGCCGTACTTGAAATCCAGCCCTCTTTCTGGTGCCCCGGTACGTAGATTTTGAAGCCAGTAGTCAAAAAATCTGGGATCAGCGATTTCGTTTGATTGAGCGGATGGGGCAGGATTTTTCAGCAAATCTCTTATTTCCTCGTCCGAATATGTGAATTGCATTTTTTTCTCCTCCCGTTCCCATGATTATATAATCGATCCGCTTATTTATACAATTAGGTACGAACAGACGCGCTTTTGAGAACAGTGTCAGAAAGCAATCCGGTATTATCAGGACGTGGTAATATCTTACCGATCCATGCACCACAGCCTCAGAGTGCTTTTCAATGCAAGATCGTTACAGGACAATACTTCATCTAATTCCTCCCCGAGGAGACCACACCAGTGAGGGGGGAGGGGATGATTGACTCTGGTTGCGCCTCGCCCCTTCACGAAACGTTAGACGTTTTCTGTATTCTCGTCGAATCTCTAGTTAGATAATAGAAAAATCCGGATATCTGACGTGATCATACGGCTGAATGAGAACATTCTTCCGGAAGTCCCTTAATTTCTCCTGTTTTTCTCTTCTTTTTCGCTCATTTCAGATAGCTGCTGCCATCTTCCCATGTTTTTTCAGTTTCATCAGCGTAAAAGATTGTAGTAAAGACACTTGAACATCACCTTTACACAAACACACCCCGCCATTGTCACATGTGCGTGATCGCCGTTGAATTTACCATTGATGATTGAGTAAGGCCTCTTTCCCGGTGATCTTTTCTTCGATATCCCCTTTTCCTGCGAATCTGATCCATAGTCGGCGAAGTATTCCTTGAGGCGCGATCCATTGTTACATTGAAACATTTTGGCATCAAGCTAGGTCTGGCTTGATAATTTCTTGGAAACCCCCATGAGTGCATGATATTGATCGGGCCTGAGGATCCTGATCCCGTCCCCTGTAATGATATCTTGAATTTCCATGATTGACATAGTGCAGATAACGTCAACGTAACGTTTGAGAAAAATTAGAAAGTTATTGCAGGACAGAAATACATGCCAGAAAAGCCCGGAAACGTCTCAATCATTATTATCCTGACGTCTTGTAATTCAATTTAAGCCTTTGTTTCAGGCCTTTGTCATAGCATATGACCTGCCATTTTTGTGATTTCAAAAATTTTCCACTCGGTATATCCCAGTGGTATCTTTTGTGTTCGGATTATAGACGTTTCAGGAATTCGTCCACTGTTAAACCAGTTTGTTTTATTAAAGTCCTTAAAGTACCGGTTTTCATCTCTTCATGTTTTGGAACCGATATTGTAAGGGACTTTTCTCCTTCTTTTCTCATAATTATGTGGCTCCCGGTCTGATGGTCCATGAAGAAACCGATTTTTGTCAGGACCTTGACAACTTTTTTGCCGGAAACCACAGGTAGTTTAGGCATTTATCGGTACTTCCACGGATGTTTCAACAGGAATGGGTTCTCCGTGCTTTTTGAGACTCTCGATATAACCTGAAATGGCATCTTTAATGTTCTCTATGGCTTCTTCCTTCGTGTCCCCTTCGGATATGCATCCTGGAAGTGCAGGTACGGTTACAGTGTATCCTCCTTCCTCGTCCGGCTCGAGTATAATGGTATATTTCATCGTGGAACAATGTGTAACAAACGTATAAGGTTTTTTCCTACAGGTTTCATGTCGGGACGTGATCAATGACATTGTGGCCATAATCCATGAAACCAGAACACGATATTATAGTAACATGAGATGAGGCATTATAACCGACAAATGTTCAATCGTCAGGAACTTCTTTCTGTTTCAGTGCAGGATGGAAAACATTGACCAGATTTCACTGGCCCTCGTGGGTGAGAACTCAGGTCTTCTGGATGGAAAAATAATTCAGAGAGCAGTATATACGAAGATCAATGCACTATAATTTCAACTATGAAAGGGCACTTGAATTCCGTGAGAAATACATCCCCCTTCCAGATGTGTTGGAGGTTGCCAGTCCACTCCCCGAAGATATCCTGGTAGACATCGGCGCCGGGGATGGTTTCTACTCGATAATCTTTGCAGAAAGAGTGAAAAAAGTCTATTACGTCGACCCCAGCGAGACCGCCCGGGAACTCCTTAAGAAGAATATCGGGAAAAATCCAGTAAGTAACCTCACAGTGGTTTCTGATGATGTGTGTGAGAACATGGATATTGCGGGCTACAACAAAGTATTCTTTTCAAACAGTTTCCACGATATTATCTGCCGCGAGGATCTGATAGACAGATTAAAGAAAAACAGCTCCGAGAATCTTGAGGTAATCCTCACAGAATTTAAACTTGAGTCGGAAATCGGCCCTCCGGTTGAAATACGGATAGATCAGGAACATCTCGATAGAATATTTTCCAGCAAGGGCTTCAAATTAATGAAAAGAATAGAATTGAGGTACCATTACATCTCCCGTTTCGGACTGAAGTCCTGATCGTCTTATTCCGACGCAGAGAGGGATTGGCGTGGAGTTCCGTTGTCCTTGTATCTTGAGATGTACTGTGATGCCTCGTCAAACGAACTGAAAGTTTTCCAGAGATGCAGGAATCTTAGTTCCGGAAATTTTTTCGTTATTTCCATCATGTGGAGGTCTCTGTCATCCAGGTAAAACATCGATCCTTGAGGTATCCTGATTCCCTTTCCGTTCAACTCCGAAATCATGCTTTCAATTCCCAGATCCTTTCTTGGTGTAATGCTAATTCTGTGAAAATCAAAAAGGTCAAGCATCTGGAATGCGTGTAAAGCCTTTATCGCCCTTTCAGGGATGTTCCAGGTAAGACTGCAGAGAAGACCATTCTGTTCCTTGACCCATTTCAGGAATTCTCTGGAACCCGGAAGAAGATGAGTTTCTCTTCCCGTGAGGTCGCTGATTGAATCCTGCGAAGTCCTCTTGAACGGCAGAACGGCAGCAGAGATATTTTTATTATCCCAGACTGAACCATCCAGATCCATAAAGACTATCCATTTTTCCACGCGCGGCACATGGTAGATAAATATAATATTCTTCACATCAGAAAAGTGACGTTATGACTTACCGCGATAAAACAACTCATCGGAAATCAATGGAAAGTCGTTATCAGAGTTTATCGGAAACAGATTCTCAGGAGTCAGGCTCCGATGCCATGTCTCAATGGAGAAGGTCGATAATCAAGGCTATGGTGGCAGCCGCAACCTGAATGGCTTCTTCATAAGTTCTTTGCTTTGGTTCTTTCTTCCTTATGGTTTCCCACAGTTCTTCAGTTTCTTCAAGTATTACCGCATATGCCTCGTGCGTAGAGTTGAATTTGCCGTATTTTGAATGGGCCCTGATTATCTCTGCCTTAACTTCTTCAAATACTGTGTCCGGGAGTTGATCGGCGTTTTCTGGCATGGAGAACCAATCTGAAATCAAAGATAAAGTTAGTCACCAACGAATATGATACGGCTCCCCTCATATTCTATGTGGAATGTTTCAGCCCTCAACTCAGGAAGCATCGATATTATTTCACCGTGTTTTTCCTGCGGCGCAACGAGCAACAGAAATCCTCCTCCGCCCGCGCCAATCATCTTTCCTCCGATGGCCCCCGAGGAAATCGCAGTATCGTAGCATTTGTCTATCCAGTTGTCACTGATGCCCTCTGCCAGGGATTTCTTCTCCAGCCAGTTCTGGTGCATCAACTCGCCTAATTTTGTTATCCTTCCGGCGCACATTGAATCAAATGTTTCATAGGCAAGCTTTTTCATCCTGTGATAGCTTTCAATTTTACTGTCTACACCCAGGGACTGCGTCTTGTGTATCTCAGCAGAACTGCGTTCCCTGCCGGTATAGAGCATGAGCAGGTGTTTATGAAGAGCAGATCTCATCTCCTCGTTCATTATCACCGGCTTGAGTGAAACGCGTTCATCGTCAAAGAATTCCATGAGTTGTATTCCGCCATAAGCAGCCATGTACTGATCCTGTTTTCCTCCCGGTTCATTCAGCGTTATCCGTTCTATCCTGACTGCTTCCTCCGCCAGTTGTTTTGGCGAGGCCTGCTCTCCTTTGTAAGCATGCAGTGCATTGAGCAGTCCTACAAGGAAAGTACTGCTGGAACCCAGACCGGTCCCTCTCGACGGTATGTCAGATATGCTGACTATTTCGACGCCCCCATCTATATTCAGCAGCTTAAGAGCTTCCCTCACTGACGGATGCCTGATTTCGTCAACTGTATCGACAATTTCTGTTACTGAATAACTGAGACGTATCTTGCTGTCAAACTTCTTGTTGACGGCCACATATATATATTTATTAATAGAAGCGGAAACCACTGCACCGAAGCCGTGATTCTGGTAGTAAGCCGGAATATCTGTCCCGCCGCCTACAAATGTAATTCTTAGCGGAGTCCGGGACATTATCATCCTTGTTTTCGTATGTTCACCTGTAATATTTATTTATTAATTCCAGTCCTCTGTCGAGACCAATCTTTGCCTCAAAGCCTATGAGTTTCCTGGCTCTGGAAACATCTGCGAGGGTTTCGCGCACATAGTTTTTCACAGGCATTTCGATGTACTTCGGCTTAATGTTTTTTCCGAGAAGCTTATTTAACTTATCCACAAGTTCATTGAGGCTGTAATTCCTGCCCGATCCAACATTGAATATGCCGAAACCTTTGAATTCGGATGCCTTTATTAGTGCCTCGGCCACATCAGTTGCGTAGACGAAATCCCTCCTCTGTTCTCCGTCGCCATATATTACAGGAGATTCGTTGTTTTTCATTGCCCAGAGAAATTGCGTTGCAAGGTTTGCGTATTCCGCTTTGGCCTTCTCATGATGCCCGTAAACTGAAAAGAATCTCATTGCAGCAACATTCACTCCATGAAGTTTGTTGTATAATTCTCCCAGTCGTTCGGATGCTATTCTTCCTTCAGTATACAGATCCGTTACAGCAGGAATAATGTCCTCCCGGTGGGGTGGAGTTACGCCGTTGTATATGGAAGATGTAGAAGAGAATACGACAGGGGTACCCCGTTCTTTCGCGTATTCCAGAACACTTATCATTCCTGAGACTACCTCGGCCACAAGTTGTGGATTATTTCTGTACATTGGTGAGGCTGAGTAGAAACCAAGGTGAAAAACCACATCAGCATCGAAATCGATGTTGTGCATATTTTTTACATCTTCGTTCAGCACCCTCAGATTCTCAGATTCAAATTCCTTCAGATTCTCATTCGAGCCCGTATGTAAATTGTCAATGACGAGAACCTCGTTGTCTGCAACGAGCCTCTCAACAAGATTTGTGCCTATAAAACCTGCTCCACCAGTAACTATAACTCTCTTGTCCTTCATTTCAATCAGTTAACGGAAACATAGTTATAAATCTCTTCAGTTGCCCGTGCTCATATTAGCGATGCTGATTGATTGTTTCCGCCTCTCACAGCTTACTGGCAGGTACTCTTAAGGCAGGAAAATACCAGAAATGAATCCTGCAGTTCTGTTTCATTTATTCCGGATACGGCAAGTCGTTTGGCCCTGACTTTACCAGTCCCGCGTATGGGAAGAAGCTCCGGGTTCGCCAGCTAAAGCGCCGGTGTTCGGGTGTTTCGCCTAATCCAGTAAAATTCCAGTTTCAGAAATTCCCGAATCTCGCTATAACGTCTGACAGATTATCCATGTAATCCTTGAATATTCTAAGTACGTCTCTTGATGTAATTACCCCAATCAGCTTTCCGTTCTCTATGACAGGTAATCTCCTCACACCATGTTTGTTCATAAGTACGGTGACCTGGTCAGTGGGAGTTTTTGGATCAACGGACATGAGCGGAGTGTTCATGATATCTTTCAACTTTACGTTTCTTGGATCAAGATCCCTAGCGATTATTTTGTTTATGAAATCCCATTCAGTCACAACACCGTGAGGCTTATTGTCAATTTGAACAATTACAAAACCCACGTGATCATTGCTCATGATCTTCGCTGCCTCATGCGCCGAGGTTTCTGCGCTGAGCATCAGTGTGTATTCCTTCATTATGTCTCTGGCATACAGGACCATGGTACGCTATGCTGCGGAAATATTTAAGTTCAATCGCTCTTTTTTTGACATTAACACGGGGAAAATAGAATTTTACAGGATGGGCCCGCGTTCGGGTTAAATGACTTTGCACCCTAATCGATCTTGCACCTGAATTCCAAGAAAAACGGCTTCCGTGTGCAAATTCATCTACGTAAAAACACTTAAGTACCGTCTCCGTGTTATTTTAGGCGATCAAAATGAAAAGTGAAGGAAATTATAACCTATTGCGGAAAAGCTTGCTATTGGCTGTGATAGTAATCGCCGTAACCGGAATGAGCGTCTCTACCGGGGTGGTGACATCCTCTTCGAGCCAGCCGCACCCAATGCAGTCAGAGGTGTCTGACAGCCAGACTGGCGGGATGATGAAGGAGATTACCAAGGGTAAGGAGCCTAACCCAGCGCCGGGATCAACGCTGAAGGTGAATGCTGTTGCAAAGGTCATTAATGACGAAGACTCCGGATATCAGGGGTACTGGGCCATCGACAACTACACACTCAACGCAAAGATATGGGTGGAGCCGAACGGGACATTCTTCTTCGCCTTGCTGTACAGGGGGACTGCCACCACATATGCGGGTGTGCCTGCACCCGGCCTCAATGGAACCGAGAATGGCAAAGGAGTCGCTCACTTCTCCGGATACGTAACTGGCTGGTTCACTGGAACATTTAACCCGTTAAACGCAACTCATGGTTTCCTGGGAACATTCAACTACGGGGGATCGCCGTCATTCCTTGGCGCGTATTCCAGTGCAAAAACCCCTCTTGCTGCAATTGACTGGTTGGCGCAATACTTCCCCGGTTATTCAGTGAGTTCGGAGACATTCTCCTTTACCTATTTTTACCAGGGGCAGGTATGGGTTGACGCCTTCAACGTGTCTCCATCGGAGAGCGGAAACATAATTGTCTCTTAATGGTGGACATACTTTCCCACTTTTATTTTCGTAAACCCATAATCATTTCTGTTCAGTCAGTCACTATGCTGCGACTTGTTTGCCAATTTTTCCACCTACGGGCAATGTTGAATCGGGAGTACCGGTCGCCCGTTTCAATCCCCACTATGTTCTGTCCCATTACCCTGGAAAGAGAAATCCGGTCAGGAATTCAGAGTGGAACACGTGAAATTTCCCCCCAAGAACGCAAGGATGGAAATGAATATGCAAGATCAGTTCAAGACCGGGGAGGATTACTCAGAACCTCATACTGATAACATTATTACCTGTCAACGCAGAGTTGACATTCTTAACCGGGAAAACATTTAATAGCAAAACAAAATTCTGCTTCAGTTATCTTTTGAAGGATGTGACTTAATGGATCAAAAATTACATACTGGAACAACGACGGTGGCAATCACGGTAAAAGATGCTGTGGTAATGGCAACAGAAAGAAGAGTTACCATGGATCATTTTATCATGCACAAGGACGGCAAAAAATTACACCAGATAGATACCCATGCGGCAATGACCATAGCAGGTCTTGTCGGTGACGCTCAGGTTCTCGTCAGGTATATGTCTGCAGAACTTGAAATCTACAGGCTTCAGAGAAGGGTTAATATGCCGATTGAGGCTGCTGCCACACTTCTGTCTAACATCCTGAATCAATCAAAATTCTATCCATACATGGTTCAGATACTGATTGCCGGCTATGACAAAGCCCCGCACATATTCTCAGTCGATGCAGCCGGAGGATCTGTTGAGGATATTTATGCCAGCACCGGATCAGGTTCGCCTTTTGTTTATGGTGTACTGGAAAATGGCTTTAAAAGAGACATGAGTGTTGACGAGGGAATAGAACTTGTCATAAGGGGGGTATCAGCAGCAAAACAGAGAGATTCCGCTTCTGGCGGCTTCATCGATGTTGCGGTAATTGATCAGAAGAACGGCTACCGACAACTTTCAGAAGATGAAGTTACCAGTAAAATAAACAAATATAAATTAACTGTATAAATTAACCATTAACATTATAAATTTATTCGGGGAGCGCCCTATAATGTCTTTTAGAGATTACCTTTCGGAAGCCAGAACTATATTCGATCGCCTCTATCCTGAGAATGAGATCACTGCGGTAGACTATGAAGGTCCTACGATCGTGGTGTACACCAAGAATCAGGAGTTATTTTCCAGGAGGGATGATATTGCGAAACAGATAGCCCAGGAAATGAGAAGAAGAATTGCCATAAGACCTGATCCATCAATCCTTTCACCGGAAGATGAGGCCCGATCGATCATTGAACAGCTGATTCCAGAATCTGCAGGGTTCAAGGATCTTTACTTTGAATCGGATACAGGAGAAGTTGTCATAGAGGTCGAAGAGCCAACAGTGATCACGTCAAGAGATTCTGAATACATTATCGGCATCAAGGAACAGACTAAATGGTCACCGAGAATAGTGAGAGCCCCGCCAATGCACTCCAGAACGGTCAAAGAAATGAGGGAATTCCTCAGAGACGTTAAACAGGAGAGAAAGACCTTCCTGCATAACCTCGGGGAAAAACTCAACATACCTACGATGCCGGGGGAAACGTGGGTAAGGGTTACCGCTCTCGGTGGGCACAGAGAAGTCGGCAGAAGTGCGACCTTGATCTCAACGAACAACTCCAAGGTGCTTGTGGACTGCGGAATGATGAACATCAACGACGTTGAGGAACAGCCCTGGGCAGGAGCTCCATACCTCTACGTTCCGGAGATTCAACCATTCAGTTCACTGGATGCTGTAATACTCACCCATGCCCATCTGGATCATTCCGGCCTTTTGCCTATACTGTACAAGTACGGCTATGAAGGCCCGGTATACATGACTCCTCCGACCAGGGACCTTTCTGCATTGCTGCAGAACGATTATATCAAGGTAGCTCATGCTGAAGGCCACAAGGGACCCTATGAATCCAAACATGTAAGGGAGGCACTGAAACGGTCCATTGTTCTCAGATATAACGAGACCACGGACATAACCCGGGATCTCAGACTCACTTTCTATAATGCGGGACACATTCTTGGATCGGCATCTGTCCACCTCCATATCGGCGAAGGCCTATACAACGTGGTTCTCAGCGGGGATGTTAAATTTGAGAAGACATGGCTGTTCAATCCCGCCAATAATAAGTTCCCGAGAGCAGAAACATTCATGACGGAATCGACTTACGCAGGAAGGGACGATTATCATCATCCAAGAGCGGAGGCATCCAACAATTTCGTGGACATTATTAACCGGACCTTTGAGCGTGGCGGCTCCGTACTGGTACCAGTTTTTGCGGTAGGCAGGAGTCAGGAGGTTATGCTGGTACTTGAGGAAGCGGTCAGGATGGGCAAAATCAAGGAAGTTCCCGTGTATCTTGACGGAATGATCATGGAAGCTACGGCTATTCACGCAGCTTATCCTGAATATCTGAACAAGAATCTCAGGGAATCAATCATGTTCAGGCGTGAGAATCCATTTTTGAGCCCCATATTCCAGAAGGTCGAGACAAAACAGCAACGGCAGGAAATCTGTGATTCCGGAGAGAGCAAGATCGTTCTCGCAACGTCCGGAATGATGAGTGGCGGCCCTGTAATGGAATATTTCAAGACGTGGGTAACATCCCCGGAAAATTCACTGGTATTTGTCGGTTACCAGGCTGACGGCACAATGGGCCGCAGAATCCAGAGGGGGATGGATGAGATAACCCTGTCTGAAAATGGCAGGCAGACCAGGTTCCAGGTGAAGATGGCGATAGAGACTTCTGAAGGATTTTCAGGTCACTCAGACAAGAGACAACTGTTATCCTACATCGCCACAATGCAGCCTATGCCCAAGAAGATTCTTGTCAATCACGGTGACGGAGAAAAGGCAGCAGAATTTGCAAGGCTTGTCCGGTCAAAGTTCGGTGTAGACGCGGTAGCCTTAAGAAATCTTGAAACTGTGAGGCTCTATTGATCTGGAAGGAAAAGAATTAAAGTGGAAAATCTCCGTCAGGAGATACTTTCTTCCAGTCTTCCAGAAATCTTTTCAGTCCTTCATCAGTCTTGGGATGAGAGGGCAGTTTTTTCAGAACGTCAAACGGGAGCGTCACGACATCAGCACCTATTACAGCTGACCGCAAGACGTGGACAGGATTCCTGATGGACGCCACCAGTATCTTTGTGGATATCCCATAATTTACAAATATTGTCTTGATCTGGTCAATGATCTGCATGCCGTCCTCTCCTATGTCGTCAAGCCTTCCAACAAACGGTGAGACATATTCAGCCCCGCTTTTTGCCGCCAGAAGTGCCTGAACCGGACTGAAGATGAGTGTGCAGTTCACGGGGACCCTCTTTTCCTTCAGTGTTTTAATTGCTTTGAGCCCGTCGAGAGTCATGGGAATCTTGACGACCGCATTGGATCCAAGCTGGCTGATCTTCATGGCCTGCTTCATCATGCTCTCGTAGTCGGTTGCCACAACTTCAACGCTTACCGGACCAGGAGTTATCTGGACTATTTCCCTGATCACTTCGGCGAAAGTTTTTCCCTTTCCGGCTTCCTTTGCGGCTAACGTCGGATTCGTGGTCACCCCGTCCACAAGGCCAAGTTCGACTCCCTCTCTAATCTCATCTACATTCGAAGTATCAAGAAAAATTTTCATTTTTTACCCCTCTGAAACATGTTTCTGCCAACTTCACAATATCCTCAACACCCATATGAAAATATTCGAAAAGCTCCCATGACTTGCCGGATTTCCCAAAAGTGTCCTTCATGCCGAGACGCCATACCGGTACAGGATATTCCTCGGCAGTCACTTCCGAGACTCTGCTACCCAGCCCGTTGTATATTGAATGTTCCTCAACTGTGACTATTTTGCCGGTCTCCCTGGCTGCCTTAACTATTGCCTTCCTGTCTATGGGTTTTATGGATGACATATTTATGACTCTTGCATCGATGCCTTTTGTCTTGAGATTTTCTGCAGCGTGAAGAGCCAGTGCCACCATGGAACCCGCCCCGATGATCGTTATGTCGTCACCGTCCTTGAAAGTGGTTGAAATACCCTGCCTGAACACATAGTCTTTCCCGTTCAGCACTGGAAACTTCTCCCTGGTGAGGCGCACGTAATTCGGCCCTTTTCCTCCTTCGGCAAGAAAGTCGATAACGCTCCTGGTCTCTATTGAATCCACGGGAACTGTTACCTTCATGTGCGGAAGTCCTGACATGATCCCGACATCTTCCACGATCTGGTGAGTTGCACCGTCTTCTCCCACTGTCAGGCCTGCGTGGGTTACAACGAAATTAACGTCAAGATTGTTGTAGCAGACGGACTGTCTCATCTGTTCATAAGTTCTCATAAGGAAAACCGCAAAAGTCGAAACGAATACTTTCTTGCCGCTCAATGCAAGCCCCGCAGCAGTTGTCACCATGGATTGTTCTGCTATACCCATGTTGAAGAACCGGCCCGGAAACTCCCTGCCAAAAGTCGCGGTCTTTGTGGACGTGGATAAGTCTGCATCGAGCACCACAAGTTCTTTGTATCTTTCTCCGAGCATCCTGAGTTCCTCGCCATATGTCTCCCGGAGACTTTCAACCGCTGCGCTCATTCTTCATCCTCTCCAGAAAGATCGTCCAGTGCCTTCCGGTATTCTTCCTCGGAGGCTGGCGGAGCTCCATGGTATTTTGGATTGTTTTCCATATAACTTACTCCCTTACCTTTGATCGTGTGCGCCAGAATGAGGGATGGCTTGTCCCTGGAAAGTTTAGCTTCTTCAACGGCAGATATTATCTGATCATAATCATGGCCGTCAATTTCTATAACGTTCCAGCCGAAACTTCGCACCATCTCGCCTATGTCGCCGAGAGGCATCACGTCCTTTGTAAATCCGTCTAGCTGGATGTTGTTCCTGTCAAGTATGGCAATCAGGTTGTTCAGTTTGTACTTGGAAGCGGCCATCATCGATTCCCATATGTTTCCCTCCTCTATCTCGCCGTCACCGAGTATTACAAAAACTCTGTAACTTTTTGTATCGAGTTTGCAGGCAATTGCCATGCCCACCCCTATGCCCAGTCCCTGCCCGAGAGACCCTGTAGAGGCTTCGACACCGGGGACGCCCTTGTGCACATGACCTTCAAGTTTTGAGTTCAGTTTCCTGAACCCTTCAAGAAGGATCTCGGGAAAAAACCCCCTGAGAGAAAGAGCAGCATAAAGTCCTGGAGAGGCATGACCCTTACTCATCACCAGACGATCCCTGTCAGGGTCATTCGGGTTAAGGGGATCCACATTCATTTCCCTGAAATAAAGGACAGCCAGTATATCCGCAATGCTCAGGGAGCCACCCGGGTGACCGCTCCTGGCAGAGTATACCATCTCTATGACTTTCTTCCTTATTGCAGTAGCTATGTTTTTCAGGTCGGAAACAGAGTATTGTTCCATTATTTTTTCACCGGAATTGCCGTCACCTGCCCGCAGGTTCACGCGTTTACAGGCATGTAAGGTAACACGGCGGTATTTTATGTACGATTAAAAATGTTTTTTAATTCAGAACGTAACATGTTCGGAACGATAATCAGGCAACAAAGTCTATGCCGCTTCCAGAATCCACATTATCAAATTTAGGAAGATTATTTGAACTGATGCCTGTGGCTACTATCAGGACTTCTACGTTTCCATCGTACTTCGGATCAACCGTTGCACCCCAGATGATTCTGGTGTTCCTGCCTACCTGTTTCCTGACGGCTTCAGCTGCGTTGTTAGTCTCCTCCAGCTGAAGGTCCCTGCCGCCGGTGACGTTGATAATCACGCCTGATGCACTGGATAGATCAAAATCGAGGAAAGGAGATTTCATGGCTTTCTGGACTGCTTCATCCACCCTTGATCCCGGTTCGCCGCTCGATATGCCCATACCAATCATTGCCAGTCCGGAATTCCTCATTATTGTTCTGAGGTCGTTGAAATCGAGGTTAATCAGCCCCGGTTTTGTCACGAGATCCGAGATTCCAGTTATTGCCTTCACTATTATTTCATCCGCGAACCTGAATGCTTTTTCCAGCGGTAAGTCCGGGACAAGTTCGAGGAGCTTGTCGTTCGGTATTATTATTACTGTATCTGAGGAATTGATCAATTTTTTCATTCCCCATATGGCATTCTGCATTCTCGTTTTGCCTTCAGACGAAAACGGTATCGTTACAACTGAAATTGTCAGGGCTCCGCTGTCCCTGGATCGCGATGCGATATAATGGGCTGAACCGGTGCCGGTCCCCCCTCCAAGTCCTGCAGTAATGAACGATATGTCTGTGCCGGATACGAACTTCATGATTTCCTGATCGGATTCTCTGGCTGCCTGTTCGCCAATTCTCGGATCTGCGCCTGAACCAAGTCCCCTTGTAAGATTCTTTCCCATGAGGATTTTGTTTGTTGCCTTCGTTTGAAGCAGGTGTGGAGCATCAGTGTTGCATGCAATCATAGTGGCGCCGTTTATGCCTTCTTTCATCAGTCGGTTAATAGTGTTTGACCCTGCCCCGCCGGCGCCGAATATTCTGATCTTCACCCTCAGCTGTTCAAGATATTTCTGGAGCTCCTCGTCGGATGTGCTGAAGTTGTCATCCTGATCATCAAAATCTGGAAAAACCGGTGAACTCATGTTCAGAAAAAGATAGTGCAAAACGAGTATTAAGATTTCTCAGTTTTATCGGGTATTCCATTTCTTGCCTTTCCAGAATGTCAGAAGGCCATAGATAGTCGTAACGAACAGGATAACCGCTGCGAGCCCACCGTATCCGAGGGTCTTGAGTCTTTCTCCCCTCATCCTGTATGCTACCGACGACAGGAATATGGCAGTGCCTCCTATGTTGGCGAGGAATAACGCCAGTCTTGTGTAAAGTATGTAGCCGGCATCAGAATGTCTCAGGAGGAAAACGTCGTGAATGAGATTTATGTACTGAAGCGAAGTGTGATGTATCATCATGAAGTGCGTGAACCTGAATATTCCAAAACCGAGCGCGATAATTGGCAGAAGGTAAGTATAAACCAGTTCGAATGTGTAAAACCAGCCAGCTTTCATAGCGGTTCCCTCTTTGAGTTCCTTCGCAAATTTTATCCAGTTGGACCGCGCCCACCTGGAGTGCTGCTTGATGAATTTCCCGAATTTTTCCGGAGGATACACTTCAACCTTGGTATTGTAGTCCTTCACCGCCTTGTAATCATTTTTTATGAGGTAATCGGTAAGAAGCCAGTCCTCGCCCAGAAGGGTCGGTTTTCCGAGAACTTTGAATTCCGCGAACTCCGGGGACAAAATGAATGGTTTTATGATATCGGTCTTGAACATAACGCAGGCCCCGTCGAGATTCAGAACACTTCCGTGGGCAGACATAGCCCTGAAAACGACCTCTCTGGCTCTCTCAATAAATTCCTGGCAGTATGCTATGGCGGTTCCTGTAGGTTTGATCGAAAGATTCGCGCCAACTCCCCCAACCCCTTCAGTGAAGTTGGACATCATGCTTTTTACAGCGTTCTGAGGCAGTATAGTGTCACTGTCCATGAGCAGAAGGAATGGGGTATCTACATACTCCATTGATTTCACGATCGTTTTCTTCTGCCCGGACCTGACCGGTTGATGAATGAAAAGCCCGCCCCTCTCTTCCACTATTGTTTTATATGGTTCATAGCTGGAATCCCCCACGACGACAAACTTGCATCCCTGCATCATTATCGAGTCAATCGATTCCCTGAAAACTTCAATTTTCTCGTTGTAAACCGGCATGGCAATTGTTACCTTTGACAGATCGACAACGTCCGGATTGATCTTTGAAGAGTATCTGATTGAACTGTATGAGTTTAATACGTAATAAACGAAAGATATTGCCGAGAGTACGGCAATACTGATGACAAAGATGGTATAGAACACGAATTCTCATCTTAGAGTGATATTAAATTTTATTGGTTCGGAAAAGCGCATCACAGCGAAACTCAAAGCGTACAAAATATATTCATCCTTAACATTTTCCGGTAATGAAAATTCTTGTCACGGGTCACAAAGGATTCATCGGATCACAAGTCTATTCCAACCTGGAATCGAATGGGTTTGATGTGACAGGCATTGACCTGGGTGATGAAATCACTGATGAGAAGTACGATTATATCGTACATATGGGGGCCCGTACGCTGATAAGGAAATCCAGGGAGAAGCCGTTTGAATATTTCAGTGACAATATGGTTCTTTCGCTTCGAATGCTGGAAATCTCCAGAAAGCACGGTTCTGTCATAATCTATCCGACATCAGGATCAGTGAGTGAAGCCACCAACCCTTATTCACTGGCAAAAAAGCAGATAGTTGAGTGGATAGAGCTTTATCGGAACCTCTACGGCATCAGGCGACATGTCCTCAAATTCTATAATATATACGGCCCCACCAGCCGAAAGGGAGCAGTTTATCTGTTCTGCAATGCTGCGCTGAATGATCTTCCTGCGGTCATATACGGGGATGGATCACACATAAGAGACTTCATTCATGTTGAGGACGCTGTCAGGACCATAAGGATGATCATAGACGGGAAAATACCGGAAGGGCATCACGAGGTTGGATCAGGGAGAGGTACCTCTGTTATGCAGCTTCTTCACATGGTCGAACAGCAAACCGGGAAAAAGCTTACCGTACAGTACGAGGATTATATACTGGCAGAAGCGGACAGACTCGTTGCCGGAACCCCGGTAATAACCGACCCTGTCCCGCTGGAAACAGGAATAAGTGATGTTCTGGAAGCACTAAAAAGAGAGAAATCAGGAATTACCTAATTTCGATCTGAGAACCTTCTTGTCTATTTTCCCGGTGCTGGTTTTCTCAAATGCCTCAACGGGGAAAAACTCGTCCGGTATCCAGAACTTTGCGATTCTGCCGGAATTGACGTAATTGGTCAGGTGTTCCACCATTTTCTTTGAATCTATCACTTTAAGGCCGGAGACAAAGGCAACTGGCCTCTCACCCCATTTACTGTCCTGCTTTCCAACCACGGCAACCTCATTCACACCCGGGAACGTACTCAGAATGTCTTCCAGTATTATTGTGGGTATGAATTCACCGCCGGACTTGACCGCATCCTTCTCCCTGTCGACTATTGACAGGTAGCCGTACTCATCCACCACGGCCAGGTCTCCCGTGTGCATCCAGTTATCTATCCACAGTTTCCTGGTGTTGTTTTCATCTTTCACGTATTCGCTGGTGAGCCACGGTGCCTGGACTATGATTTCACCGATGCTTCTCGAATCCCACGGTACTTCCTTTCCACTCTTGTCCACCACGCGTAGATCTACAAATGCCACAGGAATGCCAGTTTTTATACGAAACTCGGTCTTTTTGTCCTCGCTTTTTTCAGAAACTTTCCGGCTGTAGGTTCCGAGGGTAAGAATTGGCGCAGTCTCCGACATACCATATCCTGTTGCAACTTCGATTCCGAGTTCATGAGCCTTCTGAGCCAGTCCCTTTGAAAGAGCTCCGCCGCCCACGGTAACTCTCAGATGCAGTTTTGGCAATATACTTCTGTTCTCACTGACCATTAACAGATAAAGAATGGAAGGAACCATCAGGCTGAGATTGACATGTTCCTTCTCCATGATCTTTGGAATCTCGTTAAAGTCATACCTGCCGGGAAGGACGTATTTCATGCCTTTCAACAACGCCGTGTATGGTATCCCCCAGGAATGAACGTGAAACATCGGCACGAGAGGCATGATGACGTCGGTACTTTTCATGTTTATCGGTTCGTCGCCGAGAGAGGCGGCTGAGGCAAGGGTGTGCAGAATTATCTGCCTGTGGGTGAAACTTACCCCCTTAGGCATGCCTGTCGTTCCGGAAGTGTAGAAAATTGTTGCGAGATCATTCTCGTTCAATTCCGGCAGTCTGGAATCAGTCCCGATTTTATGAAGTTCACTGTAGGAATAAGCATCCTTTAACGGGATTTCAGAACCAGCCTTATCGGAAGATACTATCCATTTGTCAACGAAATCAAACAGAGGTATGCTCTTTTCAATCATCGGGACGAATTCGTCCCTGATGATGACAAATTTGTCATCGGCGTGCTGCATGGTGTAAAATATCAATTCCGGCGGATATCTAATGTTTACTGTGTGCAGTACTCCCCCCGCCAGCGGAACAGCGTAATAGGCTTCGAGATAATTCAGGGAATCCCAGTCAAGTACCGCAACACGATCGCCTTTCTTTAAACCGAGTTTTATCAGTCCCCTGGCTATACCGTACACCCTGTTCCTGAACTCAGCGTAAGAAACGCTGACTTTTCCCTGATAGGAAATTACCTGATCAGGGTTGTTGCGCATGGACGAGCTGAAAATTTTATCTACGGTCAGTTGGTAATTGTCCTTGGCCATGGAATCATATAAACAGTTTTAACATTAAGTTTATCTTTTTGGCTTTGAATGTGTTCTACTCGAAATGATTCAACTCATGAAACTTTCAGGTATTCGAAAATCACACCGACGGAGTTCAGTTTCATGGGTGATTTGCTTGTTATGTATACGTTGGAACCGGAATAATGAACCATTAAATTATATGCTGAAAAGTTCCATGAAGGCAGAGACAGAACCGTGGTGTAGTTTTTGCCGCTGTTGTTGAACTGGTTGAAAAATCCATAGTCCCAGGCGTTTACCAGAGAGCCGTTGATGGAGTATTTAAGACTGTTGAGCGTTATATTCTGAATGGTATATATCTGATTAGATATCGATGCCAGGCTTCCGTTTATGTAATCAGTATTTCCTGTAGAATTGACAAGAAGGTTAATGATTTGAGGCTGCGAAGCAGAAATCGTCACAGAAGAACCGTTGAAGCCATATATTCCCAACTGCAGTCCAAGCCCCCCGGATCCCTTACTGATACCAAGCGGCAACGGGCCCAGGATGTTGGAAGGCTGTGATGTTCCGTAGATCTGGAACAGGGATCCGTCCTCGACCTGATAATTGACTGGAGAAACATACTCCGTATTCCCGAGGGAATTCATTATTCCGTATGTCGTATAATTTCCGTTAATGGGGATTGAAGTGCTGCTCGTAGAATTCTTTACACCAATTGAAAGACTGAATGTAACTGACGCGTTGAAATCCTGATATTTTGGAATGACTGAGACTTGTGTGTTCACAGACTTCGACCGCACTTCAGCCCCGTTGATTCCGAGCGGAATATTCTGGCTGACAGTTGAGCCAGTAATAAGGTTCCCGGAGTGAATCTTGCCCACAAGGCTGTTGAAAGCACTTCCCGTCTGATGCTGGTAGAGTGCCTCATTGTTTCCTGTTGTTGTTGGTATATACCAGACCAGGAAGCTTGTGAAGAGGGTTATAAATACGGCAAACAGGAGGATTGCTCCAACAACCTCTGCAACTGCCCTGTCCTCACTGCGCACCCTTACACGCAACAATCTGTTCCGGTACAATGAGTAATGATATGTTTTACAATACTTAATTTTATACATCGAAGATCAAGAAAGCTTTTAGAGAATTAAGCCAATATGCTTACGTGTCTATCTCCCCAATCGAATACAGATACGGACGGAACGTAATAAAGAACATATTTTCAGAAGAGTCAAAACTCAATTATATGCTTCAGGTAGAGAAAGTACTCTCTCAGGCACAGGCTGAATTTAATATTATCCCGGAAGAGGCTTTTGTTGATATTTCCACCATTGTGGATTCAAATAAGGTCAATGTGAAAAGAGTGAGAGAAATTGAAGACGAGATAAAACATGATGTAATGGCAATAGTTAAGGCCCTTTCTGAGCAATGTGGGCCCGGGCAGAAATATGTTCATTTCGGCGTAACATCCAACGACATAATTGATACTTCGACCGCACTTCAGCTCCGGGATTTCTACCATTATCTGCTTGAAGACATGTCAGAACTGCAGGAGTCCATGGAGGCACTTGTACAGAAGCACAAGACTACCGCTATGCTTGGACGTACTCATGGTCAGCATGCCAGCCCGATTACTTTCGGTCTTAAGATGGCGGTGTACCTCTCCGAAGTCAACCGGCATATTGAGAGACTTCTTGAGGCAAAATGGAGAATCCTGGCCGGAAAAATCATGGGTCCGGTCGGGACCGGTGCTTCACTCGGGGATGCTGCAATCGAGATTCAGGACAGGGTGATGGAGCTACTCGGATTAAAGGCTGAAGTAGCCTCCTCGCAGATAGTGACCCGGGACAGGTATGTAGAATTCCTTTCATTGCTGAATGGCATAGTAACATCGCTTGAGAAATTTGCAACAGAAATACGCAATTTACAGCGGCCTGAGCTGGACGAAGTTTCTGAATTCTTTGACAGAACAAAAGATGTTGGTTCCAGTTCTATGCCGAA
>JAMDBW010000030.1:0-350 GCA_023487765.1 Thermoplasmatota archaeon | reverse complement strand
TCAGATCACGTAATAACGAAGATGACATCTGTATTCAGTATGCTGATCGTAAACGATAAAAAAATGCTTGAAAACCTGAAGAACGATGACTTCATCCTGTCTGAGCGCTTCGTTTCTGAGCTTACCCTGACCGGCATACCGAGACAGGATGCACATGAAATGGTAAGGAAAGCATCCATGAACGCACATTCAAAAGGCATCAGTCTTGTTGAGAGCCTGACGGAAACCGGAATTCTCGCAAGATTCCCGAAGGATAAAATACGGCTTGTAACTGACCCGACGGGGTTCACCGGCAGCGCCGGAAGAATTTGTGATGCAGTTTTAAGCCAGACTGAATACAGATGTCATCT
>JAMDBW010000077.1 GCA_023487765.1 Thermoplasmatota archaeon | reverse complement strand
AAGATGTGGCCAACACGCTTATCACGTCAGACAGAAGAGGTGTTCTCACTGTGGATTCCCTGACGCAAGAGTTAGATCCTACAATTGGGCAAAAGCCAAGTGATCATTGCGCTGTGGTCGGATACATTGGTTCAGAACCAGCGTATCCAATTGTTTTAGCGTCATTGAAGACCCTTCAGCACAGAGGGCAGGAAAGTGCAGGGATAGCTACTTTCCACGACTCATCCATTAACGTTAGAAAGGGAATGGGACTTGTCAGTGAAGTTTTCAATGAAAAGTCGAGGGGACTTGATTCCAACCTGGGCGGAACTGTCGGCATAGGTCATACCAGATATTCCACCGCGGGATCCAAGTCCATGGAAAACGCCGGCCCTTTCCTGGTTTCCAACTCAATGGGGCACATAGCCATATCCCACAACGGTGAAATTACAAACGCCGACAGGCTCAGGACAGATCTGATGAAACAGGGTCTTACATTTCTTACTTCAACTGATACCGAGGTCCTTCTGCTGGAACTTTCCAGGGAGATGTCAATTCATGGGATTCTCTCAGGGGTGAGGATAGCCATGGACAGACTGAAGGGCGCGTACTCCATTACAATGATGATTAATGACAGGCTCTTCGCTCTTCGTGATCCCCTGGGATTCAGACCTTTGATCATAGGCAGGTTTGAGGACAACTACATCGTGGTTTCCGAGAGCTGTGCGCTGGATGTTCTCGGAGCGGAAAAAATCAGGGACGTAAATCCCGGTGAACTCGTTGAGATTACGCCCGACGGAATAACTACACTTATAACCGGATCGTCGAAGAAACTTGCTCACTGCATGTTTGAATATGTGTATTTTGCGAGGCCTGACAGCGTCATAGACGGCATAGAAGTGTTTCAGTCAAGGATCAGGCTGGGCAGAATCCTTGCAGAAGAACATCCTGCAGATGCAGACGTTGTCGTGCCGGTTCCGGATTCCGGACGTGCCCAGGCACTTGGCTTCTCCAAGGAATCCGGCATTCCGTACAGCGAAGGGCTGATTAAGAACAGGTACTCCGAGAGAACGTTCATAATGCCGACACAGCAGTCCAGGACCTCTGCCGTGAAGATGAAACTCAATGTCATAAAATCAGAAATAAAGGGAAAGAAGGTCGTACTGGTTGATGACAGCATTGTGAGAGGCAATACCATGAACCACATTATATCACTCCTGAGGAAAGCCGGCGCCAGGGAGGTACACGTAAGGGTGGGATCTCCGGAGATCGTGGCACCATGCTTCTTTGGTGTGGACATGAAGACCAGGGATCAGTTTGTCGCCAACGGAAAGACCACGGATGAAATATGCGCTGCGCTGGGTGCAGACAGCCTTGGATACCTGTCAATCAGCGGCCTTGTCAAAAGTATAGGTATGAGGAGGGAGGATTTGTGTGTGGGCTGCCTCACCGGGGAGTACCCGATTCCGATAGCACAGGATAAATATCCGCGACAAAAAGAGCTTGAAAGCTTCAGCAGCTGATGTCAGTTCTTCTTCCTTTTAAGTAAACCCTGTATTTTATCCTTCATTTCTGTAGTGTCGATTCTTGTTCCTGCATAATCTGCCCTCAGGGTTATTGCGGCTTTGCAGGCAATAGATCTTGCCGCCTTGCCTCTTTCGCCGGTCTTCAGGGCTGACATGCCCTTGCACTTGAATATAACTCCGTGTTTTGGAGGAGGAGTACCCTGGACAACGTGCTTGAACAGCGCCTTCTCCGCACCCAGTACCTGGATTGCGCTTGCAGGCATCAGTGCGAGATTCCTGAGACTCCCGGCACTGAAAAGAAGCTCGAGTGCAACCTCTTCCCCAACAAGATCGCTGGTATTGGGCATGGCGTTCCTGATCCTCTCTGAAAGGAACGTGATTATCGAACCCCTGAGAGAACATAGCGAATCTGCTGTATCGGAGATCTGATCGAGAACGCCTGCAACATGCTCAGGGAGATCAAGACCCCTGAGCCGCTTGAAGAATGCGCATGGATCATTGCTGCCATAGCTCAGTCCGGTTATGAGCCCGAAATTCGTGACTTTCTCAAGTATAAGATTCAAGGACTTGTTTATTTCCGGTATCAGTGCGTAAAATTTCCGGATATACTGATCGTCGGCGAATTCCTCGATCACCCGGTGTTCACCGTATTTTATCAGGAGTTCATGCAAATCCGGTATCCTGTCGGATTCAAGGGCATCAAAGTCAGGGCTGCTTCCGGTCCTCAGGTCATCGAATATCTCCACGAAGTTCGCCTCAAAATCCTTGAAAACGAAATTCCGGTTGCCGATCTTTTTGCCAAACCAGCTATTTTCTCTTCTTCGGCCTGTCGAATTTTTTTCTGCCATTGTTTTCCCTCCTCTGTGGTACCGGGCGTTCCCTGAACCTCTCCCTTTCCCCTGCAGGCGCCTGTCGGGGCCTGACTTTTGGCTTGTATGCCTTCCTTTCCGGAGGCCGGGGCTTTATCTCCCTGTGTATCACGACCTTCCCCTGATCCGGATTTTCGAGCATGATCCTGTCAAAGTCCACGACCTTGATATCGTTGATCTCGTCGTATCCCACAAGCATACGGCCGGTGCCGACCAGTTCATTGTTTTCCGATAGCACTGCCACACGGTCTCCGCGCATGGGTTTACCTATTATCGCCCGTATTCCTCCGGGAAACAGGTCAGAACCGTGTGAAATGTTGTACAGGGTTGATTTCTTGACTATTACCTTGGAATAGTCCCTGAACAGGTAATCCGATGCGAAAAACATCCGGTTAAACATTTCCGGTTTGCCCTCTTTTTTCAGTGCGACGGCGTCCCGGAGATCCTGAAGCGTAACAGCATTTTCTTCCTTGAAAAGCCCCGTTTCGGTACGTTTCAGCTCTGCCATCTGCGCGCCGGTCCCCATGGTATATCCCATGTCCGTGCAGAGAGTCCTTATGTATGTTCCTGAATCACACCTGACCCTGAAAAGCACCAGTCTTCCCGTAATTTCCATAATCCTGAGGGAATATACGCGCCTCTTCCTGAGCAGGCGGGCGACTGCAGACCTCATTGGCGGGATCTGGTAAAGCTCAGCCTCGTATTCCCTGAACACCTCTTCAATACGTTCACGCGGCACATCCCCGTACAGCCTCATCACGGATACGTATTCTTTTTGCTGTTCATGGGCAATGTCAATTAATTTTGTGGCTTTCCCCAGTGCCATCACCAGAACGCCGGAAGCTCCGGGATCAAGGGTACCGATATGCCCCACTTTCGAGATGCCAAGAATTTCCCTCACCCAGTGATCGATCTGGTGACTGGTTGGGCCTTTCGGCTTGTCGATTACGATGAAGCCGTCAAGGACGTCAGCTTTTTCTTGAAGATTCATAAATTTTATCGGCCACCTGTTCTGCAGTTAACTGATCTGAGTTTATAACTAAATCGTAAATTTCCGTGGTGTAGTAATCAATGGAATAAATTTCGAAGTATCTCCGTCGTTCGGAATCTTCCCTTTCCCTGAGAAGATTCAGAAGAGACCCGTTGCCGCCTTCCCTGCGTGATATCCTTGAAAGCCTGGTTTCCATGCTCGCAGTCAGGAACACCTTGAATGCCGGGATGTTGTTCATGTGACTCATCCAGCCTGCCAGCCGGGATTCAACAACAACATTGTCATGCGACCTCAGGAATTCCACTATCATTTCATCCTGCTTTCTGTCAATTTCAGGATGTTTCTCTGCAAAAATGTTGAATTCCTCTATGCTCATTCCATGATTTCTGGCCTGCTCCCGGAAGAAATAACCCCCGGAAAAAAACCTGAAGTTCAACCGGGAAGAGAGGATTTTTCCCACAGTGGATTTTCCGCTGCCGATTGGTCCACTAATTGTTATTCTCATTTTCAAGTGTTCTGCCGTATTTCCTGATCTTGTACGAGAAATCGAAATACTTTATGATCATCGTGACACAATATCCGACTGTAAGACTTGTGAAGAAATAGGCGACAACCCAGTATGGCGAGAACGACAGGTAATCGTGCGCAATGTTTATGTTGAAATCCCACGGAAAAGCCATTATCTGGTAGGGGAGGTTGCTCAGGAAAAAGTAAAGCCACGCGAATACCAGCAGCGTGAACACCGTGAGTACCATAAGCGGTTTCATGGTGCTCATGCTCATCTGGCTCTGCTCCATCGACATTTCCATCCTCATCTTCTGCAATTTCTGTACTTTGTCTTTCTGGTTGCTTTTCATCGCCTCGTTATAAATCTTGTTGAATGCCCTCATCCTGTTCTGGATCCTGCCCATCTTGATCCAGTCTGTGAAGAAGTATCTCGGGATGGAGGTAATGGCACCGATAACAGCCCCCATCAGCACAATCGTGAGAAGAGGCAGCCGGTAATTGAAACCCACAAGCGGCATGAAAACAAAGCTCATAGCCGACCCGATGTAGTCCCTCATTGAGGCATTGGTAATGATCATCAGTGTTATGATGCTCATGAACATGTATATCATGTTGATACGCATCATTTTGCTCATCGCATTCTGCTGCGTCGTCTGTGGAGCAACCGGTTTAACAGGCTTTCGACCTTCAGTCATGGGACATCAATCTCCTCACTATATTCTGGGCAGCTATGTCAGGTTTTCCCTCCACATTGTCAACGTAACTTACGGTGGCGCCCGTATAGATTGAGTAAGCGGCAGCGTAGTACCGGTTCACTTCCTGATGCTCCCTGATATCACGCACGGTGTCATCATCCCTGCTTCTGGTCTTGTCTGCATCTCTCCGGTTTTTTATGAGCTGGGGATCAGTCTCGATGAGGAAATATGATGAAACTTTCAGTTCGCGTATCACCCATTCGGGAAGACCAGGCCAGTAGCCATCGGGAGTCTTGATCGTGACGTGGGTGTCTATGACCACGTTGTCCATTCTCCCTATTGCTGCAGACGCTTTTTTCTGGAGGTTGATCTGGGTGTCTATGGCAAGCTTTCTGAGCTCGTCTCTGTTTTTTACAAGGTTGATGTCACGCGCCATCTCGAACATGAGCGTCCCGAAATTGATGATATCATAGTTCGTCTTTTTCTTGATTATGTCAAGAATCGTGGATTTTCCTACCCCGGCAACGCCGGCTATAACAACTCTCAATTAACCACCCACAAAGAACTGCCTGATCACGGGATGCATTTCCATCAGCTGTTCCCTGCCCATTGCCTCATAGAACTGTATCACTATGCCTACTGCCAGAAGGAGTCCGGTTCCGCTCGTATTCCCGACCGTTCCAATCAGGTTTGCGCCTGCTGCAAGCAATCCAACCGCAGCGCCGCTGAAGACGGTTATTGCGGGGATGTATTTCTTGAGGACATTCTCCATGACTTTCGGATCACGCCTGAAACCCGGTATCTGCATTCCGCTGGATATGATCTGCTTTGCCACGGCGGACGGACCCATGTTTGTGGTTTCGATCCAGAA
The DNA here is from genome assembly GCA_023487765.1 of Thermoplasmatota archaeon. Taxonomy (GTDB): domain Archaea; phylum Thermoplasmatota; class Thermoplasmata; order Thermoplasmatales; family Thermoplasmataceae; genus JAJZOM01. The sequence goes on along the minus strand of JAMDBW010000077.1, from coordinate 2,840 downwards.
CTTGGCGAATATCACGCTGGCTATGACCATGAACCCGAGGAAAATAAGCACATGTATTGCTTCTTCAAACGCCGTATGCCCTAACAGTACATTCTGGGCAGTACCAGGCTGGAGTATTGGGAAGAGCCAGTCCGAAAGGCCGTTCGGCGAAAAAAGATAATACGCGAGACCGCTGGTAGGCGTTGTCTGGGATATGTTGAACTGTGTGATCTGTGTAGCAGTAGGATACGATCCGAGTAATCTGTTGTGGCCCAGTATTGGTACCTTGCTGAGCACAGGACTGCTCCAGAAGAGGAGCGTCCACATTGAGACATTGGCAAGGAGTGCTGTTGCAAGTATCACGGGTATGTTTGATGCGTAAAACAGCTGTAGGGGATACCTGCCTCTTGCTCCCCTCACCCTCTCATGTGATATGGGCAGCTCAATCTTGCTGCTCTGGAAATAAGCCACTATGAAGAATATGAGTAATGTTCCCAGAAGAGCTATCATGGGGTTAGGAGGCTGGAACAGTATCTGCGGGATGCCGTTGCTGATGAGGTAGCCTGAGTTGGAATTCACCAGTATGTAAAACATCTTCGGCAGTGCACCGGCGGGGGGATTGCTCAGGGAAGCGGGGGATGTAAGTGTGGCCGGGAGCCAGTTGAGTGTACCGGTCACCAGCTGCTGTGAAACCCCTGCGGCGATGAACAGTGAAATTCCTGATCCGATTCCGTATTTCGAGACAACCTCATCCATGAGGAATACGAGATATGAACCAAAGAACAGCTGCAGGACTATTATTGACTGGGCAAGAAAATGACCGTAGCCGGGTGCCATGGAATTGAGGGAGGTCACGAGAGCAGTATCCGGAACCAGGTATCCGAATGCCTGGGGTATGGCTTCCACAAATATCATGACTATGACCAGAAGCTTCTGGACGCCCTGGTAAACCGCCTTGTCTTCCGAGTTGTGCAGGTCGATGTTGAATATTTTTGCTCCCGCAAAGAGCTGCATGACTATACTTGCCGTAACTATCGGCCCGATTCCGAGATCCATCAGCGAACCGGATGCACCTGCAAAGATAGCCCTGAATGTGGTGACCGGTACACTCAACTGGCTTGTGTTTAAACCGTAAATATAAATGTTAGTGAGTGCGAAATAAAGGAGGATGATGAGTACCGTCCAGAGGAACTTGTACTTGAACTGCACATGTCCCTTGGCTTTTTTCACTGCCGGCAGCCTTGCGGTGAGGTACTCAAGACCGTAAAGTCTACTCTGCTTCGGCCCCTGATAACTTAAGACCAGGTATGCAAGTATGAAAATCGGAGAGATAAGTACTCCGACCAGCAGCATTTTCCCAACACCGAAGTGATTAAAGTACCAGAAGCCCGTAATCACCAGGGCGTAAACAAACAGGATGGGAAATGCCGCACTCTTATTTCTTTGAATCTCCACCATCAGTCTCTACCGTTATGCCCAAAGCTGAAAGCTTGCTTAATGCTTTTTCGGTTGCCTTTTCAACTATTATAGTGGATTTTAACCTGAAATCTCCAGAACCAAGAAGTCTTGTAAATCCTGCTGCCTTAAGGTTAATGCTTACTTTTCCGTCGTTTTCCGTGACGTATCCGTCTTCACGCAGGTGTTCCAGCTTCGCCGATAATTCGGACAGGGTAAGCGGAACAACCAGTTTTCCAGGATGATGACTTGTGAAGCCTTTTCCACCGAAGTGCAGGGGATCGTATTTCAGGGTCCATACCCATTTGTGCTTGTGCAAACCGGCATTTCCGGACCCTCCCTTCTTTCCCTTTCCTCTCCCGGCCTTCATTCCGCGACCGTAATGTCCGCCTCTAAGTTTCTTAGTTCTCGTCTTTACCATTGAGATCAACTCCAGGTTTTAGCATTTTCAGTATGAGCTTGTTGATGTCCTTTCCCCTGTATCCGGCGGAGCCTCCCTGTTTGAAAGGCTTCCTTATGGCTTCAAAGCCTCCTCTCGGGGGATTCAGTCTCACTACCGGCACGATGTTCCGGATGTCCTTGAACTTAATCTTTCCCTTGTTGAGGGCCTCGGCCAGATCCTTGTACGTTGGGTACCCTGAAATTTCGTTCAGTTCATCCTCGTCAAGGTATTCATGCCCTTTCAGCTGCGCCCTGTGTTTCAGGACCAGTTCAAGCGTCGCGTCTTCTACCTCGCCCCATGTTACATAGTCCTTTACCATCTGGAGCATTCCCCTGAAAAGGGGATTGTCCTCTATGAATACCATGTGGTTTATTCTCTGAAGCCTGAGCAATTCAGCTGTCTTTGCAGCTTGCGGCCTGATTCCGGTAGTTCCTCTAATTCGTATTACTGCCAGCATTGGATACACTTCCTACATAGATTGGTGTGGTAAGGTTAAGTGATGAATTAACCTTCATTTTAGCTGTTCCTCTCATTGCATCAAAAGCCGCCAGGGAATAGTTGACGGTCGTCTTGGTATGCCCGGATGCAAATCCCCATGCGTCGTCGATTCCTGCCATACGGAGGATTATCTTGGCTATATCTCCTACTGCCCTGCCCACTCCCCGCGGAGCCGGTTTCAGTGTAACTATGACCGATCCGGATTTTCCTACGACGAGGAACGGCAGTGTGTGAGCCTTGCCGCATCCGCATTCCCATGAACCGCATCCTCTTCTTATCTCGAGGACATTGATCTTAGCGTTATTGATGGCTTTCCTGATTGCTGTAGCGGCCTCTTTCGCTTTTCCTCTGCCGACACCTATAAAACCGTCCTCGTTTCCGACTACTGCGGTTACCGAGTAGTTCATTCTTCTTCCTGAGTCTGTCATTCTCTGTGCACGCTCTATATCTATGACTTCATCCTTCA
>JAMDBW010000061.1 GCA_023487765.1 Thermoplasmatota archaeon | reverse complement strand
GATTATTTTTCTGTCTGGCTTCTGGCATATTCACTGACTTTGTTCATAATTTCCGGGTGCTTTAATCCAAGTATCCTCGCAGCAAGAAGTGCCGCATTCTTCGAGTTCCCTATTGCAACCGTTGCAACGGGAATGCCGGGTGGCATCTGGACAATTGACAGCAGCGAATCCAGGCCATTCAGATTTCTTGTGGGTATCGGGACACCTATTACCGGAAGCACAGTCATCGAAGCAGTCATTCCAGGAAGATGAGCAGCCCCGCCGGCCGCAGCAATAATAACCTCAATTCCCCTGTCACGGGCCTTTTTCGCATAATCATACATGAGGTCAGGCGTCCTGTGCGCAGACACAACCCTGTATTCAAAATCTATGCCAAATTCCTGTAGCGTATCTATTGCGTCCTTCATATGTTCGAAGTCGCTCCTGCTTCCCATAATGATTCCGACCAGCGGCATGATTGAGTAAATTGTGAAAGTATTAAAATGCATCAATCAGGTTCTGCAGTTCGGATACATTCTCAATAATGCCGCTGGAAGCTTTTCTGATCCGTTTCATTATGGCAAGTCCCAGCCCTTTTTCCGGGAAAGGCATTATGATCCCTATCCTGCTGCCTGTTTTTTCCAGTTCCCTGAAGCTGGAAAAAACCGATGAGGCAACTTCCTGAAGGTTTTCTTCACTGCCGAGGGATATGCATGGTATCTTCGCCATCCGGCATGCCTGGGAGCTTCCAATGAGCGTCACCGTATCCCTGAATCTTTCCTCGGAAGATATTGCGAGGAAAGTTTCGATGCTACTGGCCAGTATGAGGCTCTTTTTTGGCGCGTAATGCCTGTATTTCATGCCGGGAGTAATGGCAACAGGGCTTTCCGCAAGTCCCCTGGCTACGTCGGTAACCTGCATATCCCCGAATATTTTTCTCAGTTCTTCCACACTCTTGGACCCGGCCCTGAGAAGAACCGGGATGTCTCCGGAGACGTCTATTATTGTTGATTCTATTCCCAGCGGTGTGGGGCCACAGTCGAAAATGTAATCAACGCGATCTCCGAGCTCCTCAATGGCATACCTGGAATCCGATATGCTGGGTCTGGTGGAAATATTGGCACTGGGGGCTGCAATGGGAACTCCGGATCTTTCAATAAGCGAAAGGGCCAGTACATTATCCGGCATTCTTACGGCAACTCTTCCAGATCCTCCCGTAACCGTATCTGGAATTCTGGAGGAACGGTTAAAAAGAACCGTAACAGGTCCGGGCCACACCTGCCTGAGTTTTTGAATGAGATCGGCAGGAACGCAATCAACAACGTCGTAAAGCATCCGGAATGAGGAAACATGGACTATCAGGGGATTGTCGGGAGGCCTGTTTTTTGCCTGAAATATCTTCAGGCAGGCCGAAGAAGAAAAAGCAGTGGCACCAAGTCCGTATACGGTTTCTGTCGGAAAGACCACAAGTCCCCCCGATCTGATGATCTCCGCAGCTTCCTCAAGGTAATTAACTGAGGGGGAATTCTGATCAGTTTTCACAATTTTTGCGTGCCTTTCCAAGTTATCATCAGGTAATTGAGAATGAACTAAATACCGTTTCTGAAAGTTTCCGTAACGGTGAAAGAACCTGACGTTCCGTTTCTCCTGCTGGAACATCCCGTTATCGTTCAGACATAGAACCTGCAGCATTGATCAAATTTATTAAAGTTGGTGTATCTGGAGGTTTTGAATGCATGTCGAAAAGTATCAGGTGAATCTGGACATTGATTTCGGGAATCTAACATTCTCCGGCGTTGAAAATATAGAAATTGGCGGAGACAGCGAATTGCTGATTCTGAACTCGGTCGACCTTGAGATTCTCGGCATAAAAGTATCCGGGAAGGAAATCCCCTACAGGATCAACAGGCCGGATGAGACTATCGAGACTGACGTTAAACTGGAAGACAATACGCTCGTTGAGGTAAGATTCAGAGGAACAGTAAGCAAGAATCTGACCGGCATGTATGTGGCCAATTATTCTGACGGATACATGATTACAACTCAATTTGAAAGTACCGGTGCCAGGCGCGTTTTCCCGTGCATTGATCATCCAGACCGGAAGGCTGTATTCGCAGTAAATGTAACTGTGAACGATGATCTTGAGGCTATATCAAATATGCCTGTTGAAAGAATCGACAGGCTTGCCGGGAACAGGAAAACAGTCAGGTTCCAGGAAACTCCGCGAATGTCCACTTACCTGCTCTATATTGGCGTGGGACACTTTGACAGCGTTGAGCGCAAGATTGGTAAAATAACAGGAATATTATCGGCTCCGAAGGGACATCTCATCTCCACTGACTTCCCTCTCACTGAAGCGGAGAAAATTATCAGGGTTTATGAGGAATACTTCGGCATCGACTACGTCCTGCCAAAAGTTCACCTGATCTCCGTACCGGAGTTCAGTGCAGGTGCCATGGAAAACTGGGGGGCCATCACCTTCAGGGAAATTGTCATTATGGTGAATGAGAACACCGGAACCAGCACGAAGCAGACCGTGGCAGAAATCATAGCTCACGAGATCGCACACCAGTGGTTCGGCAATCTGGTGACAATGGAATGGTGGAATGATCTCTGGCTGAACGAGAGTTTTGCCACGTTCATGGCACACAGGGTCATTGACGCTCTGCACCCTGAATGGCAGATGTTCGGGAAATTCCTGCTGACGGAAACCGCGGGAGCGTTAAGCGGAGACGCACTGAGGAATTCACATCCCATTGATGCGGAGGTAAAAAGTCCGGATGACATCGCCCAGATATTCGACGAAATAAGCTATGGAAAAGGCGGCAGCATCCTCAGAATGATAGAGGGCTATGTCGGCGAGGACCGGTTCCGGGACGGAATCCGGAGGTATCTGTCCAGATACAAATTCAGCAATGCCAGAGGCGCGTACCTGTGGACTTCCATCGAGGAAGTTTCAGATCTGCCGGTATCCAGAGTTATGGAATCATGGATCAAACAGACAGGATATCCGATTCTCGAGGTACGAAGGACAGGCGGGAAGTTGAGGGTATCTCAGAGGAGGTTCCTGAGCAATGGTGAAACAGACAGCACCACATGGCCTGTTCCTCTTACAATAGTGACCACCACAGGCCAAAGGTCTGTCCTGATGGACAAGAGGGAAATAGAAGTCGAAGCCGCGGATTTTCTTAAACTGAACCATGACCAGACTGGTTTTTACCGTGTACTGTACGATGAAGAATCACTGGATGTGATACGGAAGAATCTCCAGAAGATGTCATATCTTGACAAATGGGGACTTGTGAACGATTTATTCGCTTTCCTGAAAGCGGGAATGATTAACTTGCCCCTGTACCTTGACAGTCTTGGCGGATTCCACGGAGAACAGAATTTCATCGTGGCTCAGGAAATCAGTTCCCAGTTGATGACACTGGCTGCTCTGCTTCATGAAAATTCGGATATTCACAGGATTGCGGTTGAATTCTACAGGACACAGTTAACCAGGCTGGGGCAAAAAAAGATCGGCGAACCTGAAAGTTCTTCAATTCTCAGAGGAACGGTCTCTGCTAACTTGGCTGCCATTGACGATGATTACGCAGAGGAGATCGGTTCTCAGTTCGGGGGATTCTTCACGGCAGACCCTGACCTCAGGCAGGCTATTGCCATAGGATACGCCAGATCCGGCAATGATCCGGGTAAACTGAGCGAAGCACTGGAAAATTCCACTTCAGATGAGGACAGGATCAGGATCATCTACGGGCTGGCCTGGCTGAGGGGAGAGAACAACTTCAGGAGTCTCATGGACATGGTGAAATCCGGAAAAATAAAGAAACAGGATATTCTCAGGGTTTACATTTATTCCAGTTTCAACCCGGAGCAGAGATCGAGGCTGTTTCTTGAAACTGAAGATGCTGTAAACAGGGTTGAGGAAATCTTCGAAGGCACCTCGTATACCGGGATGATGCTGGAAACACTCATTCCACTGGTTGGCATCGGAAGAGAGCATAATATGCGGGAACTCATGGAGAAAATCAGGAGACCAAGCTACTCCAAGGGAATCGACAAGGGTCTCGAACTCCTGGAAATATACGCCAGGCTTGTCAGGAACTCTTAGCGATCCTGCAAACCATACACTTATGATTGATTCATAATATCGGGTCTGCATGCTTTGTGGTGGTTCTGACGCAGATTGAAAATTACCGGGTTTTTCTGAACATAGACAGTAGCAGGCTTACATACTCCGGTGTAGTGAAGATAACCGTGAAAGGTTCTGACGGAAAATTTTTCATTAACACGGTTGACCTGTCAATACATTCTGTTAAAATAAACGGCTCCACCGTTAACTACAAAACTGTACAGGATCAGCAGTCAATAATACCTGAAGGCATTAGACCAGGTGATTTTTACGCAGATATCGAATTCAGTGGAACCATACCGCACCTTTTAACCGGACTGTACCTCGCGAAATCGAAAAACGGAAATATATTCACGACACAATTTGAAAGCACCGGAGCGAGACGGATGTTTCCCTGTGTTGATCAGCCCAATTTCAAGGCCACTTTTGACATTTCAGTAGAGACTGACGAAAGCATGGACGTAATCTCCAATATGCCTGTAACCTCTGAAAACAGAAATGACGGCAGGAAAATTACCACTTTCGGAAGGACACCCAAAATGTCCACCTATCTTCTTTACCTCGGAATCGGGAAGTTCGACACCCGGTCCATGAAGAGGAAGAACATGGATATAATTCTGGCTGCTCCGGAAGGTTTACTGACGAAGTCTCAGTTTCCGCTTGACATTGCATCAGGCGTGCTTGATCTCTTCGAGGAATACTTCGGCATCGACTACGTCCTGCCAAAAGTTCACCTGATCTCCGTACCGGAGTTCAGTGCCGGTGCCATGGAAAACTGGGGAGCCATCACCTTCAGGGAAATATACCTCGGCATTGATGACTCAACAAGTTCCTCCGCTTTCAAGTCAACTGGCGAAGTGATAGCTCACGAGATCGCACACCAGTGGTTCGGCAACCTGGTGACGATGGAATGGTGGAATGATCTCTGGCTGAACGAGAGTTTTGCCACGTTCATGTCATACCGGATTCTGTCCGGGATGAAACCGGAATGGGATACGCTGGGCGATATGATACTGCTGAGAACCGAAGCCGCCCTGAAAAACGACGCTCTCAGGAATTCACATCCGATAGATGCTGAAGTGAAGAATCCCGATGACATCGCCCAGATCTTTGATGAAATAAGCTACGGAAAGGGAGCCAGCATATTGAGGATGGTTGAGGGATATGCCGGAAAGGAAAATTTCAGGAAGGGCATCAGCAACTACCTGCGGAAATACCAGTATGGAAATGCGAAAGGAAGCTATCTGTGGGACTCAATACAGGAAGCCTCCGGGTTGCCGGTGTCAAGAATCATGGGTGAATGGACCAGGAAAAAGGGTTATCCTCTGTTAACGGCCGGACTTCAGGACGGAGAAATAGTCATTTCACAGAATCAATTCCTCCTGAGCGGAGGCAGAACAGATGAAATGTGGCCGATTCCCTTGACCGTGAAACGCACAGGCGGAACGGAATCCATTCTTCTGGACGGCAGGGAAACTCGGATTGAACGGGATGGATTTATAAAATTAAATGACAGTTCCTCCGGATTCTACCGGACAAATTACGATGACACGCTATTCTCGATACTGGCGGACAGACTCGACACGATGACAAATCTTGACATATGGGGCATTGCAAACGATCTCTTCAGCTTCCTGCAGTCAGGGATGTCTAACTTAAGGACGTACCTTGACAGATTGAAACAGCTCTGGAAATCAGCAGATCCACTTGTGATCATGGAAATATCCGGGCAACTTTCCTCCCTGTATCTGTTATGCCCGGACAGCATGCTGGTATCACGGGTGATTCATGAATTCTGCGAACCTCATCTGGCAGGACTCGGCGACAAGGTTCCCGGCGAACCAATCAACGTGTCAATCGCCAGGTCTTCTCTTTCTTATGCCCTGTCGCTTGCTGACCGGGATCATGCAACTGCTCTGGCGTCCAGATTCACCGACTATTTCTCACTTGATCCGGATATCAGGGGGCAGGTTGCAAATGCCTTCGCAAGGATAAATGGCAATTTCCAGGCACTCCGTGAGAAGTTCAGGGAGTGCAGTACGGACGAGGACAGAACCAGGATTATTTCCGCAATGGCATGGATTCCGAATGAAGCCGATCTGTCAGGAGCCATGGACCTGATCAGGGAGGGAACCATAAAAAGGCAGGATACCTGGAGATTTTACTCATCCTGCGCCAGTTCGCCGACCTCAAGAGATTTCCTGTTCAATCATTTCGACATAATGGTCAGGCAGCTCAGGGAAATATTCGTAGGTTCACGTACTCCTGCGAGAGTCATAGAGTTAACTGCTCCGATGATAGGTCTTGGCCGTGAATCTGAGATGAAGCAGATGCTCCAGACCTATACTACTCAGGACCTCCAGGCCGGGATAAGGAAATCAATCGAACTGCTGGGGATCAATTCGAGACTTTCAAAGTCGCTGAAATAAAATGGTCTGGCCGCCGCATCGGAAACAAAAACTGCAGCAGGATTCATGTTTTGTGCCTGAAATGGTGGAGAAACATAAATTACTCTGCAGATTTCCGGCTTTTGTAAAGGGATTCAGAAAGCCTTTGAGATGTTCACACCGTTCACGTGCACATAAGGCATCGTGCTGGCTGAGATTTCCTCACACCATTTCACATTCTTTACTTCCCTGGAAACTGCGGTTATGTTTTTCAGGATGTCCGGTATAGAGTCGCTTATCCTTATGCCCTTTACTGATCCCTGTATCTCTCCGTTCTTCACATAGAAAACTCCATCTCTCGGAACAGTTGAAAAAATGCCGTTTCTGTAGTCCTGATACCTTGTGTACCAGCAGTTGTTTATGAGGAGTCCTTCGCCAAGATCGGACAGCATTTCGTCGAAACCCGCGTTGCCGGGTAAAATTTTCATCTGCCATGCCTTCGGGGATATTATTCCGGCATTTCCTGTTGACGAGGTCTGCGCCCTGCTGGCAGTTGAGTGTGAGTGCATGAATTTTTTAAGAACACCCTTCTCGATAAGCACATTTTTCCTTGTTGCGGTTCCTTCATCATCACAGACTCTTGCATTTGTTCCTTCGTAATCCAGCGGATCATCGACAAGCGTGAAGTTTTCATCTGACACTTTTCTGTCAAGCGATTCCGAAAAACAGCTCAGACCGCTCTCCACTGAGTAGTATGACAGAAAGCCCGAACTGTACGATATGAGGTTTCCTATGACATAGGGAGCCATGATGACTTTGAATTTTCCGGGATTTATGGTCTTTTCCGTGTCCGGTAAAGTTAAGGGAAGTGCGGAATCCCTTCCCATAGCCTCAAGCGTTGAGGCATCAAGATCATAGGCAAGACCGAAGTGTCTCCCTTCCTGTCCGGTTGCCTCTCCCTTGAATGACCTTATGACGGCCTCAACACCGCCGGTCTCGTAGGAACACTGGTTATAGTTGGTTTTGACTGACACCAGGTGATGCCGGTTGTAAATAACCCCTGCAGTTCTTTCTGCGCCGCTGTTGAGGGAACCGTTAATCAGCGCCATGCTGAGATCCTGAAGATCATATTCTTTCCATTTTCCCCTGAAAGGTCTCCCGAACTTCTGCTCATCCGGATTCAAGCCGGTGAATGACTGGTTCTCCGGTATCTTATGACAGACAGACCAGAGTTTGTCTATGCTGTCGTCAATTCTTGAATCGTCCTTCACCACAGTTGATGCTGATTTATCACCAACAGAAGCGAATATGCTGAGGTCTTTCTCCTTCCAGTTGTTGTAAAGGTCTTTCGTATTCCGGGAAAAACGCACCTGTTCCAGCGTGCTCACAGAGCTCTCAAGGGCAATCTGCTCAAAGCCCCTGGACTCAAGTTTCCTGAAAATCTCATCGAGATCAAACTGTGTCACTGTATGTACACCTCCCTGAGCCTCATGTGCGGACCGCCCATCCATACGTCAACTCCCTGTTCCGGATCTCCTTTTCCGCACATTCCTGCGCTGAATTCCAGATCGTTTGCGACGGCATCCACGGAACTGTAGAATTTTATCGTATTGGTTTCTATTACCGGTTTTCTCACTCTTCCTGAAATATCTCCGTTTGTAATGAGGTATGCCTCCTTGCCCACGTATTTCTCGTTGAATCTTACATCATCTATGTTCCACTCTGTGAACGACTTGATGTATATCCCTTTCCTGATACCATCGAACAATTCGTCAAATTTGTACTTACCTGGTTCTATGTACGTGGTGCTCATCCTTGCCAGCGGTTCAAGGTCCCATGAAGCTGATCTGCCTCCGGCATTGGATTCAACTCCGAGCATGGAAGCGCTTTCCCGGTTCAGAATGAATTCATTCGTCATCCCGTTCTTATAAAGGTACCTTTTTCTGGATTTTACCCCTTCGTCGTCATACCTGTAGTAACCAAAACTGCCTTCGAACGAAGGATCGTCAATAACACTCACTGCCTCTGAACCTATCCTGTAAGGGAAATTCTTTCCGGTAAGGAATGATTCTCCGGCCTGCGCCCCCTCCCTTCCCACTATCCTGTCATACTCGGTCGGATGACCGCAGGATTCGTGAGC
>JAMDBW010000076.1 GCA_023487765.1 Thermoplasmatota archaeon | reverse complement strand
CATAGTCAATCATGTCCTGGTTCCTGCGGAGAGGCATTATGAACCTCATATCCATCCGCATGATCTCTGCCAGGTCCTGCGATGAAAAACCGGTATCAAGGACAAGAATGCCGTCGAAGTGGATCTCACCGGGTGCATTCCTGAGTGATTTCACATCCCTCACGGATCCCTCCGGCGGTTTGAGAAAAACCGGCCGGTACTGATCCAGATCAAAGGCAAGCGCCATGTTCACCTGCGGCAGGTATATGTGATCCGCATTGTGCCCCTTTGCGGCAATGTTCAGGTTCTCCGACGTTTCCGGAACCGATCTTTGCCTTACGGAGTAGCTCCTGCTATAATTGCAATTTAAGTACCCCCATTTTATCGCTGCTGAGTATATTACAAAAACTTAAATACGTGTGCGAAAAAAAGCGGTGAAAAAATCGGCCATGTAGCGATCTTCGTCCACTAATCATAGTTCTTGTTTATTCAACAATGATCAGGTTATCTGTGCAGTTGAAAGTGGTATATAATGATATGAATTAATGTATACATTCCTTGAGCATGAAAGTTGAAATTCTGGAGCAGCGGGTTAAAACAAAAAACGCAATCTCCATATCACTCAACGACCAGGGGATTGAGTTATCAGCATGATCTGTGCACGCTCAGGCTACTCGTCATCCGGGAATAAGGCAGGAAGTGTGTTTTCTTCAGTGAATTTGAGGATGTTGATTCTGTGTTGTTCCATTGCAACTCTGGCCTTTCTCGAATCACGCTCGAGAATTGCTTCGACTATCCCTGTATGCTCCTCAAACTCCTCGTTCCTTCTTTCATAACTATTCAAGGTGGCGGCACGCACTATTTTCAATTTCAGCAACACTTCATTCAGAAATCTGACGTTATACCTGTTATCGCTTCCTTGGGCTATAACGAGGTGGAGGTTGCCATTCTGAGTCGAGAGAGCGTAGGGATCCACATTCTCGGAAAAAGTCAGTTTCTTGATCTTTTTCATCTGGGACGTTAGAGCTTTTGCGATTTCCGGAGTCAATAATCTTGCGCAATCCCACGCTGCCATCCCTTCCAGGTTTTTTCTAACACTGTAAAGCTCCTGCACCTCTTTCCTTGAAATGTAGCACACAGAGTATTTCCTCCCTTCCTTTACCAGTATTCCATCTCTTTCAAGGGCAGCCATTGCCTCTCTCACAGGGGTTCTGCTCATTGAGAGAAGTTTTGTTAATTGAATCTGTGGTACGGGTTGGCCTAGCTTCAAAGTTCCGACCATTATGACATCGATAATGGCATCATACGCTATTTTTGGCAGGCTTAGTTTCTCCATCGCTTTGAATTGTTAAAGCATATATTAATATTAAGCTATGAATAAATCATTTTTTTGAGTTTTCATCTTCTATTTCGCACAAAAATGATCTCAGTGCCGCAACCGGATGAAATGTTCATTGCCTCCGGGAATACATAAACTCATCAGTATTCAAGGTCGACGAGCAATATATACACAGAGTCCTGACGACTGCTGAAACATTATGAACACTCATGCTGCCTGGCGGGGGAGGGTCACTGAAGTCATGAAAAGGTTAAATGTTGCCTGTTTCCTGATTCTCACTTGTTGCATACAAGAGTAATGAGAATAATAACATACATAAACTGAAGATCCAAGAAAGGAATGGCATAAAACAGAAGTTGCCCACAGCGAACAGGATACTTGCGAACGAGGAACTGACTGAACCCGGAAGGGAGAAAAGTGTCTTATCACATTGGCGAAAACAGAATATTGATTCCGGGACATCTGAACGATAATCAGATATCCATTGCTGACTGCACGGCTTCAGATACAATCACTATGGATTACAAAGGAAACGTGACTGAAGGCAGTTATCCTGAATCCCTGATTCGGGGAAAAGCACGTGTTTCAGTCCCATTCCGAGGTTTTGAAAGTACGTGATGACATCAAGACCACTTCGCTTTGCACCTGGAACTGACGCATCACCCAACGGAGTTCTGAAACACGACTTCAGGGAGGAGGTTTACATCCTTGAGGCCTCGCTGTACGACATCAGACTTACCGAGAACTTCTCCGGGGAGTGTATGCCTGCAGACCTCCGGGTATGCCACGTGGCACTGAAGAAGCCATAAACTAAAGGTATCCAGCTATGTCCTGTTCAACGGAAAAATAGAACTGGCGCTGAAATTTGTTATGCTCAGTTCGGTAACCTTCCCTCTTCGCTCCGCTATTGAATTGATTGCCCTGTTCGCCATGATCTCCTTGAGGTTGAAATCTTTATACAGTTCCTTCAGAAAATCAGTACTGGAATTGCTGATAATAACGTACACGCCCCTGTCCCACAGCTCCTTCGCTACTCTATGCAACCTGATCTGGTCTTTTTCCCTGAATCCGCTTGAGGTATAGTCAGTGAAGTGAGAAGTTCCGGAAACAGGCATGTAAGGAGGATCGAAGTAAACCAGATCACCTTCAACAGCATCCGAAACTGCAGATTCAAAATCTTCGTTCCTGAACACTGTGTCCCTGAAAGCTTCATTAACTGAAAGAATCTGGTCAGTATCGGGCATGCCCGGGTTCTTGTAACGCCCAAAAGGGACATTGAAACTCCCTTCTGAATTCACCCTGAAAAGCCCGTTGAAACAATGGCGATTCAGGTATAATAAGAGAGCAGATTTCAAAACAGGTTCTTTCGTAATTCCGGTATTATTAAAGAGTTCCCTTGCCTGATAGTAATGTTCCTTTACGTTTCCATACGGCAACGACTTGAGGGAATTACAAAGCTCAAGCGGTTTTTTCATCACAACGTTGTAGAGGTTGAAAAGATCACTGTTGGTATCGGAAAGCACGGCTTTCTTAAGTAACCCGCGTCTGCGCAATTCAAAATAAAGGGCCCCTCCGCCAAAAAAAGGTTCGAAGTATGTTCCGAACGAATCCGGAATAAGGCCCATTAGATACGGAATCATCTGTCTCTTTCCTCCGGCCCATTTCAGAAGTGATCCACCCATTAATCGGGAATGACACCTGGCATTTATTTTCTCTCTGCTGAGAGGACACTGGCGATCATCGAGAGTTGATTCTGTTTATGTACACAGGGAATCCGCTCAGAGGCTTATCCCTCCATCCACAACAAATGTCTGCCCGGTAATGAAGCTATTAACCGGATTGATTAGAAATTCAACGACTCTGGCAATATCATCTCCTTCGCCCCATCTTCCCATTGGTGTCATTTTTTCAACTTTGGCCCTGAAATTCTCGTTTTTCCGTGCTTCCTCATTGATGTCTGTCCTGATGAAACCTGGTGCAACACAGTTTACTCTCACCCGGGGTGCAAGTTCTTTTGCAAGAGCTTGAGTTATATGTATCAGACCGGCTTTTGAGGCCTGGTATCCATATCCCCATGGGTCGGCAACAAGCCCGTACACGGAAGATATGTTGACAATGGAACCGCCGTCAATGATTGATGATGCAAGTTCTCTCGCAAGATAAAATGGTGCAGACAGATTCAGGGAAATAACTTTTTCCCAGTCATCGTCTGTTGTATCTGAAAGCGTATTTCCTGTGTATATCCCGGCATTGTTTACAATAGCAAACAACGACGGATTCGACTCTTTCAACTGAGTTATGAAACCGGGTATTTCATGTTTCAGGGAAAGATCAACCATCAGTGCTTCTGACTGGACACGGAGTTCCTGCAACTCTTTCACAGTCTGTTCAGCCTCGTCTGATCCGCTGTGATATGTAATAACTACGTCGTAACCGGATCCTGCTAACTGCAGTGCTATTGCCTTTCCAATACCGCGATTTCCGCCAGTAACCAATACAGTCCCGGTTTGTTTAATCTGAACCATGATCACGTAAATAGGTTTTCCATAAAACTTCTTTCCTCGAAATCATAAAATTGAAATTTCACCGCAAAAAACCAAAGGTTATGAGGGATGAGTTATTATTTCATAAGATTGCTGTGGCGAGACTGATTGAACATAAAAGAAACAGACCGTATGTTGTAAAGATTGGCGGAGTAGATAAGTACATATGCGGATGCGGACTCTCTGGAAATAAACCGTTCTGTGATGGAACACACAAGAAAACTCTTGATGAAAAGGACCAGATCTACATATATGATGAAAAAGGAAACAGAGTCAGCATAACTTCGTTCTACGATAACGAGTAACACCCTGGTCAGCTGCCTCTCTGCTTTCAGTTGACCTGCGCAGAACGGTGCAGGTCAGGGTCCCTATTTTCTGGATTCCAGCAGTGCTCTCATGGCCTCCTGAACGTGTTTTCTGGGAGCCATCTGGGAACTATAAACGTGAATTATTTTTCCGCCTTTTGAGATAACATACGTCACTCTGGGCGGAACTATTCTGCCTTTCACATCGTACAGGCTCCGTATGGCCTGATCCTCGTCGCTGACGAGAATGAACTGAAGCGATCTATGCTCTCTGAATTTACGGTGTGACTCAACGGAATCGGAACTGACGCCTACCACTTCAGCGTTAAGTTTTCTCAGTTCATCCCAGCTGTCCCTGAAACTGCAGGCTTCAGCAGAGCATCCCGGCGTTTCATCCTTCGGATAAAAATACAGGATCACGTCCTTTTCTCTCAGCGCGTCGGAAAGTTTGAATTTCAAACCGCTATCAGTGACTCCTTCAAAATCCGGTGCCAATTTTCCAGTGCTGAGTACCATACTTATTGAAATTGGTTCACTAATATAAACTACATGAAGGTATCTTCAATCTCGGTGAAAAGAATCCTGGCACAAAACCGTGAATATCGTTTAAACATCTTGAATTCAGGCTTTTGAGAGCGATCCGGACAATCGCTATTCTTCCGTTTTTTCTACCTCTGCCCACTTCTTCTCAAGAGAGGCCTTGAGATTCATTATCTTTGTCATGCTGTCCTCTTTTTTCCTCAGCTCTTCAGGCACCCTCATGCCCTCTTCGACATTATACCTGAAATTAATTATTGAAGACTGACTGATCTTGTATTTCTTTGAAAGATCCGCGATACGCCCGTCGATAGAGCTGAGCACGTGTTTCATGACACCATATTCAAGAGAATCCTGCAACGCTCTTCTAAGCACCTGGACAATAGTCTCATTTTCAGTTCGCAGAAGATTGATTGCTGAGAGTTCATCCTTACCGAGGGTAATAGTGACGCTCTGGTCCTCCTCCATTCCCTCCTCATCGGATTCCACTCCCTTCTGCTTTTTCAGTGGCATAATTTTGCTCATCCTCGTATTGAATAAGGACGATTTTGATTGTTATACTGTATAAAAATTTTCAGGCTATGAAAAAAAGACAGGCGATCACGCCTGCGATCTCATTGCCGCATCCCTGTATCCCAAGGCATTTGCGTACTGGAAATCCTCGGCAGGAATCCTGATGGTTGCACCCGGTGCGAGAGTCTCAAGCTTATTGCCTATTAAACTTGATCCGCCGCCGACTGGTATAAGGGCAGTAATTCGGTCAAGCTCTTCCCTGAGATTCTCCCTCAATTTATCCAGAATCTTTGCAGCCAGGTTGTTCAGAATGGGTTCAGAAACAGCGGGGCCACCGACTTCTCTCTGCTTGAACACCACAACTTGGCTGATTGCTTCTCTGGCAATATCTGTAGGAACAACGAATCCGGTTTCCTTTGCTATGTGCTTGCCTATCCCGGCAACTACGTCACCCACACCTGCCTGAATACTGAATGACATTTCAACTACGGGTTCCATGTTCTTCAGGTTGACCGTCAATACATCAGTCGTCCTCGAACCGATATCAACAACGACTCCGTATCCGTACTGCGTTTTTATCATTCCTTTGTCCAGAAGGTACAGTGCCGCTCCTACTCCCTGCGGTCTCATTACCATCTTGGAAATCTTGAAGGTCCTCGTCTCTCCGGCCAGTGATTTTATGACAAACTCTTTTCCCTGAAGATATTCTCTGGCTGCGTTGACTTCGTGTTCGAATGTACCGAGAGGGGTTCCGCTCCCGATTGTTACGTCTACCGGCTGACCATCTTTACCGGCTCCGCTTACCCAGAGAGCTCCGGCCAGAAGGGGCAACGAGTCCGGGTCAGAAAGTCTTCCATCACCTTGTGGTTCCCTCACGCTGGCTCCAGTGGCATTATCCCCGAAAAAGAACGGTTCGCCGTCGTTAATCGTTAGCACGGTAGTTGTTCCACCTATGCCCCAATTCTTTGCCTCAGTCGGAGCCCACCTTGAGGGGAATTTCTCTCTGAGTCCGTCAGCCCCTACTACTTTCGTATCTCCATATCCCAGATCAACACCTATTGTTATCAAACATATTCACCTTTTTAGCTAAAGCCAACAGAACGATGCACCGGTTTCACATCATCTATGCCCGGGGTTATCAGGTCCATGGAGGAGGCCCTACATCCCAAGCTTACGCTACGCTTTCGTTGCACTGTCGAGTTCTGTTCCAAGCTCATTACTATTAGCATACGTGCATTTAAGGTTTTGCCTCGTTGTCATGCAAATTCACAACTAGTGGTTTGGCATTTTCTAGGGAAAACAAAAATTATGTATTTTAAGTCCATTTTCGTGGCTGTTTTCCGGTGCTCCTCTGGAATTCAAACTCAAAGCAATTTAAATAATATTTACTGATTACAACCGCATGGACCAGATAGTACAGTCTATTTTTCAACACTCCGGAGAAGTTGCAGACCGGAGTCTTGACAGAAATGTCCTGGAAGAAATCAAGAAGAGAATTGCAGATTCAATAGTCACATCTTACGGTGCCAGAAACGCAAGGCCGGTCTTAATAGAGAAAAAGGCTCTCCTCCCTTCTTCAGGTAAATACAACTCACCGGTTTACTTCAGCAGGGATAAGGCCTCGCCGGACATCGCTACGCTGATTAACGGCTCAATGACCCGGTACCTTGATTTCAATGATACATACCTGTCCAGAGAAGCTCTCCACCCGTCAGATAATATTCCACCGATACTTTCCATGGCCTATGCAAAAGAGCTTTCAGGTTCATCAGTCACGAAGGCTGTCTCACTGGCCTACGATGTTGTGGGAGCACTCTCCGATGCAGTATCGGTAAGGGACCGCGGGTGGGATCACGTTGTATACATTTCCATTTCTTCCGCCTCCGGTCTTGGCTTGTTGCTTGATTTTGACGAAGAGAAATTCGAGAATAACCTGAATCTTGCCATAAATAACAACATAAGCCTGAGGCAGACAAGAGCTGGAGAACTGAGCATGTGGAAGGGTTGTACGGCATCCGACGCTTCGAGAAACAGTGTGTTCGCATCGTTGCTCGCAATGGAAGGATTTACCGGACCTTCACCAATCTTTAGTGGTGAAATGGGTTTCTTTAAGCAGGTATCCGGCGAATTCAGTCTTAACCTGCAGCACGGGAAGGTCCTGAGAACAATGATTAAGAACTTCCCCGTGGAATACCATGCAATGAGTGCTGCTGAGGTCGCGTCGAACTTAAGGTCCAGGATAGACGGAACAATTGAAAGGGTGAATGTCGAGACCTTTGAAGTTGCGCATAAAATCATAATCAAGGATCCGGAGAAACTCAGGCCAGGAACAAGGGAAACCGCTGACCACAGCATGCCATATATTGTTGCGTATACCCTTGTATATGGTTCTCCCAATCCCGCTTCCTATGACGATCACCTCCTTCGCGACAGCAAAATACTTGCGCTAATTGACAGGTCGAAATACACCGTGACGGATAAATTCAACAAGATGTATCCGGAATATCTGCCTGTGAAAATCGAAGTGTTCACTGACAAAGGAACGTTTACTGAAGAACTGGATGTACCGAAAGGGCACCACAGGAATCCGTATACATGGGAAGATCTTGGGAGAAAAGCAAATTCGGTGATGGGAGAGGACAACTCCCGGATACTGATGGGATTCATGAAGAATTTCGAGAAAAGATCAATCGGCGAACTCTTCGAGGTGATATCGGACGTCAATTTTAAGGGATAATGTCAACGCAGGTCCCAAGGCGCTAGCTGAACTGTTGAAAAACGACTTCATTGTGGCTCCCGGCGTCTTCAACGGAATATCAGCGATTCAGGCGGAACGGGCAGGATTTAATTCCATTTATCTTTCCGGGTCAGGTGTAGCTGGATCCATGGGACTACCGGATCTTTCTGTTACCACCCTGTCTGAAGTTGCAGATGAGGTCAGGAAAATCACTGCGGTTTCCAAATTGCCATTAATTGTCGATGCTGACACGGGGTTTGGGGAACCCATAAACGTAACCAGAACGATCAGGGTTCTCGAAACGGCAGGTGCTGCAGCACTTCATCTTGAAGATCAGGTCTTACCCAAGAAATGTGGTCATCTCAATGGCAAGAAGATAGTTGACCGGGATGAGATGAACAGGAAGATCAGTTCTGCCGCTGATGCAAGGAAAAATGATGATTTTATTATAATTGCACGCACTGATGCCAGGTCTGTGCTGGGCATAGATGATGCCATAGACCGGGCCAATTCTTATCTCGAGAGCGGCGCCGATATCATATTCACTGAAGCTATGGAGAGTCCTGACGAGTTCAGGAAGTGCGTGAAAGAAATCCGCGGTCCGCTTTTAGCTAACATGACGGAGTTTGGCAAGAGTCCGCTGCTATCGGCTGGAGAACTCAAAGACATAGGATACAGGGCGGTAATTTTTCCGCTCACTGCTTTTCGCGTAACATTGAAGGCCGTACAGTCTGCTTACGACGACCTGTATAAATCAGGGACGCAGAGAGATTTTATTGATCGTCTCATGCCCAGATCAGAATTTTATGATGTTATTGGTTACCACGAATACGAGGATGAAGATTTGAATCTTTATAATTTAAAAAAAGGAGGAAAATGAATGGGAGAAATGATCGCGCCTAAGGGACTCGCAGGCGTTGTAGTTGACAAGACGGCCATTGCCATTACAGACTCGGAGGGAGTTTTGCTGTACAGGGGTTACAGGGCCGTAGAACTCGCTGAAAAAGCTCACTTTGAAGATGCAGCTTTCCTCATAGTGAATGGTAGACTTCCGTCCAAAGCAGAAAAGGAAGCTTTCATCGCTAAACTGAAATCAGGTTTCGGCATTTCTGAGGACATCAACAGAGTGATCTCAATTCTGAAAGAAAAAGACATGATGAGGGCACTCAGATCACTGGTATCGATGTACCCTTACAGCAGTAAAAACCCGGATGACCTGATGCTGGAAATGGCTTCAAAGTTTCCCGAGCTTATATCGAACGCTTTCCGTCTTTCTCATGGAATGCAGCCGTTGAATCCGATTGAAGGGACATACGCAGAAAGAATTTATTATCTCCTGACGGGAAAAAATGACCAGAAAAAGGCAAGGTACCTTGAAGAACTCATGATACTCTACATGGAGCACGAATTCAACGCTTCGACTTTTGCACTGAGGGTGACTGCATCCACACTTGCTGATCCTGTATCTGCATTCACTACTGCCCTGGCAACCCTCAAAGGTCCGCTCCATGGGGGTGCCAACGCTGAGATTCTTGAGTTCTTTGACGGTTTCAGGAATGTACAGGAAGCCATTGAGTACGTGGACACTCAACTTGAGAAAGGTGAAAAAGTGATGGGGTTCGGTCATCGCGTTTACAAGAGGCTTGATCCCAGGGCACAATTCGTCAAGTTGAAGTTGCGGGAGTTAGCAGGTGATTCAAAGGTCGTGAAGATTGCCGAGGCAATAGAACAGAGAATGTGGGAAAAGAAGAATGTACCCGCGAATGTAGATTTTTTTGCTGCACTGTACATGCATCTGCTCGGGATACAGGAAGATTTTTTCACGCCGTTATTTGCGGCCTCACGAGTATTCGGCTGGTGTGCGCATTACAAAGAACAGCTTTCGGACAACAAGATAATCAGGCCGGATGCACAATATGTGGGGCCCAAAGGTCTCCAATTGTGACTTTTTAATTATTTCGGCTTTTTCTCATTCCCGGAATGATTCTCACTTTCAGTCCCATGTCATATAACATTTATCTCTACGGGTCTGGCAGCCCTGTCATAGGCAGAGAAGCTTTCAAGCTCAAACGGATAACCCACTATTATGTGAATCGCCCCGGAGTTTGAAAACATGTGTTTATCTTCGTCGGACGGAATGGTTATGCCGGAGGGGTGGGAATGAACACTCCCCACAATTGAAAAATCTATGGGCTTGTTGTAGAGATAAAAAAGAGTATGCCGATCTCCCTGTATAGTACCCGGAAGCATGGCTATTTCGTAAATTACATTTTTTTCAGCTTTGAGGAAAGCACCAAATTCCATTGGCAGTGAGTCTCTGGAGGCTTCCATTATCATCCTGAGGGTTCTCTTCCTAATTGACCACATTCTTGATGAGCTTCTCCCTCATTCTGTCATAGAATGAATTTCTGAAAGTTATAAATTCAGCCTTGTTCTCTGATACAGAAATCAGTATCTCATCCCGGGAATCCACAGGATACTCTCCCTGTCCATCAACTATGACCACGGAGTCCTGTTCATTGCCGGACAACTTAATTCTTACTGTCTCGTTTGCCGGAATCACAACAGGTCTCACCCTCGACCTGAAAGGCGCCAGATACGTGACAACCATTGCATCCAGTGTTGGAAAAATTATGGGTCCTCCGGCACTGAAAGAGTACGACGTAGAGCCTATGGGAGTTGCGACAATAATCCCGTCCGCGTTGGTATTGTCAAAAAAGGAATCTCCGACATATACCCTAAATTTCCGTATTTTGGCTATTTTACTCGTATGTACCACAACTTCATTGGCACACTCGAGTGTTTCCATGCCATTTATCGAAACCTTCAGCTTCATGGTTTTCTCAATTTTATATTCCCCTCTCAGGAGTTTATAAATAGACTTCTCAACATCGCCAATTTCAACCTCACTGAGGAAACCGAGGCCGCCCATGTTAATGCCAAGGACAGGTCCCTGGGGCAGTTGTAGTGATCTCAGCACAGTGCCGTCTCCTCCTACTGCTATTATTATGTCCGCCTTGATGTTCTCTATGTCTGTGCCCCTGGTTCCCAGAAACTTTGCAGCCTCTCTATCGTATATGGTCTCAACGTTATCCGGAAGTATTTCGGTTATCCTGCTGACAACTTTTGCGCATCTCGGGCAGCCTTTTCTTATTATGAATGCCATCTTCATATGAGTTCACCCAGAATTTCCCTGTTTCTTGCCGCAATCATGTTCTTGCGCACGGTTACGTCAAGACCCATGTTAAAATCATTGCCAAGCTCGTCTGAAACTATCCCTCCCGCTTCTCTGACAATCATGACCCCGGCGGCAACATCCACGTTTCTGATATAACTTCTGTCGCCAACATATGCAACGAGATCGACAGAGCCTTTCGCCAGAAGAGCCATTTCCAAGGAAGCACAGCCAAAGTACCGGTGTCTTCCGGGAAGATCCATAATTTTCTTTCTTAAAGTATCGGCGCACGAACCTATGCTAGAGATATATCCCTTCACCGGTGTCCTGGAAACCGTTATGGTATGGTTGTTAAATTTGCTTCCTTTTCCTTTCTCGGCATAAAATGTATCTCCGTTGGCAAGATCCATTATGAAGCCGCGGCTCAGGCTGTAAAAATCATCAACAAGCGTCGCCATCGATACCGAATAAAAAGGTATTCGATTCTCTGCGTTAAAAGTCCCGTCGAGAGGGTCGGTCAGCATGGTTTCCTCATAACCCCGATCCAGGAAACCTATTTCTTCGCTCATGATGTTGAAGGGGAGATCCTTGTCCTGCACGTAGTTTATAATTACGTCCTCACAAATCTTATCCACATGGTGTGTCGCAGTACCGTCTGCTCCAATGCCAACTACGTCCTTGATTAAAGGTTGATTCTCCCTGGATCTGAGATTTTCCATTATCAGGCTTCCTATTTCTGAAAACTTGGAGTGAAAGTTTTCCATTTTCTAAAATAGATATGGGGATGCAGGATATAATATTCGGGACATCAGTCAGGGGTCGTAAGGCTTTCCAGAAGTGTATTCAGTCTCTGTGGAAGGCGTTTTAACGCGTAGCCCAGCAAATCAACCGATCTATAGGAACCATCTGTCTCAAACTGGAAAACAAACTTCGTGTCGTCCTCGATTATCTTGACACCGCTTCTGTCCATTAGCTGCGTTATTTTGTTGCAAGGCGTATCGTCAGTGAATCTTATCGTCTTGCTGTCCTCAGATATTACGTTAGAAGGGCATGTTTCTTTGATATTTTTCCAGTCTTCGATTTCAGCTTTGGTTACCAGATATTCTCTGTGGTATTTGTAAGAGACTCCTGAGGTTGCCTGCCATTTCGTATGTTCCCTGCCTCTGCCCAGTATAGCTTCGGCGGTAACAAGCATAGCCTGTTTTGGTCCAAGTTTCACAACCGGTATGTCTGGATCACTTGGTGTCAGTTCCGGGTTACCGAGAGGTTGCAAGTCTGCAGAAGTAACAACAGCCGGCCCTATTTTGTTTATCGAGTAGGACATTGTGCACAGAGGGCACCCTTTTCCTTCGCACACGCATTGATTCCTGAAATTCATCTTCTGATCTGTGACCAGCGGAATAAGTGAGAGCCTGTGAGCGACAATTTCGTCGAAAAGAGGCAATGACGAATCGTAAACATTACCTTCCCTGTCCCTTATCTGCCCGTGGTGGAAAACGACCTTGTCTATAGCAAGTTTCGGAATATCATCCATCAGTACTCTCCTGAGAGAGTTTGCAATGGAAGGAGTTATCCCGTCAATCACGAATCGAATGAATCTATCCTCTGATTTAAGAATCTTAAGAGACATTTGTGACTAGACTCTCCTTCCCCTTTTTCCTCCTTTTTTCTTGGTACCGTCGTGGGGGATCGGGGTCACTTCTTCTATCCTGAGAATCTTGAAACCTGCCCGTGAGAGAGCTCGAATTGCAGACTGAGCTCCGGGTCCGGGTATTTTTGATTTACTGCCTCCCGGTGCTCTGACTTTAATTATCAGATCGGTAATTTCCTTCTCCCTCAGTTTGTCAGCAATCAGGTCTGCAGCTTTCATGGCTGCATATGGACTGGATTCATCTCTATCATTCTTGACGACCATTCCGCCGGTTGCCTTTGCAATGGTTTCAGCCCCGGTCGTATCAGTCACCAGTATTATTGTGTTATTCTGTGAAGCATAAATATGCGCTATGCCAGTTTTATTCATAATTCCTTGGTCTCCTTTTCACCGGATTCCGGTTTAACGTCCTGTTCCTGCACTCCATTCAGGATAACCTGCCTCGTTGGGTGAAGGTCATCAGTAAAAGGAGAAACTTCAGTATAAAGAATGGAATCTTCAAGGTGTCCCTCGACCAGAAGGCTTGGTACAGTAACTCTTCTCCCATCCAGTATTACATGTCCGTG
Source organism: Thermoplasmatota archaeon (assembly GCA_023487765.1). GTDB lineage: Archaea > Thermoplasmatota > Thermoplasmata > Thermoplasmatales > Thermoplasmataceae > JAJZOM01. The sequence continues at coordinate 22,204 of JAMDBW010000076.1, read as the reverse complement.
AGTGATCATCTGTCTTGCCTGCTTCATTGTTTTCGCAAGGTTTTTCTTGTAAACAATTGTCTGGAATCTTCTGGAAAGGATGTCGTCTATCGTCAGTGTCAATACATCGTCAAGAGTAGCATTCTGGTTAAGTATGTTGTATCTGCTCAGCCTGTTTATCAAGGCTTGAAACTGCTTTCCCGCATTCTGATCGTTCACCCTCATTCTGGCCTGCAGGTCTCTTGCCTGGCTTCTGAACGATTTCAGGAGTTCCATGCCCTTCCATAGCTCTCTCTTATTCTTGAGGCCGTATTTGATAAGGATCTGCTTTTCAGCATCTATCCTGTCTTTCTCCCAGGGATGTCTAGGTGTTGAATATTTTTTATGTGGAAATTTAGGATCGCCCATTCATTATCCTCCTTACTCTTTCTTCCTCTGGACTCCTACTGTAAGTCCTTTTCTGCCATTTGACCTGGTTCTCTGGCCTCTGACCTTCTTACCCCTCTCATGCCTGACTCCTCTGTAACATTTTATCTTCTTCATGGCATTAATATCGTCCTGAATCTGTATGTCCAGATCATTTGTAACCAGGTTAAGATCGTCTCCGCTGACCATTTCCTTTCTGTGGTTCAGGGCCCATGACGGGAGTCCTTCATATTTCTCGGCCTCGACATAGTCGCTCAGCTGATCGATCTGGTCCTCGCTGAGTTCACCTATTTTCTTATGCTTCGGCAGTCCGAGTTTTAAGATAATCATGTCTGAAAGTCTAATTCCTACGCCCTTAAGGTCGGCCAGGGCTAATTCTACCGTCCTCTCTCCGTTAAGGTCTTTACTCGCAATTCTTACTATGTACTGGAAATCGTCTCTTTTTTCTTTTTGATCTTGAGCCATTGAACCATCCTTCAGTTAAATGTGCCTACCCTTATTGCTTCATATATTAAGATACTTTCATCAAAGGGTAACGCCCTTATCTGTGAAGACAATTTAAAGTTACTTCAATATCATTTGAACAGAGTGAAGAGCCTGTGATCCCGATCTCCGTCAAATATGCCTAATCTCACGAGAGAATCTATCCATCCATAAGAGTAATTCAAAGCGGCAAACGCATTTATCTCATCGTTCTGTGCGTGGAAGTGTTTCGCGTCATTAAAGTAGCTTACTATCATTTTCATTGCGTCTCTTGCAAATTCTATTAAAAAAGAATCTTCGGGAGCCGAAATTTTTAATTTTTCCAGCGCTTCTTCTTCCAGTTCTATGTATTTTACCACTTTCTCTTCCAGTTCCATTTTTCCAAATCCTCAAATTATTTCAGCACTTTCCGGTGCTTATTCCTCTTTCTCAACAAGCTTGATGCCAAGAAGTTTTTCCAGTTTTCTGGCTATCCTGATTTCAGGTAGCAGATCACCGCGTTCTATGCTTGATAATACATTCTTTCTCTCCAGTATCTTCGCTGCAAGTTCATCCTGAGTCAGGGAAAGTTTTGATCTGGCATGTTTAATCAGGTCTGCATATTCCGGCACGATCTGAAGAGTGTCTATATTTTCGGATCTTCGCCGTTTCGAGGAAGGTCTGGCCGGCGGAACAACGATCTTTTTCTGTGGAATCTTCACAGGTTCTATGTTCTGCTGCACGGACGGACTGACAAACTTTGTCCTGACGCTTTCTGCAGGAGTGCCATATCTGGTGCAGGATTCACAGACATTGAGGACTGCTCCGTCAATTCTGACCTTAGCCAGATGAGGAGCATTTTTTCCGCACATTTCACAATCCATAAATATCAATAATCATAAGCAGACAATAGATAATAACTTAATTCTCCCGCATAAACCATATATTTTTATCTTTATCGTGCTCTTCTGCCCATTGGACCTAACATCTCTCGGAATAGCAAAGAAACAGGGAAAACTGTATACCATGTCACAGTACAGGGATTCCGTATATGGTGAAGACGTACGAAAATCGGACGGTTTCTATTTCAGGGAATGGGAACCCAAGAGAAGCAAAGTGGCAGCGGCTATTTTAAAAAGATTTGACGATTTGCCTTTCCGCAGGGACAGCAGGGTGCTTTACCTTGGTGCATCAACGGGAACAACAGTCAGCCATCTCTCCGATATATGCAGTGCAGGTCAGATATTTGCCATAGAGAAGGCATACGATCCTTTCGTGAAACTCCTCTCTCTGTCTCAGAGAAGGAATAATATATACCCTGTCCTGGAAGATGCCGGCATTCCTGAAAGGTACAGGTTTTTTGTCGAACGTGCAGACGTTATTTATCAGGACGTTGCACAAAGGAACCAGGTACAGATATTCAACGCGAACGCAGAAGCTTTTCCAGAGGCAAGGGATGCCCTTCTTATTTTGAAGATCAGGGCAATATCCAGTAAAGGAAATGAAGCAGATATACTCAAAACAGAAACTGGAAAGATTGAAGGGTTCAGGACGATGCAGGTTATAAATCTGAACCCTTATTCCAAGGCTAATTATATGTTACACCTGAAAAGAAAATAAGAATGGTGAAATCAATATATCATATCTCCTATTTACTGAATATGTCTGATTTCAGGGATTTCTTTTCGAAAAACGCGGAAAATTACAGCAGAAGCATTTCTCACAAGTCTGGTTCTGATCTGAATGAACTTATTGAAAGGTTGAATCCGGGCAAGGATCAAACAGCAATTGACCTGGCTGCGGGGACCGGCTTTACGACATTAGCACTTTCAAAACGTGTAGCCAGAGTTGTGGCATTCGATGGAACAGAAGAAATGCTGGACGAAGCGAAAAAGATATCGGCGAAGGAAGGCATTTTCAACATCGATTTTGTTCTCGGAAACGTTGAATCTATCCCGTTTCCCGATTCAAGCTTTGACATAGCAACATGCAGAAGAGCCGCGCATCACTTTACGGACAAAGCCAAATTTCTTGCGGAAGTATTCCGCATCCTCAAACCGGGAGGAAAGATTGGTATTGCCGATATGACGCGGCCGGAAACGGATGACCTGGATTTCTTCAATGAACTTGAGAAAATTCGAGACGCTTCCCATGCATCTGCGGAGACGGCACCGGCATGGAAATCCCTGGTTGAGAAGGCAGGTTTCAGCCTTTTGGAGGTTGTGGAAATGAATGAAGAATTCCCATTGGAGAAATGGCTTTACCCTGTAAAACCGGACACTCCTCAGGGTCAAAAGGCATACGACGCTATGGCAAAAGCATCGGAAGATACACTTCGGAGAACAAAAATCGATATGGAGAAGAGGATTCTTACAAAGGGGAGAATAGTCCTGATTGCGTCCAAACCGTAAATACCTCGTTATTATTCAGAACGATTAAAGAAAGGTGAGAAAAAGGTGTCGTCAGAAACCGGTCAACTGGACCTGGAATTATTCAATCGAATCGCTTTTACCAAGAAGAAATGCACAAAGTGCGATTCTTACTTCTGGACTTCCGACGCTGAACGCAAAACCTGCGGAGATCCACCATGTGATTCATATACCTTTATCGGAAAAAGTCCCATCAGCCGCCCTTACACCTTGAAAGAAATGAGGGGGCTTTTCATAGGTTTCTTCACCGGAGATCATGGATTCCTGAAACCTTATCCTGTCGTTCCGCGCTGGAGGGACGACGTTCTTCTTGTCAACGCTTCCATATACAATTTCCAGCCTCATGTAACTTCAGGCAGAGTAAAACCTCCTGATAATCCTCTGGTGATGTCACAGCCGTCAATCAGGATGACTGACACGGACCTGGTAGGCGAGACCGGCAGGCACCTGACAAGCTTCGAAATGCTGTGCCATGATGCCTTCAACTATCCGGACAGGTTCGTATACTGGAAAGAAGAAACCGTCGAATACTGCTTTAAACTGCTTACCGAAGGCCTGAGAATTGAAGCTTTCAGAATAACTTTCAAGGAAAAACCATGGTCAGGGGGAGGAAACGGGGGAAACGCTTTCGAAGTATTTGTTGGCGGGCTTGAAGTTGCAACACTGGTATTCATGGATTTGCAGGAGGATGAGAATGGAGAATTCGAGATTGACGGCAAAAAATATTCAAAAATGTCCATGAAGATAGTTGATACCGGTTACGGTCTCGAAAGGCTGGTCTGGCTTTCGCAGGGTACCCCCACTGTTTATGAAGCGATAATGTCCTATGCGATAAATGAAATAATGGACAAATCGCAGATTCAACCATGGGATTCAAGAATAATGGGGGTACTGTCCAAAATTTCCGCCGAAACTGAACCATTCGATAAATCACTGGTTCTTGACAGGGCTGAAAATGAACTGAGAACAATGGGAATTTCTTTATCGGCTCAGGAACTGGAGAACTTTTTCGAAAGGTCAAGAGCGGTGTTCGTTCTGGCCGATCACACGAAGACACTTATGACCTTATTTGCAGATTACGTCATCCCCAGCAACGTTAAGGTCGGATATCTTGCCAGGCTGCTCATAAGGAGAGCACTCCGGGCAAAAAGGGATGCAAATTACAGCGGCACGATCTATGACCTGATAAAACTGCACCATGAGAACATGTCTGATGTTATTCAGAACTTTCCGGAAAAATTTATAGCGGAAGCCCTGAAGGAGGAAGAAGCAAGATACAATGACCTGTACAGTCGTGCTGAAGGAATTGTCCTCAGGGTTTTTGATAAAAACAGTTCCCTGAGCAGTCAGGATCTTGTTACTCTGTATGATTCCTCTGGAATCACTCCAGAACTGGCAAAGCGAATTGTACATGATAAGCGGAAAAATACTGTCACGATACCGGAGAATTTCAATTACCTTGTCATTTCCAGACACGAACAGCAGAGGCAGATTAAGAAGAATGAAGAGACTTTCCCGGATATCTTTACAAGGCCCCTTTATTATGATGATACATCCATCAGGGAATTCAACGCAATCGTCCTTCATTCGGAGGACAAGATCGTAATAACAAACCAGACTGCGTTCTACCCGGAGGGAGGAGGACAGCCCACAGATCTGGGATACTTCGTGTACCACGGTAAGAACGTGGACATGCTGAAGGCGGAGCGGCATGGAAACGCAATAGTTCACAGACTCTCGTCGGCGATTCCCGAAAAGTCCAGGATCATAGGGCATATAGATTACGCGCGCAGGAGGAGACTCATGGTGCATCATTCAGCAACCCATCTTCTTCTGGGCGTGTTGAGGCGCGTTCTTGGTGAGCATGTATGGCAGAGTGGAGTGCAGAAAGGAGTGGACAGGTCCAGGATCGACATAACGCATTTTCACAGGCCGTCAACTGAAGAAATATCACTTATAGAGAAGGAATGCCTGCAATATATCACACAAAACCGCTCCATTACAGTCCGGAACATTGAATGGAACGGTGCTCTTTCAAAATACGGTTTTCGCCTGTTTGAGGGAGGAGTACCGGAAGGCGGGAAAGTCAGGGTCGTTGAGATTGACGGCGTTGACGTTGAGGGTTGCGGTGGAACACACCTTAAGTCTACGGGCGAAATAGGTTTTATCAAGATAATCAAGGTAGAAACCATTCAGGAAGGAATCCAGAGATTTACGTTTGCCGCAGGAGAGGCTGCTCTGGACTATGTACACAGCCTGTACAACACTGCTTCTCTTATCGAGAAGGAACTGTCAGCAAGTTCTGAAAATGTCGAAGAAGCCTTCACGAAAGTGATTCAGGAAAATATTTCCATGAGGAAATACCATGAAAGAAAGTTAAAACAGGTCATTGAAAACGCAGTAAATAATTCCGGCCAGATTGAGATCAACGGCAATAGTTTATCATTCATCTCAGGCAGTTTTGAGGAAGATGAAATTAAGGGGATAATCAGCGCAATGTTCTCACTTAGGCGCGATATTGCAATTCTGCAAAATTTAAGCGGCTCCAGTGTTGAAATCAGGATCATTACCACCCGTCTGGATTCAATGCAAATAGGCGGATGCATCAGTGCTCATGTTTCCGGTGAAGTGAAAGGCTCCAGTCGGCATGCATGGATTTCCTGCACAAAGAGACTCAATGAAACCTTAATTAAGGAGATTTTGGATGGATGTAAGTTCCGAGGAAGTTGATGATCGACAGTGAAAAACAGAATTTACTGAAATCCACAATCAGGAAATATTACGATTTTTCTGCTGCTGATCCAATCGGAGAATCACTGGTATTCAGGATCGAGACTTTTGAACACTATCCCGATCAGTATTTCGACGCAATGGCGAAAGAACTCGATTCGCTTGGTTTTCTGGCATTCACAAATGCCGGTACGGACAACGAAATAGTGGTGGTAAGGAGACCCGAGTTATCGAACGACCTGAAACTCAAGGTGATCCTCTTCATCGCAACTGTTGCGAGTGTCTTTTATTTTGGCTACACTTATCAGGTCAGCTACAGCGGACTGAACAATCCTCTGGAGAATATCGCATACGATCTGGTTTTTTTTGTCCTTCCGATTTCTGTAATTCTCGCGGGGCGTGAGGTGGGAAAATATGTGGCGCTGAAGAAAAACGGCATGTCTTACAGTCTGCCGATATTTATTCCCGACCCTCTCGGGATTGGGACTATGGGCATAATCAACACTCCAAACCGTCCGTATATAAGCAGGAAGGCCATGGTTGAAGCCGGGTCCTACTCCCTGATTTTTGGTTTCCTTATTTCTACAGTATTCTTGCTGATTGGTTCATTTCTGACACTGAGTTTTCCCCCTTCGGCACCAATTGTGAACAGTCCAGCCGAAACTATAGGTACACCATTGATAATGCAATTCGTGGGCAACAGGCTGATACCCTCCAACGGGATTCTGGACCCCCTGGCCTTTGCGGGATGGACAGGTATCGTGACGACTTCTCTCAACGCATTGCCTTTGGGTTTTCTTGACGGAGGCATTATATCGTCAACAATTATGGGGCGGCGCGCCATTTACCTTTCCTATCTGTCGGTAATGGTGATAATTGGTCTTGGCATTCTTTATCCTCCATGGATTATACTGGCGGTTTTCGCTCTTCTTGTCGGGCTGAGGGGACCTCAGGCTCTGAACAACATAACAGGGATCAGGCCAAACACGAAAATGCTGGCGGCCATTTCGTTCATAATACTCCTTGTGGGAATCGCACCATTTCCGTTTCACGCAAGCGTAAACACGTTCCAGACGGATATTTCCCAGGAGTATTTTGTCGTCTACCCTGGTCACCAGAACATAAGCTTCGATATTTCCGTAAATAACACGGGTCAATCGACAATTGTTCCGGCTTTTGAAATATCTCCAACAGTTTCCTTTATTCTTTCCGGCGCAAGTCGATCTATCACTCCAGGAAAGATGATCAGCTACGCGCTGCAGGTGAATCTCTCAAACCAGTTATCGCCCGGATTCAACCATTTCTATACCACGGTCTATTCCGGAAGCTATCACCAGACGCTGGATATATTAATACTGGATGTGAACCTGAGTCACTCCGCGGCCTTCAACAACAACAATCCGTATAACACGCATGTGAAGGAAAATGACACGTTCAATCTCACCCTGAATGTATCCGCCTCCGAGAACCTTTCAATACTGTCTATGGGGGGCCCCGACCTGACATTCTCATATTTTATCGGGAACAACGCGATCACTTTGAACAAGGGTGTAGAATTGCTCTTCCCGCAAATATCCGTTACTCCCAATAATCCGCTCAATCTAAAACTCAGGGCTGATTCTGTGCCTTCATACTGGTACATCATTGCATATGACGGCAACTACAACGCTACTTATGCAAGAATCATGGTTACGGGGTGAAATCGATGAAAGTGGGTTTTATGATCAATCCCGTAGCTGGTTGCGGGCAGTTGCTAAATCTAAGAGGTTCCGATTCCCTGTCATTTTCCAGGTGCCCGAGGTCCGTATCCGCAGAACTCGCGAGGACTTTTCTGGAAAAGCTTGAGGATACGGATGTCATGTTCTTAACTGCCTCAGATGCCATGGGTGAAGACCTCTTCAAGTCGCTAGGTATGAATAATTACCGGGTCATTTACAGATATCAGTCGGATCCAACGGCTGAAGACACTGTGCGCTATATAAAAAAACTTAATGATACTGATGTTTCCGTACTGATTTTTTTCGGAGGAGACGGCACAGCCAGGAGCATTGTTGATGCGAATTTCACATCTCCGGTCATAGGTGTTCCTGCGGGCACCAAAATGTTCAGTTCAATATTTGCCATCAGTGTGAACAGGGCGGTACAGATTTTCCAGGACATCCTTTCCGGCAGAATCACCGGATCGCACCCGGGAGATGTAATCGATCTGAATGAAACGGCCTATTCCGAGGGCAGAATTGATGTGAAGCTGTACGGTGAACTTCTCGTACCTTCCAGTGATCTCATTGTATCTGAATCCAAGGCGGAATACCCGGATAATCCGGTTGAAGGTATTGCAGGCTACATTGTTGACAATATGGTTAACGACGTTAACTATCTTGTCGGTCCAGGTTCCACATGCAAAGGCATACTCAAGTCGCTGGGAATACAAGGGAGCCTGCTTGGATTTGATTTGTTACGTAATGGAATACTGATAAAGAAAGACTTGTCTGAACAGGAGATATACGGGTTATTTATGCCAGTCAAAATAATTCTTTCACCTCTCGGGGGTCAGGGGTTTCTGATAGGAAGGGGCAATAAGCAGTTATCCTCAAGGGTAATGGACCGCATAGGTTTCGAGAACGTGATAGTGATAGCAGGTGAAGATAAAATCCGCGGCTTTTCCGGCTTATATGTGGACGTGCCCGGGCTGTCATCACAGGTGCCGGCATATGTTAAAATCCTTTCCGGTTACGGACGTTTCAAGATGTTTCCTGTCTTTGACTGAAAGACGGTTAGAAGGTCATATTTACGTCAGTTTTTAAACCGGCGAGAAAACGTATAATTACTCACCCAATATCATGTGGCGTTGAAAAGGAAAGATCACCGGAACAGGGCATTTTCCGATCTTACAAGAATGGTCAAGAGAGCTCCGCACTGGTCAAATTTCATCTTCTTCGTGGCTGTGATATTATCAGTTGATTATTACCTGCTGAGAGATATTTACCTGGTACTGGCCGGAATACTGGGGTCTTACCTTCTCGTCATTGCACTGGATATTCTTTTCGTGAAATTGACCCGGATATATTTCCCGGTCAGGCGGATACTCTATCTTAATTTCATGTCATTCTGGTTTTCATCAATGTTTTTCTGGATAATTTTTATCATCAGGCTATTTCCGGACACTGAAACATTGCTGATGATCTCTATATCATCCGCGACACTGCTTCGAGTACTGATTTTCTATACTTATTATTCCGACCGCCCGTCCAGGTTCTTCATGCCTGCCCTGAATTACACATACGCGGCAATATTCTCACTTTCTATTATCTACAGGGATGTTATGGTGATCATTCCATTCATCATTTCCTCTGCAATTTATGTCGCGGGAGGCATAGCATTTGTCAAGAGTTCCACAAGGGAATTCTCCAAAGAATACGGGGAAAACGCAACCAAGATTATCCAGATGTTTCTGAATTATAACCACGTTACGGACTACGACAATATCGGCAACAAATTTTTCAGCAAAATTTACGCACACACGAGGAGGATTCCAGTAAAGGTGATCGACGTTCTTAGAATTGATAATTCGAGGATGGTTTCAATGATTTTCCCCTATATCCACCCGGGACCGTTTGGAACTCTGGGTTCAAGCGATCTTCCTCTGCGGCTTCAGCACAGACTTGCCGACCTTGGTACGGATCTGATGGTGTTTCACACAACAACGACAAACAGCAATAATTGCTCGGGCGATTCCGACCTTGACGAGATCGCGAAAGGTGTCAGGGAGTGCCTGGATGGAATGCAGTACACCGACACAATTTCACGATTCAAGAAAATAAACGTGGGGAAATATTCCATAGGGATGCAGAAATTCGGGCAATACGGGGTCGGTGCGATAATACCTGAGAGGGAGCCATTTGACGATGTCAAACTCAAGGAAGGCTTAAAGATCATACATCACGTTGAGAGAACTGCCCTGAAAGAATTCGCCGCCCTGGACGCCCAGAATTTCTTTTTGGAAAAGGCACCGGAACTGGACAACTGTGAAGGAATGGAAAAGGCATTCTCCAGGGAACTCAACCGTCTGGAATCCAAATTTCCTGCAAAAATGGGATACTACCGGATATATGAACCGATGCCGGGACTGGGGGCAATGGGTATACAGGCGATAGTCACAGAAACTGGTGACAAATTTCAGGCTATAGTCCTCACTGATTCAAACAACGTCACCCGTGAAGTGGTTGATCTGTCAAGGGAAGCAGTGTCCTCTGACGTGAACAGCCTTGAGATATACACTACGGACAACCACTACGTGAATGCCAGCAATCTCGATACAAATCCACTGGGCAGGAATGCTGACCCGGTGATCATATCGGACCTGATTAAGAGGACGGTCGCGATGGCCAGGAATGATATCACTGAAGTGCGAATCGGCATGAAAACAGCACATGTGAAGGTGAAGATGGGTGAAGAAAATACATATGAACATCTTATCGATTCGGCATTCAACTCTCTGAGAATGGCTAAATACACGATAATATTGACTATACCTTCAAGCGTGGTCGCCTCGATCGCAGTCTTTCGTTTCATAATACCTATTATCTAACTATTTATAAGATGTGTAAAATGAAAATAGGGTAAATGCGGAATGTCAGCACATGTCTGACACCCTATGTAGGTAAATATGTTCTGCACTGTGTAGATATTGGCTCATGTAAAGAGTTTCCAGAAAAGATTTAAATATATCTAAACTAATTAAACGTTATGGAATTGGTGGCAGATGGAAACATCATCAGATCACTGAACAGAAGTGAACTCAGACGTAAGGTTCTCTTCTATTTGCTTTCAATCTATCCCTACAGATCCTACCTTTCCGAAATTTCACGGGCGGTAAAATCCGATCCGTCAAACGTTAAGGGGTGCCTGGAAGGTCTTGGAGTGAGGTATACGGGAGAGGAATCATTGATGGGACTTGGCCTTGTTGCCATGGACCAGAGTAAAAGCGGATTCAAGTACTACAAGGTCAACAATGATTTTGTTGAAGATGTAAAGGCACTAAAAACAATGTTTAACCACAAGAAAGTTTTCGCAGTAGAGATCGGTTAAACTCAAATTAATTTGTACTGCTCAATATCATTTTTACCAGAAATTCATTATATTCCAGAAGAAAGACTTAACTATCTAATTTAGATAGAGTGACGGTGGAAAATACGGTCGAGACTATTGATGAATGGGTTAAGAAGCTGAACGTCAATTCTACGAAGGATGTTCAGGTACCCAGGATACTTTATGATCAGGTTATCGGACAGGAAGGGGCGCGTGAAGTCGTTAAAAAAGCCGCTCTCCAGAAGAGGCATGTTCTGCTGATCGGCGAACCCGGAACTGGAAAATCAATGCTTGCACAGTCGATGGTCGACTTCCTTCCCAAGGACGAACTGGAGGATATCCTGGTTTTCCCTAATCCTGAAGATTCCAACAGGCCTAAAGTCAAGACACTCCCTGCGGGGAAAGGAAAGGAAATTGTCAGGCAGTACCAGATTAAAGCTGAAAGGGAAAAGAAGGACAGATCCAGAGGAATTATGTTCATAATACTCTCGGTTGTTTTTATGGGAATAGTGGCATCTGTAGCCCTTCGCAACTACACAATAGCATTTTTTGCAATAATTACTGCAGTTTTTATATACATGGCTATGGCGGTCAATCCCGGCATGAGAATGGAACGTGCACTTGTCCCCAAATTACTCGTTTCCCATACACCTAATGATAAACCTCCGTTTATTGATTCAACAGGCGCACATTCCGGGGCTCTTCTGGGCGACGTGAGACATGATCCGTTCCAGTCGGGAGGACTCGAAACTCCGTCTCATGACAGGGTAGAGGCAGGTAATATACACAAGGCACACAGGGGAGTACTGTTCGTAGATGAAATGAATCTCCTCAGGATCGAAAGTCAGCAGTCCCTGTTAACCGCTATGCAGGAAAAGAAATTTTCCATATCGGGCCAAAGCGAAAGAAGTGCCGGAGCAATGGTACAGACGGAACCAGTCCCATGTGACTTCGTGCTCGTTGCAGCTGGAAACCTGGATGCTGTACAGGGAATTCACCCTGCTCTCAGATCAAGAATAAGGGGTTACGGTTACGAGGTCTACGTCAACGATGCAATGGAAGACAATGAAGAAAACCGTCAGAAGCTGGTTCAGTTCATAGCTCAGGAGATCGTCAAAGACAAGAAAATACCACATTTCGACATCAGCGCAATCACTGAGATCATGAAAGAGGCGCAAAAACGATCAGGCAGGAAAGGCAAATTAACTCTGAGACTGAGGGAACTGGGAGGACTCATAAGGGTTGCCGGAGATATTGCCATAAGCACGAAAGCTGAAATTGTAACCTCTGAACATGTAATGGCAGCAAAAGCCCTAAGTAAACCTCTTGAGCAGCAGGTCGCAGACAGATCAATAGAGATCAGGAAATCGTACCAGACATTCAGGAGCGAAGGCTCATCCGTGGGAATGGTCAATGGTCTCGCTGTCGTCGGGGCAAATTCAGGAATGGCTGATTATACCGGAATAGTGATGCCAATAGTCGCTGAAGTCACACCAGCCCAGCACAAGGGCAACGGAGTTGTTGTGGCCACCGGGAAACTGGGAGAAATAGCCAAAGAAGCGGTTCAGAATGTTTCTGCGGTTTTCAAGAAGCTCAGCGGCAAGGACATTTCAGATTTGGATATACACATACAGTTCATCGGCACGTATGAAGGCGTAGAGGGAGATTCTGCCAGCGTATCAATTGCGACTGCGGTTATATCTGCCATAGAGAATATACCAATTGACCAGACCGTTGCCATGACCGGTTCCCTGAGTGTCAGGGGCGCAGTGCTTCCTGTCGGGGGTGTAACTGCAAAGGTAGAGGCAGCCATCGGGGCAGGAATGAAGAAAGTAATAGTGCCGAATGCCAACTTCGGAGACATAGTTCTCGATCAGGCGCACAAGGATAAAATAGAGATAGTACCTGTAACCAATATAAGTGAAGTATGGGAAAATGCACTGACTGCGAGCCCGGAGAAACAAAAATTCCTCTCCAGAGTCACGGATTTCTTCAATCCCAAGATATTCGGCGGTAAACAGGGCAGAGCTGGAACAAATGCTGCCTGAGATCAGGTTTGCAAGACTTCTGGATAGCGGGCACCTACAGGAAATCACTTCATTTCTCAGGGACGCCCCCGGAGATTTTTTTTCAATTCTGGATGCAACGAAGGTCCGATCCGTGGAACAGATAGTCATATGTTTTGAAAGAGCCATGAAACTGTTCGGAAATGCCGGCAGAGCCAGGAAACCGGAATCCATTTTTCTGATGTTGCTGTCCGGAATGCAACAGATCAGTAAGGCACAGACGGAGATTGGAATATCAGAACGGTCATCGAGCATAATAGTTGTTTACAGATCAGAGACAGATTTTGAGAAATTTATTGCCCGAACAGGGGATTATCTTAAGGTATCAGAAAATCCCGGTATTCCCGATGTCGATGCCGGATCTGATCCGTTTATCTTTTCGAACATGGCCAGGGTTCAGATAGACCTCTAAATTTATATTTTGTATCCCAATTGGTGCAGGTGCAAGGGAATTTTCTCGCATTTTTCGGTCATCTGAACATTGATGTAACCATGAGGGTCAGGCAACTGCCCAGAAGCGGTTCCGCAGACATAATAAACTTCGGTGAGAACTTCGGAGGAACTGCAGGTAATTTTGCCATCATTGCTTCAAGGCTTGGTGTTCCATTCAGCCTCTATTCAGCGGTATCGTTGAAAACACACGATAAATATCTTGAATATTTAAGCAAAATAGGTGTCGACACTTCGCACATTGTCATTGACTCTGAAGATTATGGGCCAGTCTGCTATGCAGTGACATCTGGAAAGGATCAGATTTATTACATTTATCAGGGGCCCATGGGGAAACCATTCTCCAGCGGAATAACTTCCGGTGGAATGGACTATGAATACATTCATCTTGGAACTGGTCCTCCTGAGGATTTCCTTGAAGTGGGGAGGAAAAATGCAAGCTCAAAAATAGTATTTGATCCCGGCCAGGAACTTAACTACAGGTATTCTCCAGATCAACTGGGCGATTTCCTTAAAATTTCCTTCATCTCCATTTTCAATGAAAATGAGGAACAGAAGGCCTCTCAACTTCTCGGAATCAATGTTTCGGATTTGCCGGATTTGTGCAAAAACCTCATAATAACCAGGGGGTCTGAGGGCGTTGACCTGTACATGGACGGAGATAAAAGGAGTTTCAGGTCCTTGAAGGTGGAGAATCCCTACGACACTCTCGGGGCGGGTGATTCTTTCAGGGCTGGTCTCTATCTCGGTCTCAGCAGGAAGATGGGACTGGATGAAGGCATAAGGCTCGGCATCGTTGTGGCTGCTGAAGCCATTAAAAACCCGCTTACTTCGTTTAAGCTGGGCTATCCGGAAATTATGGCAATATATCGCGCAGAACGTGAAAAACTTGTTATCCCGTGATTAATTTATGCTATTTTCCTGCCACCGCAGTCAACTCGAGTTCCAAGAATTAAATATACTGAAACTGTTTTCCCGGTATGCCCGTTTATGAATTTGAAGGCAGAGTGCCTGCAATAGACGAGACAGCTTTTGTTTTTCCAAATGCAGTAATAATCGGAAAGGTCACAATCGGCAGGAATGTCTGGGTAGGTCCCGGCGCGGTTCTCAGGGGTGACTACGGCGAGATATCCGTCGGTGCATATACTGCTGTTGAGGACAACGTCGTCATACACGCAAGGCCCGGGGAAAAAACAAGCATAGGAGATCACGTAACACTGGGGCATCTTTGCGTGATACATACGGGCAAAATTCAGGACTGGGCGGTGATTGGCATGAATTCAACAGTGTCGGACTTCGCTACCGTCGGCGAATGGGCAGCTGTCGCTGAAGGTGCAGTGGTAAGAAGCAGATCCGAAATTCCCCCGGGAGCCATTGCTGCCGGGGTCCCGGCAAAAGTCATCGGCACGGTCTCCGCAGAGTATAAGGATATGTGGATAAAGTACAAGGAGAACTACAACACATTCAGTTCAAGATATAAATCAAACCTCGTCGATGCGCACACGAAATAATTTAAGTCCAAAGGCAGGTTCATGATGTGATGTTGAATCACATTCCGATACTTGATGTCAGGGCCAGGAAAATAATAGATTCACGGGGAAATTTTACAGTTGAAGCAACAGTCTTTCTGGAAGGCGCCTCCGGCGCATGCTCGGCGCCGTCAGGTGCCAGTACCGGTGCTACTGAAATGCAGGCTTTCCCTCAGGGAGGTCCTGATAAATCAATTTCATTCCTGGAAAAGAATCTCAGATCCAGACTGACAGGTTTCAATGCTCTGGACCAGGCGGGTCTTGACCGTACGCTGATGGAAACTGACGGCACAGAGCTTATGTCCAGCATTGGCGGGAATATGGCAACAGCAATATCCGTAGCTAACGCAAAGGCTGTTGCTGCAAAACTCGATATACCATTATACCGTTACATGGGCGGGGCACTGGCTAACAAGCTTCCCAGACCAATGGGTAACGTTATCGGGGGCGGGAAACATTCCAGAAATGGCACTACGATACAGGAATTCCTCGTATCATCACAGGGAAAAACGTTCATAGAGTCTGCATATCTCAATACAAGAGTTCACAAACGTATCGGGGAGATCTTATCAGAAAAGTTCAGCAATATCAGCGTGGGGGTCGGGGACGAAAGGGCATGGACAGTAGGTCTCGAGGATATCGAGGCTGTTGAGGTAGTCAGGAGAGCAGTTCAGGACATTTCTTCAGAATCCAGGACAAAGATACTTCTCGGCGTTGATTTTGCAGCCACTTCGTTCTTTGAAAAAGGTTCTTATTCCTACAAGGACGGTTCGAGAACAAGAGATGAACAAATCGATTTCGCAGTTTCGTTCTCAAAGGATTTCGGTTTCCACTTTATAGAGGATCCTATGGAAGATACCGACTTTGAGGGGTTCGCAGAAATAACACGAAGGGCAGGCGAGAGGAGTGTTATTGTTGGCGATGATCTCTACACAACCAACCCGGAGCGAATAAAGAAAGGCATTGAATTAAAGTCAAGCAACGGAGTCCTCATAAAGGTGAACCAGATAGGAACTCTGTCAAGGACGTGGGAAGCAGTCAAAGTTGCCACGGCGGCGGGAATGAGGAACACAGTATCTCACAGGAGCGGCGAGACTACCGACGACTTCATTGCCCATCTTTCTGTAGCTTTTGCCTCGGAGTTCATAAAGACAGGCACGATAGGCGGGGAAAGACTGGCAAAACTCAATGAGCTCATCAGGATCGAAGAGGATTTCCAATAGGGCTCCTTAATGCTTTACATCCTCGGACTTGGATTGAGGGGAGCTTCCAGCCTTAGTCTTCAGGAAAAGGACATACTCTCCGGATGCGAACACATATTTTTCGAGACTTATACATCTGTTTCCCCGTCGCAGACAATTGACCAGCTTTCGACGATGCTGAACAGGGAAGTGAAAAGAGCAGGGAGAGAAGATGTGGAGAATCCAGTTGCATTGCTTTCACTGTCATCCAGGCATGATGTATGTCTCCTGGTGACGGGAGACCCGCTTTCCGCGACAACGCATAATCAGTTGAGAGTAGATGCACAACAGGCCGGGATCAATGTGACAGTGATAGAGAATGCTTCAATACTTTCGGTTATACCGGGAAAACTCGGGCTGTTCCCTTACAAGATGGGCCCTCCGGTTTCACTGCCGTTTCCTGACGATAATTTTCTTCCCAGGAGCGTATGCCAGAAGATAAAGTTCAACCGGGATTCAGGGTTTCACACCATGGTTCTGCTCGACCTGAGGGAAGGCAGGACCATGTATTCATTTGAGGCTGTCGAGGTACTGCTGAGGATGGAGGAAAAACACGCGATAGGTGCCGTCAGCAGATCCGACGTAATATGTGCTGCAATAAAAGTATCGCAGGAAGGGGAAAAAATAATATGCGACAGATCTGAGAACATTCTCGACCTCAGGCTCGAAGAGTCGCCAGTGACGCTTGTCATACCGGGTTCCCTCAATCACAACGAGGAGTATTTCCTTGGCAAGTTCGCTAAAAAATGTTACTATTTCAGGTAATTCTCAGCCAGTTGCATGACAAAGCTGACCGGGACACTGTACTTCTTTGACACATACTGAGGGTCCATAGTGTCTGAATAATCGTACAGAATATTTTTTGTAAAATCATCAGGAGAAATATTGTTGATGTAACTGTGTAGTTCGCCAAGTATGGTATCTTTTTCAATTATGAGTTTCATCCTGGCACTCATGATATCCGAAAGTTTCCGGTTGGTTTCCTCCAGCCTCCGAGTGAGCTTTCTGTGGTCAAGGAACTGGTCCACAGGTTTTTCTGCGGAGTCCGAAGGGAGTTCATATCTTCGAACCTCAATAAAATTTTTGGAATAATCTGCCACAAGGGTGGAAAACCCTGTGGGCCTGTATATTTTCCTCGAAGCACCGGAAGTGCTCGGGAACAACCCAACAGATGAGATCAGGTTAGCCTTCTCAAGCAGGTCCAGCTGTTTGATTATCGCCTGCTGTGATACACCGATCCATCTGCTGATCTGAAGCGCGTATGACTGATCGAGGATCAGGCTTCTCAGGATTTCGCGTCTTGTATGGTTCTCGATGGCCGAAATGAAAGCTTCAATGTCCTCATCGATCATAAGGGGATACCTCAGTTAATGGATATTCTTCTTCCGGTTCCTGTATCTTTTCCGGCCCTTTCTATGGTAAGGTCCAGTATTCCGTTAACAAATTTTGCTGATGCAGATTCAGGCTTCAGGTCGTACTCAAAGTCCATGTGCTTGTGGTATTTCCTTGGTCCGTTTTTCACCGATAGAACCACACTTCTTTCAGCAACGCTCAGTTCAACATCATCTTTTGAGATTCCCGGGAGTTCATAGGTGATATATACCCTGTTCTTGTCCACATTGAGATCGGTTATCGGTTCCCTTACATCCTTTTCCACTTTCGGCAATGATCCTTCAACTTCCGATTCCGCCATGTTTCCGAATTCCTCGAATTTTGGTTTACCATCAGGTCCGATCTTGTAGGTGAAGCCATAAACATACGGGCCGTATACGCTGACATCCGGGTCTTTCAGCATTCTGTCCCATGTTTTCAGGATTCTTTCGTTCAGTTTGTCGAAATCGAAACCAAAGTTCTCGAAAAACTCATCAAATTCATCCTTCCAGTCATCATCTTCTCTTCGTCTCCTATATCTATAGGTCATTAGTCACATCCTCCTGTTGTCAACTAGTAGTTGACAACTATGAATTACATGCTTTTATTTAAAATTTTTCGTAATATCAAACTTAGAATGGGAACAAGTGGATCAAAGGTGGAACAAGGATACCTATCTGTTATTCCAGAACTTCTCAGAGTCGAATCCACTGGTTTTCTCTTCCTTGATTTTACGCCCGAAGAGTGAACCAAGTATTAAGCCAAATACGAGGTTTGCACTGAACGATGAAGCAATGGACAGGATAAGGCTATAAGTATAAATGGCGCCAAATAAGCCCGGAATGTTTGAAAGTAGCCATATTATGAGGGAATAATAAACCCCTTTAGTCACAATTTTCTTACCGGGCATTTTATCATGTATTGCCCCGAATACCACTCCAAATATTATCCCGCCAATGATTCCAAGTATTACCATGACAAGCGGGATAAGAATACTGTCCAGCAAAATAGTGGACCCCAACGGAACCAGGAATCCTGTCTGAGAAAAATTTCCGAGAACACTGGTGTGGATCGCTATTTCCGGGAGTATGGAACCGATGCCCCCCCATGCGATGCCGCCGATCAATCCCGCCTTGATTCCGACGGCCAGGTTATCCATGATGATTCATGGGGGTTGTGTATTAATTTTTTCGCCTTGCTTTGAATAGAATATTTTTCCGGTATCGCAAATTGCAATTTCAATAAACTGAAATAAAGAAGTGATCTGCCTGAAGAAGGTTATTTACGGGCTGGTTTATCCGGTAGCGGCGGGAAAGTGACTCTCACCCTGCAGAAAACGGTCGCTGTCAAATATTAGTCAGTCTGGTCATTCAGGGAGCTTTGAAAACGTGAAGAAAAACATGAAAGAAAAGCAGAAGTTAGATCGGAGAGATACATACACACCCGTGGATGATCCACAAGTCCGTGGCAACTGTGATCATGCATTAAACAGAGACCGGAGTCTCAGTGTGCATGGTTCAAGAACCACTTCCAACAACCCCGATGTTGACATACTCCAGCCAGCGGGATGGCATAATACCGATACGCCGGTATTTGTTTTCAGCGTGAAGCAGAGAAGGAGGAATAACCGTTCTCTTCAGACCAGCAGGAAGGGATTCAAACCTTCCATCAGGAGGAAGAGATACGATCTGCAGCCCGGAGATATTGTTCTCCACATGGGAAAGAGGTTCAGGATTTCCGGTTCGTTCAGTTACGGCGTGTACGTATGGAAGGAGATCAGGGGAAATGGACAGAAGAGGGAATACCTGCAGGCTGCAGAGGTCAGGTTAGTCAGATATGGAAGGGGGATTTCATTTGAATGATCGGCAAAGACGCGGCAACGCCGGAAAATTTGAAAAATTGAACTCAATGGCAGGTATTTCCTACGCTCTTATCGGCGGATCGCTGTGGGGAATTTCAGGTACGGTCTCTTCAGTGCTCTTTTCACAGTACGGGATGCCGTACCTGAGTCTTGTGACAATCAGGATGCTTCTACCCGGGATTATTCTGGTGGCAGTATTGAGGCCTGCTTTTCCCAGGGGTGATCTGAAACGCTTTTTCCTGTTTTCTATCTTTGGTCTCTTCGGCGTCCAGATTTTTTATCTTGCCACAATAGCGTACTCCAACGCGCCGACAGCAACTCTACTTCAATACCTGTTTTTCCCAATGGTAATTGCAGCGGAGGTAGCTATGAAAAGGATAGGCTTCACACTGGCAATTGCGATTTCTCTGTTGCTTGCAATTGTCGGGACCTTTGAATTGTCCACAGGTTACCCCTCGCAGACAACAGGGATAATTCTGAGTGAGGGCGCCCTGGTTTTAGGGCTCCTTTCCGCGTTGACTGCGGCTTACTACACGCTGGTAACATCCACATTAATCAGTAAACATGGTACCATGCCTGTGATCAGCTGGGGTTTTATCGTCGGCGGCCTGATTTCGGTTCCATTCAGTTTTGCTCCGACTGTGGTATTCTTCAGCAGAATAAACATTCCTGAAATTGCTCCCGTTATTTTGCTGACAGTGTTCGTGGCATTCTTCGGCACGATCATAGCCTTCGGGCTGTATATGAAGAGCATGAGCAGAATCAGTGCCACAAAGGCATCACTGGCCGGCACCATGGAACCAATTAGCGCTGCATTGTCCTCCGCACTGTTTCTTGGTATTTTCCTCACTCCTTTGCAGTATGTCGGAGGATCAATGATAATCTGCGCCATTCTTGTGGTTCAGTTTTTCTCGAAAGAAACCGGAAAAAGCTGACGGTGACAGAGACGGGAAGCTTCGTTTCCAGTTCAACTGGATTTCAACAACTTGGTGTATGGCTGTTGAAGATGGCAACTCACATCTCGCAGTGCATGCAGAGCCGTGCTGAAGAGTCATGACCATTATGCCTTCAGATTAAAATCTTTATAATCGTCGAAGGTATCCGGACAATCAGCTAGCTCTAATATTAAGTGATTCTCATGGCTGAGCAATATTTAAACACAGAATCGGATATTCTTATTATAGGGGCCGGTGGAGCAGGAATGAGGGCAGCTTTGGCTGCTTCAGACGCAGGCCTGAAAGTAACAGTGGTTTCCAAGTCTTTACTTGGCAAAGCCCATACTGTTATGGCCGAAGGGGGAATAGCAGCTTCACTGGGGAATGTTGATCCGAAAGATAACTGGCAGGCTCATTTTGGCGATATAATTGAGGAAGGCGTATACATATCGAACTGGAGGATGGCAGAGATTCTCGCAAAGGAAGCTCCCCAGAGGGTATACGAACTGGAAAGATACGGGGCATTATTTGACAGAACACCCGACGGGCGAATTCTGCAGAGAGCTTTCGGGGGACATTCTTACCGGAGGTTATGTCACGTGGGCGACAGGACCGGTCTGGAGATCATACGAACCCTTGAAGATCAGGTTATTCACAGGCAGAATGTCAAGATTATAGACGAACTGTATATAACGAGCCTTTTCAAGAAAGATGGAAAAGTTATCGGGGCAATCGGTTTAAAAATGGACAGGGGGGAGTTCCATCTTCTCAGGGCCAAGGCAGTTGTGTTGGCAACTGGTGGTTGCGGAAGAGTATACAAGATAACGTCCAACTCATGGGAATCTACCGGGGACGGTCTTGGTCTTGCTTACAGAGTAGGTGCCAGGCTTCAGGACATGGAAATGATACAGTTTCATCCCACGGGTATGGTCTATCCGCCCGGCGTAAAGGGATTACTTGTTACGGAAGGAGTGCGTGGCGAAGGTGGCATACTATATAACAGCAAGATGGAAAGATTCATGGAAAGGTACTCCCCTCAGAAAAAAGAACTGGATGCAAGAGATGTAGTTGCAAGGGCAAACTACGCGGAAATTCAGGAGGGAAGGGGAACAGAGCATGGGGGAGTCTACCTGGATATATCATACAAAGGAGCTGATTTCGTAAAACAGAAGCTTCCGAGCATGTATATGCAGTTCATGGAATTCGCTGGAGTAGACATAACAAAGGAAAAAATGGAAGTCGCTCCTACTACACATTATCAGATGGGCGGTGTAAGGGTTGATCCTGACACTGGCATGACGGATGTCAACGGTCTTTTTGCGGCCGGAGAGATCGCATGCGGATTACACGGCGCCAACAGACTGGGTGGAAATTCACTTGCTGATATCCTTGTTTTCGGAAAGAAAACTGGTGAGGGTGCCACGGATTATGCCAAAACCGCCGATCTCTCGGATGTCCCGGAAGAGGATGTCCAGAATGAAATCTCAAGAGTACTTTCCTTCCTGAAGCCGGATGGAATCAACGCTTATGACATCATAGATGAACTCACTTCAACCATGTCTGATAACGTTGGAATTGTCAGGGAACCCGAACGTCTGGACATAGCACTGGCCAAAATACTTGAATTAAAGAAAAAA